>CAVPKR010000134.1:0-8966 GCA_963705675.1 Terriglobia bacterium
CGCTGCGGATCTATCGATGCTCGCGCTGCCGGCGCTGATCATCGCGGCGGCGGCGCTGCTGGCCGCATTGCCGGCGGTGATTCACGCGGTCCGGATCGACCCGGTGACCATGCTTCGGTCGGAATGACATGCTGACCCCGCCATGCGAAGCATGCGGTTAATCCAGCGCCAACCCAATCAACTTCGCCCGCCAAACCGCGCCCTCTTCGTCGTTTGTGCGGATTCTTCCGCCAACCGAAAATTGTCCGCATGCTACGCATGGCGGCTCAGCTCCGTGACTTGTCAGCGATGAACTTCGGGTGAAGCCGCCAAGCACCAACCCGCACCGCGGCTTTATCAACTTCGCCCGTCGAACGGTCCACATCTGGGAAAGCGCCGTGTCGGAGTGAGCGGCTTAGACTGCTGCGCTCAAGTGAGTTAACATTGAGTCGACCGCATGAATCCGGAAGCTCCTCCACAGGCTCTGCCATATCTTCTGGAGGCCGTGATCGGCTTGGCGATTGGAGCCTGGATCTCGGTCATGGCCAGTTTCTTCTTCAAGAAGCCCCAAAAATTATTGCAGGATATGCTGCTGGGCGTCGTCGGTTATGTGGCGGGCGCGACGGCGTCGCCGTTGATCCCCTGGCATCGGAATACCATCACGTACCGGGTGGGAAATACCGTAATCAGCTCCACTACGCGGCATTTTCAGTATCCGCTGCGCGTGGCATTCGCTCTGGCGGTACTGTTGCCAGTGGCGTATGAATGCTACAGGCTGGTCTTGAAGCGATCGTCGACTTCCACCTGATAGCCGCTGACCAGGCGATTGGTTTCATTCGCCATGCCGACCACCGCCATCAACTCAGCGAACTGAGCGTCGGTCATGCCGGCTTTGCGAGCCGCCGCCGTGTGGGACGCGATGCAATAGCCGCATTGATTGGTGGTACTGACGGCGACGTAGATCATTTCTTTGGTCAGCGGATCCAGCGCGCCGGGGCCCATGATCTGCTTGATGGATTCCCAAGTTCGGCGCAGTGTCACCGGATCGTTCGCCAGCGCTTTCCAGAAATTGTTGATCCAGTCCACCTTGCGGGTGGCCATGATGTCGTCGTATACCGCGCGCACTTCCGGGCTGGCGTCCTGATACTCGACGAATCCTAGAGTCGCCATGCTAGTTGCGGTTCCCAGCGGGTTCCGTACGTCCGGCGAGAGGCTTCACTACCGATCCGCCGCACACGCCGACACCGGTATTCAGCAAGGCGTTCAGGAAATTGTAGAGCACCGAGTAGACCATCTGCTCGGTCACGGGAGCTCGATTCGGTAGCCGGAACGTCGCCGGAAGTTCCTTGTTGATCTGTAAACGGATCGCATGGGGCAGGGCATGGCCGGACCGGTCGCGTTGATTCGCCAGTTGGATGGGGGTTTGCAGCACGGCTCCGCTGGTGCCATCGACATAGAACTGGCAGCGGGAAAACCAGCCTAGGTTTGCAGGATCGGCGGCGTCGAACAGCAGCAGGGGGGACTTGGCGGCCCTGCGCGTTCAGATCCAACACCAAGCGGCGGTGCTGGTCATCCAGGCGAAATTCGAAACCGGCCTGGCGCGCGATGTTCTCCACGAACTCGGTATCCAGCTCCAGAAGCAGCAGCTTATGATCGCCGGCTTTCAAAACCTGCATTCGCTGCCTATTCTAGCAGCTATAGTAAAAATACATGCGGCAGCCGGCTTCGCGACCCCTGGTTCTATTCGATATCGATGGAACGCTGCTGCGGCGCGCCGGACCACATCACCGTCTGGCGCTGGTGGAGGCGGTTCGCAAAGCGACGGGCCTCGAGACCACTACCGAGAACGTGCCGGTGCAAGGCATGCTGGATCGCGATATCGTCCGGGAGATGCTGCGGAACGCGGGCGTGTCACAGGCCCAGATCCGGCGCCACATGCCGGCGGTGGTGGATCACGCGCAACGGATTTATGTGCGGAACTGTCCGGATCTGCGGCGGCGCGTGTGCCCAGGGGCGCGGATGCTGCTCTACAAATTATCGCGACGCGGCATCACGACTGGCCTGGTCACGGGGAACCTGACGCGCATCGGGTGGAAGAAAATGGAGCGGGCAGGCTTGCGCCACTACCTGCGGTTCGGCGCGTTTGCGGAACTGGCCGAAGATCGCGCGGGACTGGTCAAGATCGCGATTGCCGAGGCTCGGCGGCGCGGATGGATCGACCGGAATAGTCCCATTTCTTTGATCGGCGATCATCCCAATGACATTCGAGCGGCGCGGGCCAACGGGGTCCGGGCGATCGCGGTGGGCACCGGAGTGGTGGGCGCGCAGGAGCTCGCGACCCATTCGCCGGACGTTCTGGTCCCCGATATGCGCGGTTTGACCATGGAGATGCTACTGGGGCAGTGAGCCAGACTTTTTCAGTCAAGCGCGCGCAGGTGGAGTTTCACAACTACGCTTCGCTGGGTCAACCCGAACGCAATCTCCGGATGTACGCCGAGGAGAATACGCGCCGCGGTACGGTGATCCGCAATCATCGCGAGTTCATCGGCCGCATGACGCCGTTTCTCGAGATCGGAGCGAACGCGGGTCATTCGAGCTATATGCTGGCCAATGAATTCGGCGCGGACGGCTTCGCGCTGGATCTTTCCGCCGATTCGCTGCGGCATGGGCGAGTCCTGATGGATGCATGGAAACTCACTCGCGCCCCGGTTTACCTGACGGGAGACGCCGCGAATCTTCCGTTCGCCGATCGCTCGCTCCGCTTTGTCTGCGCGTTCCAGATGCTGAGCCAGTTCCTGGATATGGAGAGCGTTTTCCGGGAGGTGGCGCGCGTTCTGGAGCCGGGCGGGGTGTTCCTGTTCGCCGAAGAATCCATTAAGCGGCGGCTTTCGCTGCGCTTGTATCGCTGCGCTTACTACAACACCATGCGGCCCTGGGAGCGGCGCCTTTATGACTGGGGATTGCTGGGTTACCTGGTCCGCGACGTGGTCGGCGCTAATCAGGAAGAAAGCATCGGCATCCGTCAGAACTACGCCATGCGCCTGAAGGACTGGCACGCGCTGATCGCGAAATATTTTCCGGAACAAGAGTACGATGTCTTCGCTCCGGAGCAAGGCTGGGGCGAGCGGATTGTAAAATCGATCGCCACCCGTCTGGACCCGCGCCGTCCGGAGTGGCGCACCGCGCAATGGCTGGGAGGAACCATCGCAGCAGTGTGCCGTAAATCGCGTATCGCGCCTCCGGTGCGCACATTTGAGAATTTCGAGGTATTCCTGCGCTGTCCTGCCTGCCATGCGGCGCTTTCGCGCGACGAATCCGGCGTGCTGCGATGTTTCGGCTGCGGATATGCCGCGCCGCTCGAAGACGGCGTCTATAATCTGCTGCCACCCGGCGAGCGTACCGAGCTCTATCCAGGCGACCGCGAAGATATGGTCGATTTCTCACAGCCCTCGCATGAAGCTCACTTAGTCGACGGCTGGTACGATCTCGAAGGCGTGTTTGGGAACAAATATCGCTGGATCGGCGCGAGCGCCGTCGCGCGTCTGACTCGCGTCAAGCCCGGGCCGCAGCGGCTGCGCATCCGTTGTCACGCGTCGGAAGCCTTCGTCCCCGGAGAAATTCGCGCGATTGTGAACGGCGCGCCAGTCGCCACCTGGAAGCTGGACCGCACCGGCGTATCCATCCTCGAAGCCGGCTTAGAAGATGCGGCGGAGTACACACTGGAACTTCACGCATCGCCGACGTTTCAGATCGCGGAAGATGAACGCACGTTTTCCGTCAACATCGGGATGATCCGGCTGGTGACGCCCGACTGAATCGAGGCCAGGGGCGTTGGGACAAAGTGCCCATGAAAACGGGACAAGTTGTCCGTGGAAAGTCCGGGCTGGCAATGGGCCCGGCACGATTCAAATCCTTGAAATCGCTGGGTTTGAGGACGCATCGCCGGAACCCGGCGACTGTGGGGCCTCACGTGCAATCACTCGGTTACATCAAGATGAAGCTGCTTGCACGGAACGCCAAAATTTACGTCGTCGCCTGTACCTTCCTGGGTGTGATGGTGCTGTTGCTGAATGCGCCGCGAGTGCAGCCGAAGAATCCGATGCTGTTTGCCATTTACCTGGCAGCGTCGGTTATGGTGTCCCTGCTCGATTTGGGCCTGAATGTAAATGGAGCGGTCCTGCCCGCCGGATTGCTCCTGGTCATGCTGAGCATTCTGGATCTGAGCCTGCCGGAGGTCCTGGTGATTGGATGCGCGGCGTCTTTGCTGCGGGATCTGCGGATCGCGAAATTCAGAGTGAAGTTCGGGGAGCTGATCTTCCGCACCGCCAGCGTCGCGATCAGTATCGCGGCAGCCTATAACGCGTATCACATTTCTCCAAAACTGCGCGGGAATCCTTTGTTCCCGGCGCTGCTGCTGGCCAGCTCCCTGGTGTTCTTCTTCCACTATGTGCTGGCTGCGGCGATCACGCGGGATGAAAAGACTCCCCTGAGAACGTTTTACAAGAGCCGGATGTACTGGCTGCTGCCGTGGTTCGTGGCGGCCGGATATCTGACGTACATGATCAACCAGACCAGTCAGCACACCGGGCTGCCGGCGGCTGTGCTGGCGCTGCCGATGCTGTTCGTGATCGAACGGGGATACCGTTTCTATCTGGACGGGAAAGAGAAAGACCGGCAGCACGACGAAGAGATGGAAGCCGTGCATCTGCGCACCATCGAGGTGCTGGCGGTGGCGATCGAGGCTAAAGACCAGATCACGCACATGCATCTGCGGCGCGTGCAGGTGTGCGCTATCGAGATCGGCAGGGAAATGGGACTCGGGGTCGCGGACCTGCGAGCCTTACGGGCGGCGGCGCTGCTGCACGATGTGGGCAAGCTGGCGATTCCGGAGCATATCATCTCCAAACCGGGCCGTCTGACGCCGGACGAGTTCGAGAAGATGAAGATCCATCCGATCGTGGGAGCCGAGATTCTGGAGCGGATGAAGCTGCCCTATCCAGTGGCGCCGATCGTCCGGGCGCATCACGAAAAATTCGATGGCACGGGGTATCCGTCCGGCCTCAAGGGAAATCAGATCCCGATTGGAGCGCGGATCCTTTCGGCGGTGGATTGCCTGGACGCGATGGCGTCCGACCGTCCGTACCGGCGCGCGATGCGCCTGGACGAAGCCATGCAGAAGATCGGAGAGGAATCGGGCAGGAGTTTCGATCCCAAAGTGGTGGAAGTGCTGCAGCGCCGCTACGTGGAACTGGACCGGATGGCCCATGAGCAGGTACAGGCGAGCGACAGCCTGTGGATTTCGCGCGGGCCGATTCACGTAGGAAGGGGCTCGAGCCGGCCACCGGGTTAGAGAATCTGGTGGCTGCGATCAACGGGCGCGTGGCCATTGAACTGATCTCCGAGTCCGACGCTTTTCTCGATTCCATCGCATCGGCACGGCAGGAGGATCAGCTTCTGCGAGAGATGACGGGGACCCTGGGCAGCACGTTAAGCCTGGACGAAACCCTGGCGGCGGCGGCCCGGTACGCGGGTCGGATCGTGCCGTGCGATACCATCGTGATCCTGGTCTGCCGCGGCGATAAGCTGGCGCCGTTGTTTGTCAGCGGGCCTAATCGCGACCTGTTTTCATCCAATGAATTTCCGATGGGCCACGGGCTTTCCGGGTGGGTGGCGGAGAATCAGAAACCCATTGTGAACGGGAATCCGTCGGTGGAGCCGCACTTCATCGGGGAGGCGGATTCTTTCAATGCGCTGAGGTCGGCGCTGTCGGTTCCGCTGCAAGGGCAGAACGGCTTGGTCGGCGTGGTCAGTTTGTATGCTCCGCTGCGCGACGCCTTCACACGAGAAGATCTTCGGAAGCTGCAATCGGCGACCGGCAAACTGGGGCTGTCTATCGAGCATGCGGTGCGTTATCACACCGCGGAAAATTCCGCGACCACGGATTACCTGACCGAGCTGCCGAATGCGCGGAGCCTGTTCGTACACATGGAACAGGAACTCGCCCGGGCTGGACGCGACGGATCGAGTATCGCGGTGATGGTCTGCGATCTGGATGGGTTCAAGAAAGTGAACGACCAGTACGGGCATCTGAAGGGCAATGAGGTCCTGAAGCTGGTGGCCGATGGGTTGCGGACCACCTCCCGGGCTTCGGATTATATTGCGCGGCTGGGCGGCGACGAATTCGTGATCGTGATGCCGGGATTGGACAAGGATATGTTTGTCGCCGAGACCAGCCGGTTTCACTCCGTGGCGGGCGAAGCCAGCGTGCAGGCGTGCGGCGAACGGCTGCTGTCGATGAGTGTCGGGATGGCAATGTTTCCGGAGGACGGCCTGACCGCGGAGGATCTGCTGGCTCGAGCGGATGCGCGTATGTATCACAGCAAGAATGAGCGGCGTCCGTTGCGGCGCGAAGTCGAAGCGGCGCAAAAGCTGGGCTGATTTCGACCATGGAAGAGCGCAGAGCGGTAGCCAGAATTGACGCCGCTGTTCCCGTGGTAGTGACTCCGCTGTCGGATGTCGCGACGCGCTGGCCGGGCAGGGTAATGAATCTATCGCGGTACGGCGTGAAAGTCCATGTCGAGGCGATTCCCGGGCAGTTGCCTCGTCCCGGAGACGCCTATCGCGTCCAGAGCGGGAAGGACGTGATCCTGTGCGAGGTCCGGCACTACCAGATTGAAGATGAAGGAAGTAACCTGGGCTTCAAGATTATCCACTGGGGCAGCGCGGGGGAGCTGGATCGTCTGATCAAAGGGCTAAAGTAATTCCCCAGCACCACCGATCATATCCGTAATGCCGGGGCTTTGGCCCACGCCGCGGCGAAGGAGGCGAAGTGGATTCTATAGGTTCTTCCACCCTCACTGCGGTCGCACCGGCGGCCGAAGTCAGTTCAATATTGCCCGCAACTTCGGCTTCGAAGACGGGTCCGATCACGCCCGTTTGGCCGGATCGTATTGAAATATCGTCGATTCCCACGTTGTCGCAGGCGGAACAGACGGGCGGATCCAATCCGACTCAGTTCCAGGCGGTGTTGACCGACGCGGTGCGGGAACTGAAGGCCGCGGCGGTGCAGACCAGCGATCCGTTCGAGGCCGCGTACTTCCTGGATCTCGCAGGGAAATTCCAGGCGTTACAGGAAAGCGGAGGCTCGGGAGCCAATACGCATACTTCGGGTGCGGCCGCAGCAGGCTAGTTCACGAAACAACGTCGAAAACGGCGCCGAAAACGGGACAGCCTGACCTTACACATTATTGACACACGATAAATGTCCCAGAGCGCTCCTGTTTTCCCGGAACCAGAATGGTTTCGAACAACTGCGGCAGGGTGTCGATGTGATCGATAAGAACCAAATAAACAAGCGGGCTGGTGCCAGCCACAATCAGCCGCATTAAAAGCCCAAGCGGTCCAGACTGCGTTGCTCGCGAGCTGCGTCTTTGAGCGTGTATTCAATCCAGATGTCGTGAGCCTTAAGGAAGCCGTCAAGCTGGTAGGTTGTTTCGATCCCCAAAAGCCGTTGTAATTCCGGCTTGGTGATGCGATCCTGCTTACACGCCTCGGCCGCGATCATTTCCAGCGCCTCCCGCGACAAATCACGCCCGCCGGCGGTTAGCCGTGGCGCGAGGTCATCGGGAATTTCAACTGTCACATTCATAGCTCTGTTCCTAGCTTAGCGCGCTCGGTACACTCTACACGGGTTCGGCTGTCACGATCAAAACCGGCCTGCGCAACTTCGAGGAAAACAGGGGGGAATAGGGACAGACGGGCGAAGTCACTTGCCTCCTGCGAGTTCACGCTTATGGGATTCGTACCAGTCAAGCCAGCGTCTCTCATCGCCGCCCAGGTCGATCCCGGTCATATCCACAAGGAACCGCCGAGCGACTTCCTGCATGAAACCAGAGTTCACGAAGCGGGCCATCAGGGGAATGGTTTCAGGAAACTTGTGAGTAACCAGCGTCCGAATGATGTCAAAGTGGTGTAGCTCGTTTCCAACGAATGGCTTCGTTGAGTAGCCGTTCCAAATGGCTTCGATCACGGCGAGATTGTCCTTGGCGGGCATTTCGGCGAACGCTCCAAGGGCGGCATCGTCCAACTGTTTGAATCGGTACTTGAGACCCCAAAGAGCAGCCTCCCGGATGAACGGCAGGTCTTTGCGATCGCGAAACCCGGCCAACCCGGTGAAGCCTTGGTAGAGGAGGCCATAGATGTCCGACGCCTCATCGGGTTCAGCGTCTTCGGTGCGCCTGGGATAAGAGTGCATTCGTCCAGGTGGGTCAACCTCATCATAGGTCGCAAATGTTGTGCGACGGCGAAGCAGCACGTCCCATGCCGCCTGCTGCCTCTTCAATTCACGGATAAGGCCGTCGTGCAGTCGTACGCTGCCATACGCTGCAAAATGGTTGAGGAAAACGTCCTTCTGCTGGTAGCTCAAACCTTCTAGCCGTCCAGCAATGTAATCGCCAGCAACCGTGCCAATTTCCTGGAGTGCGGCTTCCGTCTGACGGTAGCAACTGTGATTGTAGTTCCACAGATAAGGCCACAATGCCTCTGCACGCTGCTTTCTATCGGGCAGATGTCGTGCAGCTTCCCAAGAAGAGCGGAGTGTGACGGCCTGTTTTGTCCTTCTCCCGGAGAGAGTCCAGATTACCTGGGTCGTGACTCCAGAAATAGCAGTTTTCCAAAATCCTGCGACTGCCCATTGGCCGGGTTGCTGCCGATTTGCAGGAACAGTCGATGCTGGTTTCAGAAAAACGAGAATGCGAGTGTTGCTTTCGAATCGGTTCGACCCCTTCACGTCCCGAAATGAACGACGACGTGTCCTCAACCACCAGCTTGAAACCGGGCAGCACAAGTCTGACCTTTGACTGCATCTCCAAGAAATACCTCTTTTTCGACCTGGAAGGCGTCTTGAGATTGCTGCTTCATAATCACGATCAAGGTCGAGTCCAACGCAGCATCCAAGAAGGATAGCGCCTTGGAATGAGCTTTGCAGC
>CAVPKR010000135.1:0-16009 GCA_963705675.1 Terriglobia bacterium
GACGGCGATTCCCGTGCCGGGAATCATGAGGACTTGCGGAAGCGGGTTGGCTCCTCCGAAGACCTTCACAAAGTTGATAGGATTCACCTGGCTTAAGATGTTCGTGCCGACCGTGACGCTAATGGGGACCGTGGTCGTACTTTCGGGGACCTGGAAGACGAGTTGGCCCACGAAAGTGCCCGCCGTCAATCCTCCGCCGGGAAGGTGGGACGGATTCACGCCCACGGTGACGATGTTCGGCGCGGTCCCGCTGGTGGAGCTGACATTCAGCCAGGCTCCCCCGTCCGAAGTACTACTGTGCATGATCCAATTGGCAGTGCTTGTGCCGCCTTGGCGAACCTGTATATCCTGACTGGTGATCGCAGTCCCTCCGGTCTTCATCGCGAAAGTCATCGCGCCCGGCAAATTATCCAGATAGGCCGCGGAAGTGCTTGTGACCGTGAGCGTAACCGGAATTGTCATCGCCGTCGCGCCGCCGTAAGAGGTGACTACGATCTGGCCCGCGCAGCTCCCTACCGCCAACGTAGCAAGCGTGGTTACAGTAGCGGTCAAGGAGCCCGGTGTCACGGTACAGCATCCGGGCGCGGGCACAACCGATAGCCAGGAGCCTCCCGTGCTGGTCTACGAGGTGACCGTAAAGGAGAACGATGAGCCAACGCTGGAGATCATCATAATCTGCGGCAGCGGATCGGCGCCCGCGAACGGTTTGGTGAAAGAGATAGCGGGAATCGGCGCGAACGTCTGAGCTTTGAGAGCGCTCGAGAATTGGCTAAGAATTAGCGCGATGGAAAAAGACGAAAAAATCTGACAAATTCTCTTAACATTCATAAACATGAATATCTCCTGTCGTCGACGCAAGGCTGAACAGCACGGATTGGCGTTAGCCGGACCGTTATATCACGCTATGCGCAAAACGGCAACACAAAACGTCATTCCGATTGCTTCGACGCCAAAAAATGTTTTACTGCTTGAAGTCGAAACCAAGCCGAAACGAAGTCGAAGCGAGTGGAACAATGTGAGGGCACTCGAAATTTCGGCGCTCTCAATCTTTCGAACCCTCGCCGCCAAACGATTGACCGGGCGAACGGAGGGCGAAGGCTCAGAGTCCAGCCCGGCGGGAGTTTACGCTGAACCGGCGCGCCCCGAAAATTCCCGGGTCTCCGTCGCGATTCTTACTCTTTCACCTTGCTTGATAAACAGTGGAACACGAATCTTAAACCCCGTCTCGAGTGTCGCCATCTTGGTGCCGCTTCCACTCGACGTATCGCCACGCACGGCGAGTTCGGCTTCGGCCACCTCCAACTCGACAAACATCGGCAACTGCAGACCAATCGGATTGCCGTTGTACTTGTGCAACTGAAGCAGAACGCCTTCCACTAAAAGGTCCAGTGCGTTCCCCACCACCTCGGCGGGCAGGGTTAAAGTCTCGAAGTTTTCCTGATCCAGGAAATAAGAGCCATCCGCATCGCTATATAAATAGCTGACCGGAACCAACTCCAAATCCGGCTCTTTGAACTTCTCACCCGCCTTGAACGTCTTATCCAGCACTGCGCTGGTCAGAAGATTGCGCATCTTCAGCCGCACCAGAGTCTGCCCGCCGCGGGCGGTTGGAGTGCTTATCTCTGCATCCATGCAGTAGAACGGAGTATTTTCAAACTCGAACACCGTCTTGCGCTTTACGCTAATCGCATCAATAAGAGAGGCCAAATTGTATCCTATAGGTCCTTCGCTTCCAAGTATAGACGGCGAACGGGGCCCGCTCGAGGCGACGGATGTTCGGCGTCGCCGTCACTCCGTTACGACGTAGATGCTCTTTGTCCCGTCCCAGGCTTCGCTGATGGAAGGCAGCCAAAGGCTCCCAGCCAGTTTGAGCTGAAGGCCGCGCTCCTCTGTATGTCTGACTTCGAGATAATAATCGCCCTTTGGCCGCAGCTTCTGCCTGAACTGCGGAAACTGCGCAATATAGTCCCAAAACTGAATCTCTCTGCCATTCCGCCAAATTTCGAACAGAGAAGCGTATTGCGGGGGCACGCCGCTCTTATATAACGGCAAGACGTCGATCCGGGCGATACCGCCAGGACGTAATACACGGCTTACTTCCTCGAGAAAAAACGCCTTCTCACGAAAAAGGTAGAAAGAAGTCTGGCTAAAAACAATATCCAGTGACTGATCTTCAAAAGGTATCCCGGCGTTGACGTCTCCGAAGTGAAGATGAAGGCTGGAGAGCTTCTCGAAGTCCGGCCGCGAGATCAACCCTAGCCTTTCCGCATTCCACAGGATCACACTCAAATCCCCGAGTTCCTCGCTCTTGTTAATGCCGTGCAGCTCGATTCGCGAGCCGTAGGCTTGTTCCAGCTCAACCAGAACGGTGCCGAACCCGAATCCAACTTCGAGGACCCTCGGAGTTCGGCCTGCCGCAATCAATTTATCGATCAACGGCGGGATGGCGCCGGCGCGCATACCGAGTTCCGCTAAATTACGGGCCCGGAATGGCTGCTTCGCAATCAGACGCTGGTCATCAAGCATCCTGGGATGCATTATAAAACGGTATGCGTTTAAGCTGACAGCGCACCCGATTTTAAGTATGATTTATGAGTGCTATCCAACCGGACGATAGCCCGGCAGGTCTTATGAACGCGCGGCGGATTATCGGCTTCATCTTCTGCTATAACGAGGCGGATATTATTGGAGAAACACTCCAATTCTACGAAACCCTCGGCATTCCCGTCGTTTTTGTCGACAACGGAAGCACCGATGGCACCGCTGAAATCGCTCGCGGAAAGTTGCACTCTGAGGTTTTGGAATATGTTCGCCTCGAAACCGCGGAATATGATCTCAAGGATCTTTTAAACGTCTGCCTCGCCACGGTGGAGCGTCAGTCCCCAGCCTGGATCATGCATATTGACGCCGATCATCTCTACGAACCGGGCCAGGGTTTTGCAAGCTTTGCCGCCCACGTTGACGACGCCGAAAGGCGCGGCTATAACGTGATTGACTTTGAAGAATACGTCTTCTTGCCGGCGACCACCGACGCTTCGAACATCGAAAGCGTCTATGAACGCATCAAACATTACGCCTACCGAATCCCTGGAATAGCGAAGAGACCGTCCAGTTATGGACCCCGCATTCTTCAGCCGCGTCTCTACAAGTATCAACCTGGAATGGATATTAGCGAGGACGGCGCTCACACGATCTTCTACGCCGGCGATGTAATGAAAATACATCCCGTGAAGGGTGTCCTCAGGCATTACATGTTTCGATCCGTCGAGCATGCGCGCCGGAAGTTAGAGCAGCGGAGAGCGCGATACAGCCGCGCCGGCCGGGCGCGCGGGTGGCACACCCAATACGACAACTGGCCCAACGGCGATCGAGCGTTTTGCCATCCTCCCAATTCCCTCTCCCGGCGGGTGGAAGGAGAGGCATGGAGTAAGGAATTCGTTTTACTTGCCGACGGTACAGTGCAGCGAAGGGAGACTCATTATGAGGAGGACGCAAACCATGCTTCCGCTTCCAGCGCAGATCACGGTTGAGGCAACTGCATCCTGTCAATTGCACTGCCCGTCGTGCCCTACTCCGGTAAGCCTCGGCAGGCCCAGAGGGTTTTTTTCGCCCGACCTCTTTCGGCACTTGATCTCGCAAATCGATTGGCCGTTGGAAGCGATCTCCTTTGCATGGTCCGGAGAACCGCTTCTGAATCGAGCGCTGCCCGCGATGATTGCCACTGCGGCTCGAACGCTCGGCGTCTGGACCTATGTATCCACCAACGGTCTCTTGCTCGAACGGGATTGCGAATCGCTGGTTGATTCCGGGCTTTCGATGCTTAGAATCGGATTGGACGGCGTGAACCAGGAGATGAGCTCGAAATATCGTGTCGGTATCGAATTCGACAAGGTCGTTCGAGGGATACAAAAACTTTGCCAACTTCGCGATGCGCGTGGGTCGCGAACCCCGCGTGTTTCCATGCAAATGCTGGTGATGCGGCATACCGAGGCTCACTTTGATGAATTTATGGCGCTGGCCCGGCGCTGCGGAGCCGATGAAGTGTATTTCAAGTCCTTCAACGTAAGCCTGTCCGATTGGCTGCCTCGCGAGCGATGCCGGGAACTGGCTGAGGAATTTCTGCCGCAAAACCCCCGCTATTTGAGATATCGGCGTAACGACGCAGGGGAGTTCGAACTGCGGCCCGAGCTTCGAAACGCGCCTTGCCCGGAAGTCGCGTCCAGCGTGACGATCCTGCATACCGGCCAGGTTGTTCCTTGCTGCGAGGATTTCAGCGGATCGTACGTTCTCGGAGACATTCGGCTCCAGAAACTATCCGAGATTTGGCAAGGCGAGTCCTATGCCAAGTTAAGGGAGCGCGTCCGAGCCCGCGAGCCAGGCATGTGCCGGGAATGTTCGTATCCCGGGTCGGATGCCTACAACCAAATCGTGCGAATCCGGCTTCAAACGTGATGCGCGTAATTCAGATACCGCCCGCCTTCCGACCAGAACGCGATGGTTTCGGCCACGATGACATCTAACGGGATGGAAGGGTCCCAGCCAATCAGCGTCTGGGCCTGAGAAATGTCCGGGATCTTCTCCTCGCACTCCGCAAACCAGGGCCCATGCAAACTCCGCGGATCACAGCACTCGATCCGCCCCCGCCCAACTTGGAAACGCACCATCTCGGCGAGAGCTCTGATCGTAGTGCAGTTGCTGGGATGGCCGATGTTCCAAACCTTGCCATAGACTTTTTCGTCGGCTTCCATGACTGCGATAATCCCGCGAGCCACGTCCGTAAGGTGCGAAAACGCTCGCCGTTGCAGGCCATCCCCGTAGACGGTCAGGACCCGTTCGTTCAGCGCCTGAATCACAAAGCGCGGCAACACAAATCCTTTCTCCGGCATCTGCATCGGGCCCGCTATGTTGAAAGGCCGAACGATCTGATACGAGAATCCCGGATTCAGCTTCGCCGTATTGGAGATCATGATCTCGGAAAGAAGCTTGGACTGGGCGTACTCGTTCCGAATGGAAGGGTTTGCCTTAAACACACAATCGGCGTCCTCGGAAAGGCGTCCGCTATGACCATACACTTCGGAGGAGGAAATGAAAATCAGCTTAGCCCCGGTGGCAATGGACCAAGCGATCACCCGGCGAACCGCTCGAATCACGCTCGCGCCTAGCTGACCGCCCGCGGCAAGAATTCCGACCGGCCCCACTGGAGACGCGGCATGAATCACGTAATCACATTCGAAAAAGTCGTCGAAATCTTCCAGATCGGCTTGATGGTAGTGGACGCTGGGGGCGGGGAACCAAGGCGGCAACGGCGCCTTGTCGACCACGTGGACAGTGTGCTGCGTCGCGAGCTGTGCCGCGAGACCGGAACCCAGGAATCCGGATCCGCCGGTGATGGCTATTCGCATGGTAACGAATCCCTACGCTTGAGAAGTTGGGGCATAAATGTCTCGACTGGTTCGTTCAGAGGTTGCATTTGTGGGGCTCGACAACCGGTCCGCAAGGCGCAACGCCAAGCCCGCCGCCGCCAGGCTGCCATTGTGGGAGCCCACGCTGGGGAACAGGGACGTTCCTGAAACGAATAGGTTCTCGACGCCATGGACCCGTCCCCACAGGTCGGTTACGGAGGTCCCCGGATCGGCGCCCATCCACAGAGTTCCAGCCTCATGCACCAGCAAGTCTGGACGCCTCCGTGATTCCCACCGCGGGGCGGCTCTGGAAATGACCGCCGCCACAACATCGTCGATTGCCGCTTCCATAGCGTCCCAGACCTGGTTGTCCAACGCGCCAGGTTGAAAGAAGATTTCCGCCCGGGAACCGGGTTCCTCGCCGGCGTCCAGGCGAACTCTATTCAGTGCCAAGGCGGAATGCTCACCGCCGGTTTCACCGACGCCGATGATGGAGAGCATCACGTCCTCCGGACTAAAATTTTCAAACAGGTCCGCCCCGCCCACACCTGGGATTTCGCGCGCCAACCGGTCCTTGGCTCGGGATGCATCCGAGCCGATACTGACAGCCGAGAGTTGGAGGTGAAAGTGCCGCCCGCCGATCCGCCCCTGGAGAATCAGCAACGCTGTCTCAATCTCGTCCGGCAAATTGGGGATCGCAGCCCGGGGGACGCGGCAAATGATTTCCGACAGCACATGTCCCCGGAGATTACATCCAATCAGAGGATTGTTCACCGCCGAGAGCAGCAGCCGCGTGGATTCAATCGCACCCAGGGCCAGTATGACATTCGTCCCGGCGCCAATTTCCACCACACCCTGATCCGTGACCACCGCCGTAAGCGCGCCGTTTTCGATGGTCAATCGCTCGACATGGGTCTGTGTCGCGATCATCAGCCGCGAGGGCGAACCCTCACCATCGGCAGCGTCGTTCAAATCCAGCAGCAAACGAACCGGACTAAAAATCCGGCCGGTGCGCTCGCTTCGCGCAATCGGCGCCGCCAGCGCGTCCGGTGTCTCGACTGGCGGAATATAGCGCAATCGGCAAGCGTTCGCAGCCCTGAACAGACGGCAGTGCAACTCCTTTTGAAGAGAATTGCAATCGCAAGCGCGTTCCTCAATGCCGAACAGCCTGGCTGCTTGCGGCAGATAGCGCGACTGAAGCTCAGCGGCAACCGGCGGAGGCCAGTCCTCAAGTTCGCTGGACGATGGCACCGGCGACCAGGCTCCCCAAGTGAGCGACCGCCCCCCCAGCGCGCGAATCAGACCTGGAACACGCAGTGCTGAATCACATCGCCAGGGAGTTTCGTTGTAACCCTGAAGCGCGTCTAGAGAAACCGCGGGAACCAGATTTCGGACGTGGTCTTTTAAGACCAATGGACCCGATTCGAGAACCAGAATCCTGTGCCCGCTCCCCTTTGACCGCCGGAACAGGCGTTCCACGATTACGGCGCCCAACATTCCGCCCCCCACAATAATCGTGGAATACGATGTGTGACGCTGGTTCCGATCGAGTGGCTTAAGCATCGCTTTTAAACGCCGCGCGCCAACCTCAAGAACACCGGCTGCGAGAACAAGGCTTGCTGCAAATCTCCTCGCGGCGGACCCGAATCGGCGGAGCCGCCACGTTCAGACACGCGCCATCCGAAAGACGAAACTGCCAGCCATGCCGCATACAAGTAATCGTCCCGTCTCCGATTTGACCCACCGCGCTCAAGTCAGATCCCATGTGCGGACAATAGCGTTGCACACTGTAACTTTCGCCGTTGTGAACCACTTCAAAGAAATCGTCCGGCGCGTCCGGCTCGGGTTGGAGGACGCGCTCAGCTTCTTGTAACCGCTGGCCGTCAAAATTAATTAATAAGGAGAACAGCGCTTCGTTGAAGATATCCGGATTCCTCCAAGCCGTGAAGCGCATGCTTAGAAACACCGATTCGAAGTTAATAAATCGATTTTGTAACAGGTGGTGAACGTAGCGGTGGCCAATTGTAAACCGGTAATTCACCATTTCTCCTCCATATTCCATTACCGCCGGTGGAACTCCAGGCCGGCAGTCCAACAAAATATCCCCGTCGTCCACCCCGAGTAGCTGGAACCGTACCAGCCCCTGAATCGAACCGGCGAACTTGCGCGACGTTGTGACGACCCGCCCCAATTCGGCTCTCAACAAAGCCCCCGTTCCAGGTTCCACCGGCAGCCGGTCCAGGAAGTTCGAAATCAATGGACGCTTCTTCCTCGCGTAGCGCTCCAGATAGTCTTCCCGGTTTTCATAGACTTCATCCGGGGAAAGGGTCCGCGTCTGTAAAGTTGCGGCTCCTTCGTTCTCATCAATAATGTCTCCCGGCATGCAAAGCATCGCCGGGTACCCCCGATCCTCCAGAAATCTGACCGCGGTGTCCATCATTGGAAACGGATTATCATCCGAATTCGTAATATCGTTGTAATGAAATAGAGCGGAATCGAGGAAACGCCGGCGGACCAGCGCAAGGAATTGCAAGCCTGGCGCCGGTTTGCGCCGCCGCATGGGCCAGCCGCTCCAGCCCGCGAAGCCGCTTGGCAGCGCTCAACTGTTTGCCGTATGTGCTCGCATATTCATAGACGCAGGGATACCAGTTAGCGCCGGAAAACTGTGCCAGCAAGACATCGATGCGATCTTCCCCCCACCGGGACGGTTCTAACAAGCGGCAGTCGTTCAAATTTAAGACGGTCGCGGTAGGGCTGCGGACCAGAATCGCGCTGTCGTGGTACATCCCGCTATCCTCGTCGCGCAGAATCCGCACGGAGAAACAACCGACGGTGGTTTCGACGCCGTCCTCCAAAGTCTGGATGTCAACAAAGCCCAGGGCCCTAAGACCCTCCAAAAGTACGGGGTCGCGAAAATTCGCAATGATAATTCTAGTGCTACGCGGGAATTGCCGCAAACTCTCGGGATCGAAGTGGTCTTCGTGGGCATGCGAAATATATATGGCGCTGGCGCGCGCGGGAAAAACCACATGATCGTTTGACGGAAAAGGAAACCAACTGGCATAAAACGCGCCTTCAGCGGCTTGCCATGGATCGCATAGCAGAGTTGTGCCTTTCTCCTCCAGCACCCAACCGGCATGGCCCAAATAATGCAGACGCATCGTCCATCCTAAAAGTTGTTAAATCAGCGCCACATCAGGCTGAGGGAGCGGGACATTTGGATTCTTGCGGGAGTTTCAGCCCCATGTCTTTAACCTGCGGACAGTTTACCAGGAAGGTCAGAAACGCATAGCGTACTCGTATCGGGTCTTCGATCACGAACATCGAATCGAATTCGTCCAACGCGCGACAAATGCCTTCTATTCCGCCCCTATTATTGGCGGATCGAAATCGATCCTGCAAGTCAACAGCGTAGGTTTCTAGAGAAGGTGAATAGTAGATGCCCGCCAAGGCTGCGTCAATTCGCTTTTGGACCAGCATTCTTGCGTCATCGGCGCTTAACATAGTCGCAATTGTTCGTCTCAACGATTACGTATTTAAGCACTATATCCGCATTTTGTTTACGCGTCAATGTTTCCCTGCGCCCCTGCGGCGGCGGTCCCTGCACCGTTACGGCGGCGGTGAAGATCCTGAAGGATCAGTTGCGTCGCGGACTCAGCGCCGTTGAAATTCAAAGCCACGGCCGCCGTCTCCCGCGCTCCCGCCGCCAGGCCGTCCCGAAGCCGCGTATCCAATTGCCGGACATCCTCGATGACCGCGATCGGAAGGAAGGACGCGAGCCGCGTTGCATGCGTGAATTGTTCGTAGTCCCCCGAAGTGGGCACCACGATGATTCGCGCGCGTCCTACCGCGCCCTCGACTAAGGAATTGTAGCCCCCGCGGCAGATCAGAACATCACACGCCCCGTGTAACAAGGGCAGATCCAAGCGTTCCCGGGACAACCGGACCCGGTTGGTGGAGACCGTGGTCGCGCCGGTTGCCAAGGCGGAACGGGATCTGGGGCCAACCACGATATCGAAGAAGACCTCGGGAAACTCGGCCGCCATGGCATGGCAGTGTTCGATTAAATCTTCGCCTTCTTTGCCCCCGCCCGCGGAGCAAACCACCCACTGGGCGGTATCCGGAATGTCACGTTCCCTTCGAACCTGGCGGCACTGTGAGTCATCCATCGGATCGGCAGCGTAGCCGGAATAGAAGACCTTGTCGGCGATCTTGCGATGCATGCGATATTCCCCAACCACGTCCACGATCTTGCGATCCGCCATCACCAGGATTCGGTCGTAGCGTTTTTCGATCAGATGCAAGCCCGCGGGATTGAGAATATCGCGATGCACCGCCGCAACGTCGTCCAGTACGCCGCGAAGAATCAGGTAGCGTAGCCCGCTAAATCGATCCAGAATGGAATACATTTCGTCGTCTTTGCCGGCGGGCAGATAATCCACGACAATTGCGTCAGGCGCAAAAGACTCTACCAGGGACTCGACGGCGGCCTGGCGCACGCGAAGTCCTTCCCTTCGACCCGCATCCCAAAACAGCGGCCGGCCCCATTGACCGCTCAGCCGCGGATCCAGGCTGTCCAGACTGGGCAGATGAACGAATTCGCAGGTGTCCGGCACCAGCCAGGAAGCCGCGCGATGACCCGTAATCAAGAGCACCGCGCAAGCTCCTTGCAGCGTCTTGGCGAGACGGCAGAGGCGTCGAAGATGTCCCAGGCCGCGGCCGTCGTGCGCATACATCACCACCCGGAACTGCCCCCGCGTCGACTTAGCCGCGCCGCGATCTGCGATCCCCGTCAGCAGATTTCGCCATGCGGCACGTTCCGTTTCCCTGCTTAGGACCGACTGGGCGCGTTCGACGGAATGCTCGTCAACCGCGATCGTGTCCGCAAGCAGCCCGAGACATGCGGAACGCAGCGCGGCCAGATAGCCCGCTTCATCGCCCGGCTCGGCCAGGAAAATGTGAGATGCATTCGGAGCGAGATCGGCCAGCTCCCCACATCGCGTACTGACCATCGGCATGCCGAAAACCAGGGCTCTCGATCGCGCCAGCGAACAGCCTTCGCCCAGCGTGGCCGAGCAATACAAATCCCC
Source organism: Terriglobia bacterium (assembly GCA_963705675.1). Classification (GTDB taxonomy): domain Bacteria; phylum Acidobacteriota; class Terriglobia; order Bryobacterales; family Bryobacteraceae; genus Palsa-187. The sequence continues at coordinate 10,493 of CAVPKR010000135.1, forward strand.
CCCGGCCAGCAGTTCCTCAACCTTTAGCTGCTCGATCACACCTTGAAATCGAACGTGCGTTCCGAAACGGGCTTCCCAATCCCGTCGGGTTTGATCCCAATACGCCTGTTCATAGTCGGCCGTCGGACCACACACGGAAAGCTCGATCGGAAGACCCTCGCCGAGCAGCGCCGCGCAAGCTCGCAGAAGAATGTGCGTTCCTTTCTTAAACGCAAAACCGCAATCCGCTACCAGGCGCACGCAGCCGCCGGCGTGATGCCGCCAGCGCCCGCGCGGTAATTCCACGCTGTTGTAGATCGTCTCGGCCTTCAACCGCGCGCCGAACAGCGTTTTGAGAAACCGCAGTTGTTCCGTGTTGGTCGTGACGATGCCATCCGCCCGCTGGACCGTATCGCGAATCGCCGATTGCGCCACCGGGTCGAAGCAATCCCGCGAGAAGTCCGTGCCGCGAAAACAGGCAAGGTGTGTCAATCCCAACGCTGCGGCCACTTGCTGCCCCAGAAATCCACTCTGGGTAACGCCGAAGGAGAGCACAACCTGCCGCTCACCAGGATTGTCCCGGATGCTTCGTTCGATCTCCCGGCGCAAGATCAGATAGTCGGAGCGGAACCGGTCCGCGGTCAGAGGCTGGATGGGTTCCATGAGGCGCACGCGCTCGGCCCCAACCAGAAAAACGTCCAGCCCGGGAATGGTGGCGGTCCTTCCGTATTGGTTGGTTTCGTCGCGAACGTAAATCCGCGAGGCACAGCCCGCGATGCCATTGATCAGCAGGGCGATGCGCGTAAGGGATTCCTGCAAGCCCCCCGGCGTTGGGAAGAATTCATGGACGATACAGTGGCATCTCGGCACGAAAACCCTTAGAGCTCCAATGTCTGTCGATTGTATACTCGTTCCGGCAGCCAGCCAACCGGGTGCCCCGCGGTCAGAAGAAACCAAACCCGCCAACCGCCCGCCAAGCCTTCCGGCGGAAAAGTATCCCCAAACGGAACCGCGAAATAGCGGGACCGGACATCCAGGAATTCTTCCAGCCACTGACGCGCGGACTCGATTTCCTCTGACGCCGCGCCTGCATCGAGCGCGCCCAGTTCGCCGTGAGTCCACCCATGGTTCTCAATCTCCACACCTCTATCGCGCAGCCGCGCCAGATCGTTCGCGTTGAGCGATTCAAGCTCACGTGGCGGCCGCGCGCCAATGGCCATGGGACAAGCAAGACATGCCAGACACTCATCCATGACCGTTTCCCGCAGTGCTTCGGAAGGCAGGGCGCGTAGCTCCTTTTTCACCCGCGCGCGAAATTCTTTCTTTTCGCCATAGCCATCCAACCGGCAACGTTGTCCTCGCCACTCAACCGTGCGAAGCGTGCAGGCGTCCAGCGCCGCGTTTAATCGCGCAAAGAAATACTGCGCGCCGGTGGTGGCATGGTGGGGATTCACAAACAGCGTTACGCGGTGCCCCAACGAAACCGCCAGCTCCGCGGCGCGGGCTGCCGCGAAGGTTCCATCGTCGATCGAGAGCGCATCGCCCTTTCCTTCGAGCGCGTCGTCCAGGCTCCCAAGCGGCTCCTTCAAGTTCTGAAGCCAATGAATATACGCCGCCTCATCCAGCATGTTTCGATGGGTAAATCGAAAAGTTTCCCGCCTGGCAACCGTTCCGTGGGTGGCGTAAATCATCCCCTTCGTTCCCGCGGGACGTCAGTCGGCGACCGCTCCAGTCACTCTGTCGCGCCGGGTCAGCATCTTGACATCCTCCGGCAGCCGCGGCCCGGATCGTTCCAGGCATTTCCTCTCGAACACCTCATCGATGTCCGATTTTCGCCGCGCTTCAGACTGGCTGATGTTCCGGTCATGCCGCCGGTAGATAGCGACGAACTCGTCGATGTAGCCGCGCCTGCATCCGTGATGGAGCATCCGATGCCACATCTCTCGATCGGCCTTCCAGCGCATCGACTCATCGTACATCCCGGCTCGTTCATGCACGGAGCGGCGGCTCAGCACGGTTTGCGCGTGGATGGCATCCCAATAATCCTCAGGCGGCGATCCGTCTTGCCGGTGCTGAAGCAGTTGCTGAATCAGCCAAGGTTCCTCCCGGAGTTCGCCGGTCGCTTCCGTGAAATCGCCCGGCCCAAAGCAAACATACGCGCGGCCATGTACGAAATCGCACTCGGGATGCCGGTCCAAATAGTCGAGGCGGATTTGCAGTGAATTACGGGTCAACATGTCGTCCGCATCGATCATCGTGATATACGGCGCGCACGCCGCTTCGATCGCGACGTTCTTCGCGGCCGAGTGTCCCCGGTTCTGGCCTAGCTGAATCAGCCGGATCCGCTTGTCGGTCAGGTAAGGACGCACTGCGCCGGCAGATCCGTCGGTAGATCCGTCGTCGACAATCAGATACTCGAACGACTGACAGGTCTGTTTCAGAACACTGTCAATCGTCCAGGCGACGAATTCCCCGTAGTTATAGAGGGGCGTAATTACTGATACGCGCGGGTACGTCACGTCATACCGTCCAATTCGCGTCCAAACCATCCGCAATGGATACCGTCAGCGTGGCCGATCCCCGGTTCACCAAGTCCCTCAATAAGGGGGATCGGTACAGCAACTGTTCTTTCACCTGATCGGCGCGCCTACCATCCGCCTGCCGATCGCGCGTCTCGGGTGCGCCGATTCGGACATGGATCGACTCCCGCAGGCCATCGGCCAAATACTCAACGTCGTGTTCAACGTCGTGTTCAACGTCGAAGTGCGGATCGCCCAGACCGTGCGGGTCTACTACTTCGCGCGAATCCATGAACAGCGGTGTCCTGAGCGGCCAGTCGAGCGAATCTACCGTCTCATACAGGTCCACCGCGGAAAGTATCAGGTCTCCCGACACCTTCGAGATTATGGCATACGCGAGCCGCCCCAGAGGTTTGATACTGGGTTCGCCGGGAAACATCTCGCAACTGTGGGTTACCTTCACCAGGTCCCCGGTTGCGTAACGGACCATGGGCTGACATTCCTGGAAAGGATAGAGCGCGGTGAGCACCAGTTCGCCGGCGCCTTCCTGAACATTCTTGCCATCGGCCAGGCTGACAACTTCCGGGATGACCAAAGGGTCGAACGAATACCAGCCATCGTTTGGATTCTCCGTAGCGCCCCCAAAAACTTCGCTCAAGCTGAACCGGTCCACCACTACCGCACCCAGTGTTCGCCGGACGCGATCCCGCAGGTGTTGGGTAACGTAATGGCCGAAAGTGACTACGTACCGGGGCTGGCTCTCATCGAAGGAAATGCCTTTAGCCATTAAGTACTGAACAAAGGCACGGAGGCACCGCTCGGACGACACGATCATGGAGCATTTCGGAGCTACTCCTAACTCGTCAAACGATGTTTCCAAAACACGTACGGCATAAGTGAAACAATAACGGTCATAGATACTAACCGGATGCAGGCGAATTGCCGCCGGAACGCGCACCTGGCTGCCGTGTTGCGGATTTTGGATCTGCAATCCTCGATCGATCAGACCATTCTTCCGCTCCTCATTCACTTCCAGGAATAGCTCGCTGATGCGCTGTTGCTCCCGTTGCCCGCGCAGCGTGATGAAGGGCCTTTCAGTGGTGCCGCTCGACAAGGATTCGTCGCAGATCTGTTGATCGGGCAATTGGCCGCCGGCTCCGGCTTTGCGCAGATCCCGCTTCCGGACCAGCGGCAAATTGCATAGGGAATCCAAGTTGATGGATTCGGTTGGAACTCCGCTCCAAAGTTTCCGGTAAAAGCTGGTGCGTTGCGCGTTGACGAGGGTTGGCTGTAATAAGAGCTGCCGAAACTCCCGGCGAGGATTCTCCTCACAGACCCTCAGTGAACTATCTGCTTGCATGCCCAATATTCGACGATAGAGAATGACATGCTAGGAGCACCGGTATCTGCACCGCTGGGAATCGGGACGGCGATACTCTATTTCGAACTTGCTCTAAGAAACGCGTGCATCGTTCGAGCTTCAGAAAATGCTGACTCGGCAAAGGCAAGGCGCATTGCCGCACCCTCAGCTACGGCGGCCAGCCGCAGGTCTGAACTCGCTACGGCCTTTTGGTAAAGCCGAGCCAAGTCCTCAGCGCTGGGAATCGGAGGGGCTTCATTTGGTTGTTTTGTATCCATTTTTGTAATCCTTCCTTTAAGCGCAATTTGTCCGCTAATCCAGCTCAAATGATATCCGATGGCCGGTTCAAACGCAATAGGTTTCGTGGATGCTTTCACTCATCCCCGCATGCTTCCTTTAAAGCCGGAGAGTTTCTGCAAAACGTTACGGCTTATTCGTTCCACAGCGGGACATTGTCCGGACGCCAACACTTTAACCCAGTCCGTAGTGGCTGCGTTGAACACGATTCCGCGGTCTTCATACAGAACCATGGTCGCCGCATGCAGCACCGTATCCACTGGGCCTTCTTCGCGGAGCGGCAAGTCCTGCCATTGATCACTCAATTTGGCCGCGCCCAGGATCTCCAGCCCTCTGGGAGTTCCTCGTTCACTCGCGGCCGGGTGAAGGATCGCCCTTCCGGAATCGATTGCAGCCAAAGGCGCGCCGTCGCATTCGTAACCGATCAGCGGAGGCCACGTTTCGCTTCCGAAGGAGTCGCCGTCATTAAGCCCGGTCCCCTCGTAGATCCAGTGCCGGCCATTTTGGACTTGGTAACCCAGCCGTTCCCGCGTTCCCTCCCACCAGCCTCCAGCGTTTCGATAACTCACGCCCGTGAGACGGTCTTCCGGATCCCCAGCGCCGGTTGACGGCCACCACTGATCTCCCGCGCGCCCGTCGATATCCCCCTTATTGCAAACGATTTGAGTCATTTGGGGATCATAATGGATGCGCCACCAGCATGTGTTTCCCCCAAAAAACGCAACATTACCGCCGCGCGCGATGAAGCGTTCCACGGCTCTCCGCTCTCCCTCACTCCAATACTCATCGTGAGCGCCAACCACCAGCAGGGAATAACCGTCCAGCAGGTTCTGATCGAAGTGCAAATCCAGGCTGGTGCAACAGTCAAATTCAAATTGGCGGCCATGCAGCCAAGCCAGAAAAGGCGCGTCCCAATGATAATAGCTATTGCGGACCGTGCCGGGATCATAGACGTCCACGCAACAAGGAATAACCCCGCCGGCTCCGCCTCCAGGACGTTGCATGGTAACAATGCGTCCCGCCTGCTCGGCGCACAAAGCGGGCGTTTCGTATAAACTGCCGCCGCCCACGGCATTGTATGCGTGGTAAGTTGCGAGCGGGATCTTAAACAGAATCGGCGCCTGCGGTCTTCGGTTCCGAACCACGAAAAGCATCTCAGGCTCTCTGGGCTGGTTCGAGGGCATCGTATGCCCGGAGCCCGAAATCTCATGCAGCCGCACCAGATAAAGAAGGTGAGAGAGAGAGAGAGAGAGAGAGAGAGAGAGAGAGAGAGAGAGAGAGAGAGAGAGAGAGAGAGAGAGAGAGAGAGAGAGAGAGAGAGAGAGAGAGAGAGAGAGAGAGAGAGAGAGAGAGAGAGAGAGA
>CAVPKR010000136.1:0-5021 GCA_963705675.1 Terriglobia bacterium
GTCCAGTATATCGGCGGACTTTAGGAAGATTACGGCTTCTTTGACAGGAGACGCAACAGGGCGCCCCCCGCATAGCGAACCGGCGAGGTCAGGCGCCATGACCAGGAACGGTGGATCTCTTCGATGTGCGCCTGGAGCTGATCGGCACGGTGTGCCTGGGAAGTGTTCATAGCGTGTTCGCCGTTTTGATGAAACAGGTAGCCCAGCATGCGCATATGGATAAGTCTGGGGATTAGAACGTTTTCAAAATCGAAAGATTGAATCGCATTGGTTAAGAAATCGCCGATCTGTTCCGTGCTCGCATCCCAGCCACCCGCCGGATCGCCGGCCACGCACGGCTTCCATTTGGGGAACCCGCGTTTAAGCTGTGCGATCAAATCGCCGGTCGACGAGTACAGGATCACGTTCGAATCCGCGCCCATCTTCTCGCGAATCGCACGCACCGGCGGCAGGTTGCGTGCCAGGATCGGCTTCTGCCACGCCATGCTCTCCACCACGGGAAATCCGAAGCCTTCATACGTCGACGGAAATATCACGAAGCGCGCGCCGGACCACAACTTCTCCATCTGATCTTCCGCGATCATGCCGCTCTGGTACGAAGTGACGTTGCCGCTGGAATAATCCCGGACGCCGATGACCGCGATTTTCTCCTGCGGAAACGCCTTGCTCAAGGCTTCCACGGTCGCGGGAATGCGCTTGTGTTCGAAATGGTTGCCGAGAACCAGAATATGAGTACCCAGTTCCACAGTTGAGACCTGCTGATCACGGTAATCCCGGCAATCGAGTGAAAGATAGGAAACCAACTCCTGCAAGCCTGGACGGAGACGGAAACGCCGGCGGAATTGCTCCCCGACGAAATCACTGATGTAGATGACGCCGTCGGCGTGTTCGAAGACCGTCCGCCACAGCGTCTCCAACTCCGGACCGTTCAGATACAGGCAATCTAACGCGATCGGATCGAGCATTGCATAGACGTTCACAGCCGCGGCACGGCTCATTCGGAACACCTGGTCGGGATGGAAAGGCTGGCCGAAGCGCAACGCAACCGCGAACTTCGCGACGGTGTCGGCATTCACCCGCTGGACGCGATCGAGCTCATTCAGTTTGTGATATCGCCAGGCCTTTTCGGTGCCCATCACGTAAAGATTGAACTGCGGCCATTGTGTCACCGCTCGCGCCAGGATCTCCTTGGCCGCCGTGAATGTGCCGTTATGATATGGCCCGACGCTGGTGAAGTCGAAAAGCAGATCCCGACGGCCCTGCGAGTCTGGCAGGAGGCCAGCCAGCAGAAGCTCAGCTTCATAATGCGGCCCGTTCTCATAGACATCCACGTTCGCCTTGAATTCGGGATAGCGCTGGTTCAGCAGAGCGACGTTCTTCTCCTTATGCACGTTCCCTTCGGGCGTTTGAGAGAACGATGCCCCGCCGACGTGATAAACCCAGGCATGATTGGCGAGCGCCGCGCGGTAGCCGCAACGGTTCGCACGCATCACGAAATCGTTTTCTTCGTCGTAGCCTTTGCCGTAGGCCTCATCGAGAAAGCCAAATTCCTCCAGAATCTCAAGCTTGATGAAAAGGCAAAAGCCAACGGCAGTGGGGACAAAATGAAAATCGGGTAAAAAGCGGGAAAGTTCCAAAAACTGCTGGTGAGATTTCTCGAAATCCATTCGTCTGAAATCTTCCTGGAGCGGAAGCGAACACAGGCTGGCGTTATTCGAGCGGGGGCTGACGAAGCCGGTCATGGGGTCGAGATAAGCTACCCGTTGGAGCTCCGCGAACGCGCCTCGCGTGACAATGGTGTCGGAGTTCAGCAGAATCACATCGTGCCGGCGCTCGACGGCTCGGCGCAGAGCGAGATTTACGCTGGCGACGAAGCCGAGATTGCGTGAATTAGTGAGCAGTTCGCAAGGCGCCAGTTCCGAGACTCGCCGGATAGCGCCCGGCAGACAGGCTTGCAAGTCAGGATCATTCGGAGAATCGTTGATCGCGAAGACCGAGCAACGCAAGCGCTCAAGGTCGGCGCTGACATTCCGCAGCGATGCCAGGAGCGATTCGACGAGATCAGCCGATTTATACAGGGGTATGACGATATCGATGGGAGGATGTTCGAGCACACCAGGGCGAGCCAGCGGATCGGTGCCAGTGGTTCGCTCGAACGCATGCATCCCACCGAGTTTAGCAAGCCCCGCGCTGTGACCTGCAAACGCTGTGATCTATAATTGAGGACTTGTGAGCCATCCCCGCGCGTTGATCACCGGCATCACCGGACAGGACGGCTCCTATCTGGCGGAATTCCTTCTGGAAAAAGGCTACGATGTTCATGGCATCGTACGGCGCATCGCCCTGGAGGACCCCGAGCACCGGCTCTCACGCCTGAAGAACGTGCTGGACCGCGTCCATCTGCATGCGGGTTCCCTGGAGAGTTACGCCAGCATCCACCACGTGGTTACCAAAGCGGATCCAAACGAGTGCTATCACCTGGCAGCGCAAAGTTTCGTCAGCTATTCCTTCGACGATGAATTTTCGACGCTCAACGCGAATATCAACGGGACGCATTACCTGCTGGCCGCCATGAAACAAGTGGCGCCTTCCTGCCGTTTTTACTTCGCCGGATCGAGCGAGATGTTCGGCAAGGTGGAAGAGATTCCACAGAGCGAGCGGACCCGGTTTCATCCGCGGTCCGCATACGGCATCAGCAAAGTGGCGGGATTTGACCTCACTCGGAATTATCGCGAAGCTTACGGAATCCACGCCAGCAGCGGGATTTTGTTCAACCATGAGTCGCCGAGGCGCGGATACGAGTTTGTCACTCGGAAGATCACCTCGGGCGTGGCTCGCATTCTTGCAGGCCAATCGAAGAGCCTCTCGCTGGGCAACATCGAAGCCAAGCGCGACTGGGGGCATGCGTCGGAATACGTGCAGGCCATGTGGATGATGCTGCAGCAATCCCAGCCCGACGATTACGTAATTTCAACCGGAGTCACGCATTCGGTGGAGGAGTTCCTAGCCGTGGCGTTCTCCTACCGCGGCCTGGATTACAAACAGTATGTCGTGCACGATCCCATTCTGTTCCGGCCCGCCGAAGTGAACATTCTGGTAGGCGATTGTTCCAAGGCAAAAGCGCAGCTCGGGTGGCAGGCGCGAATCGGATTCGAGGAGCTGGTCAAGGAAATGGTCGACGCGGATTGCGCGAAACTTGGAATTTTGGCTGGGACGTAGGGACTCGAACCCCAATACGCAGATCCAGAGTCTGCAGTCTTACCATTAGACGACGTCCCAGCACTGTAGGGGTCTTTCCTATGATATCGCGACCCCGGTTACTTTGCGCGCCAGGGCTTCAATCCAAACTCCATATGCAGGCGGATGCTGGAGATCCAGACCGGACCGCGATCTTGGTTGTAGGCGGGATTCGCCACTCGTTGAAGATCGAAGGTGGCGAAGAAACCGGGAGCCAGTCGCGCGCTGTAGTAGCTTTCCCACACGTATTCGGGAGCGTAATTCAGCCGGCCATCGCCAATCAGAAAATCCAAGCCACCGTGGGCCAGATACGACGCGTGGACGCCTGAAATCCCTCCCGCGGTCAGGGAAGTGGCCACCACGTCCTGTTTTCTCTTCCAGCGCGTGCCTTTGAACGATATGCCTCCACTGGCCAGACGATCGATGGCGGTGAACGCGAAACTTTCGGTCTTGCCGTCGTTCCAGCCGAGCCGGACGAAGAAGCCTACATCGTCCGTAATCGCTTGGTCGAAACTGAGGCCGGTACCATATTTCAGCGTGCCGCTCGCCGGGTCGCGACGACGTCCGGGGTGGTCCCGGTTTGGGCAGCGAGCTTCAGCGCTTCCGCGTAGGTTCCGGCTTGGGCGCGATTAGCATAGCCCAGGACACGGATGGCGCCGTCGTGTTTGTGAAAGGAATACCGGCGCTCGGCTTCCCAGGTCTGGCCATGGTCGCGAAACAAGCGCCGGTCGAGTTGGGAACCGTTGGCGACCTTCGGTTCGGCGGCGATGCCGTAACGAAACGCCCAGTTCTTCGTATGAAATTCCTGTACGATTCCCCACGTATAGCCGCGGGTGTCGGCCGGATAATCCCATGCGCCGTTATACATCACTCCCCAGGCCATGAACTGTTCGCGCGGGTCGTGGGTGTAGTTATTCTGATCGAAGTAATCCGTAACGGTGAAGCGGCCGGCGTAGATCGAGTAGCGGGTCACGGGCCGCTCGCCGGCCAGTTGATTTTCATCGGTCTCCACGTGTTCCGTCTCGGAGCCGAATCCGAAATCCTGCTGGATCAGAAGGCGAGCGATATAGGGCTTCGGCTCAGCGCTGGCTACACGTGGAATCTCGCCGTTGGGCGGGTTCGCGATTCCGTCGACATTGCTGAATCCTTTTCCACCGGCGATCTCGGGATCGAAAATCAACTGCGTGTTCTTGGCGAGCCTCACGTCGAAGAAGAGAGTGGAGGTGAGGGAAACGTCTCGCTCCGGATAATTCTGCAAGCTGAGCGGGCCTGTGTAGGGCGCGCGAAACGTCCCGTGATAGTCGCCGATCGAAGTAGCTTGAAAGAACAAGTTCCAGTTTTCAGACGCAGGGACATCCGAAGGGGGAGGGGTTGCCTCGGTCTGTTGAGCGGCCAGCGGGAAAGCGAAAAAAGGAATCCAGGCGAGCGCCGCCCAACCACGGGGTCTGTCCATCATCGGCTCTTCATGTTCTTTGATTAACGTTTCAGTTGGATGTCAGGGCGGCTTGAACTCCAGCTATAATCCTATACCCCGTGGGGTATATTTACAATCGGAAGGAGAAATCGATACCCAACCCACGGCTCCGTCAACAGGTAGCGCGGGTGCGAGGGGTTTTGCTCGATCTTCTTGCGAAGCTGGTTCACGAATACCCGAAGATAATCCACCTGGTTGCCGTAATCGGGGCCCCAGACCGCCTGGAGCAGGCGGGCGTGAGGAATCGGAACATTCGGGTTGGCCACGAAGTATTGCAGCAGGTCGAACTCCTTGGGGGTGAGCACGCACC
>CAVPKR010000137.1:0-72761 GCA_963705675.1 Terriglobia bacterium
ATAATTTATATAAATTTATAAATTTAAAAATATTTTTAATTTATTATTAAATGATTATATAAAAAGAAAATAATATTTTATAATATATAATATATAATTTATAAATATAAAAATAAAAAAAATAAAAAAAATTAATTTAAAAATTAATATTAGCTTTATTAAACTAATATTTATAAAAATATAATAAAAATAAATATATAAATAAAAAAAACAAAATTTGCCACAAAAACCTGGAGTTGCTTTTGAATTGCTATATTGTGATGCCATGTTTTTGTAGCCAAATCTCCTGTAATGTTGCAAATCACAAACCCCAAGCCACGATCCAGAGCACCATAGGACGGAAATGAATCGAGGAAAACATAAAGTGACTTGAATCTTCACTTCTACTGTCGGAAATTTACACCCCTTGCTCGCATTTCGCTCCTTCCCTCAACACAGCACAGCGCAAAAATGGCCAAGCTCTTTAAAGTCCTCTTTCCAAGCATCAACACCTTCGCATCACCCTTCAATGGACAAGACAGTCCGAAGTCACTAGCTCCTGTGAGGAGGACCTTGAAGTAATAACACAGATAAATATGTAGCAGAGATAAACTACCAGTAATGGAGAGCAGCAGAAATATCTCAACTGATAACAGCAAAGGAAGAGCTCCGAGATGGCAGCAGAGCAGATACAGACATCAAGCATTGATGACTTGACGAGTAATAATATCATCTGTACAGCAGACTGAGTTGGTCTCATCATCCTCCACATCGCTCATCGCCCCCGGCACAATGGCGCACACCTCTTGCGCCGTTCGCCGCGCCGCCGTCTTCTCTCCATCGCCCGCTGCGCCTCCGCCGTCAGGGCCTGATCGAAGATCAGACCCGCCTCCCGGCACGCAGTCCACAAACCCCGCGTTCTCCGACAGAAAACCATACCCCGATGAACGCCTTCCCCCGCAACGCTTCGCAACCTCGATGATCGTCGCCATGTTCAGGTAGCTCTTCGTCGCCTGCGCCGCCCCAATGTGGTACGCCTCGTCGGCCATACGCCCTGCAGCCCATGCCGATCAACATCGCTATACACCGCCACACTCGTCAAATTCAACTCAGGCAGGCGCGGATAATACGCACCGCAATCTCTCCCCAATCTCGCAATCAGCACCTTCTAAAACGGCCAGTCAACCGCTATTGACAAATTCATATTGACTCCTTTACGTCCTGCTAGCTCTCCGTTTTCGCATCAGTACAGCATGCCCACTCCATCCTTCACCAACAAAGACTCATTTCAGGTGCGCTCCTCCTACGCTCAGCGAGACCCGTTATCCACGGTAAAGACAGGGCAGCCGCCTCGGGGAAGGTGGGGCGAGCCCCTGTCTGGCTCTTAGTCTTAGAGTCCAGACAGGTTTTGGGACCAACCTGTAGTGGCGACCCTCGCGGTCGTCAGGTTGCCCACAAACTTCAAATTGCGAATACCTATCCAGGACAATCTGGTTAGCTACTGACGCAAAAGTATCATTTGTGCCCAAAAATAGGGTACACTACTTTCGGGAAGAATTGTAGTTCTTCTTCACCGTGCCATTGAAATGGCCATATAGTGGAATGGCGTCATATCGCATTCTACTTGATTTGAGAAAAAGGGGCTGAGACCGCTATGTTTAATTTAAAATAGATCCTAAATACTCCAATTTTCCGTCGTCTCTTCCTGGCCCTCTTAATGGCCGCTATTATTCCAGGGGCGGTCATTACAATTTTAGCCGCTAAGATCTGGACCAGCCCTTCAATACCCTCAGTAAAACCATTACCATCAGCAATGATGCCACCCTGCTGGTCGCTTCTAATCTAGCTACCCTGGGGTAAACTACGAATGCCAACCTTACCGCCCTGATTTAATACCTACGCAGCATCCGGAGTGGTATGAATAATTCCTCAACCATGTCCGATATGGGTATACAGTTGAAGAGCGACATCGCCAGCATGCAGAGTTCATTAATAGGCGGCTATCGCTATCAAAACGACTACGCCTTTGCCAGCCATCTATGGCCGATATTACCACTATCGTCACAGCCAATGGCCCCAACCTCATCTCTGACCAGACTCGAACATTGGCCCGGCTTTTTTGGTAATGGAGCCGAATGGCAGGCCTACTTACTGCCCAGAACAAGGAGCTACAAGCCCTACAAGCCGGCATGCCACATCATCAGGCCCATGCTTCTGACGACGCCAATGCCAAATTCACTCCCCTTTTGAAATGACTGGAAGCATCTCCTCCTACATCTCCAAAACACCGACAGCATCGTTGCCATCAGGGCGCCTCTCAAACTTCCTTTATCGAACTGGGGACTGTCGTCGCTATCCTCGGCATGGTTATGGTCGTGGTCGCCCGTCGGTTACATTGTTAACCTCACCATATCACCAAACCCCTGCGTCACCTCGCTGAACTCACTCGCCGCATCGGCAAAGGCGATACCAATGCCCGCTCTCTAAAGTCCAGCCGCGACGAAATAGCTATGGTTGCTACTTCTATGAATAACATGCTCAACAACATCGTTCGCCTTATTCAGGAAGCTCAGGCCCAGCGCGACGTCCTCAACCCAGGTGGAAAAACTCGTCAGCGAAGTCAGCGGCGTTGGCGAAGGCGACCTCCGCGTCCAGGCCGAAGTCACCGCCGATGCCCTTGGCGTTCTCGCCGATTCCTCGACTACATGGTCGAAGACTGGAGCCCCTTGTCGTTCGCGTCAAGATGGTCGTACCCACGAAGTACAAAACTCTACCACCGTGCCATCTTTGATAGCCTCGCCCAACTCTGGTCGAAACCGGTGACGCCCAACTCAATCAGATCGGCGGCGCCTCCGTAGAAGTCGAGCAAATGGCACAGGCTGGCTCCCGCATGGCCGAGCGCGCCCAGGTCTTGCAGAGCCTCGCCCGCGACGCACGCCTCAGCGCTCAGGGTGGCCGCGACGCCGTCCAGCAGGCCGTAATGGGTATAAATCGCATCCACGACAACGTGCAACAACCCCGGCAAAGTACAAAACCTCGGTGAGCGCTACGCGAAATCGACAATCGTGAGGCCATCTCCAGCATCGCCATCAGACCAACCGCCTCGCCCTCGACGCCGCTATCCAGGCCGCTATGCGCGGTGAAAACGGCAAAGGCTTCGGCGCCGTCGCCGCCGACATTGGTCGCCGCAGAACGCTCCAAAGATGAGGCCAGCTCGAAATACGCTCGCATCGTTCGCGGCGTTCGCGAAGAAATCGGCGCCGTCGCCGTCTCCATGCAGGATACAGAACGTGAAACTTTACCGGCGGTTACAAACTCGCCCGGCGAGCCGGTGTCGCCCTGAAATCGATCTTCCGCCGCCGTGAACACCAGGCCCGCGAAATCGAAATTGTCAACCAGATGGCCGCGCAGCAGGGCAATCTTGCTTAATGTCGTAGCTGTACAAATCATGCGTGGCGTCTCCACCTCCACCCAACGTAGCGATTGGCGGACGGCGGAATCTCCATAACATGGAACACCTCGCCCCCTCCTCGTCGAGCAGTTATCGCCTCCGTCGAAGCCTTCAAGCTCCGCAACAATGACGCCTGACTTTATACCACCTCCAATATCAGCATTACCCCGGTACCTGATTGGAGCTCTGTGCAACGGTCAACGGCTCCTTACGCACGATCACTGCCGATGTCCTGCCCCCCGCTCGCGACAACAATCCGGCCCCTTTCTATCCCATATCTCCCAACTGGCAAGACCCCTCCTGGGACCAGCCCTTGCCTGTCTCCCCGCAGCCCCGCCAATACTTCACCCGGCCAGCCTTATCCACCTCATTCCGCTTCCAATGAACAAGTTGGGAATGCCAGCACCAACCCGCAAGCCGTTAACCACCTTGTCACCAGGTCTGGCCGCAAAGATCGCAGAGAGACGCTCTAGCTTTCTCTCGGCGATCTCTGTTTTCTACCCACATTTACCATAACCCTTTGCTTATAGATAGCATCCAGAAGCCCTATCTCAATCTATGGACATTACAGCCATCTCCCTGGTAGACTCTTAATAAGCGAGTGAAAAACAGTAAACTGCAATCCTCTTCCCATTGCAGAAGATAAGGACAAATAAATGATTATCCAGAGCATACCTGCCAACATCTACTCCGACAACCGACGACGCTATCGTACAAGAGGCTATCCGCTTTCTCCTCCTCCGCCCATCTCTCCCACAGCGCTGGGTCTGCGAAATTGCGGCATGGTCCACTGCGGCCAGCAGCCACAAACCTGCTCAAGCTGCTTCTCACCTCTTGCCTAAGCTCACAACCCGCAATTCATTGCGAAATCCACAACCGCTGGTAACTGGTCCAAGACAATTTCGAGGCGCCGAATTGATAACTTCTGTGGGAAATGCCGTTGCGTGAGCAGCAGGCATTGACTCGCACCCAACCTTCACCTCGTAGGCGCCACCGCCCCTCAGTTTCCTTTTCCGACAAGAACGCCCATTGATCGCTCGCACCGCCGATGAATCGGCCCGCCCCTCGGATCATGCACACGTTGCTTTTCCTAATAGCGTCATGTATCGCCTCCATCGCCGCATAATTGGCCCGTCCACCTGCGACCAAACTCAGCTACCTTGTCGCACAGCCTCGTAAAGCATAATCCCCGCCGCCATCGCCGCGTTTAGCGACTCCACATTCGCCAGTGGAATCGCAACGCTCACCGTCGCCAGCGCCCTCGCTTTTCCTGCGAAGGCCCGTGCGCGCTCATTCCCAATCACTAAGCGCAAAATGGCCTTCCAAAATACCCTGGTAAATACATGTGCGAACTTCCCGCCGCCGCCAGCAGCACCCGCCTCCTTCCTTCACAATGCCGGCTCCACCTTATCCTCAATAGCAGGCCACCAGAGCGCATGCTCTATCGGCAAAGCAATATGCGCCCCCGCCGCCGCCCGCACCACCTTAGGGCTATAACAATCCACACAACCCACCCGTCAGTAACACCTTCTCACATCAGCCGCCAGTGCCATTGCCGCCACGCAGCATCCCCATATTCCCAGGATCCGCCAGGCTATCCAGAATGGAGATTGCCGGCCGCTCCCTCTTCTCACGTCTGCTCCGTAATGGCTCCTGTCCGCAACACCGCGTCGACGCCACACAAATCACCCCTTGCGACGTCTCCACCTCGCCAAGCGCCTCCATCACCCGCTCGCTCACCTCCATCACCCGCCCCCGCGACAAAACTGCTCATCTTGCAGCCGCGCCAGCAATTGCTTCCCTTTCACCGTGCGCTGCAAAACGTCAGGCTGCACATACACCTCTTCGGCAACACGTCCGCGTTCAGCAACGCCTCCAGCAAATGTGGTCCTTCCAACAAAAAGAGGCCGGTTTTTTCCGGCCTCTGCGTGTCTATGTTCAGCTCGCGTAACGCCTGAATACGCGGATTGTGGGTATTAGAATAATCCTTTTCCCCTCTCCAAACTCTCCGCTCCTCATCCCTGACTCTCGTCCCAACGTCCATTCCTGGCGCCCTCTCGCCCCGCTCTTATGCTGCCTACTCGGCGTGCAGCCAGCGCCGTTTCACCAGCGCGCTAAACGCCGCCATATCATGCACCGCCATCTCTGCCAGCATTTTACGGTCCACATCGATTTTGCGCCGCGTAAATCGCAGTATCAGCCTGCTATAGCTCAATCCATGCATTGCGCCGCAGCATTAAACGCGTAATCCATAATCGCCGCATATCCCGTTCCGATACCGCGGGTCCCGATACATATACGCCATCGCGTCATCACCGACTCGTGCCCGGACGGAACAGACGGGCTGGCGTTCCCCGGTGCCCTTCCGCCATCTGCAAAATTTTCTTGTGTTTCTTATGCGCAGCTACGCCACGTTTTACCCTTGGCATACGTTAACCTCCATTCTCTCCATCTGCCTAGAAGGCATACGGCAGCAAACCTTTTCAGCCGTCGTGTATCGGCGGGAGCCAACGCAAAAGACTTATCCATCGAGACGAACCGCCTCAGGTGACTTGTTGCGGCGTAAATGGTTTATCGAACCTTTGCGGCGCATAAACTTACCGCCGCCCGTAATGTTCCGCGCTTAGCCATCGCTTTGTGTGTTTCCAGTTTCTGCTTTTTCATGTCTCTTACTTTCTGTTGCTTATTTCCTGGAGGAGCGTTGTCCATTGACCGCCTCATATCCTGTTCCATCCTTCTGGCACAACTTACTCACTCGCAAGCAATGTCCAGCGTGGGTAGCGATTCGCTCCCTCCCCCAATTCAATTGTCATCCCACAAGCGCTCCATCGAAGGCGCAGAGAAGCCTTTCTCCAGAGCAATTCTTGGCTGCCCAACGATTATAACATATCCCCCCTCTCCCCGCAATACTCCAATTTCCACCTTTTCCCCTCTCCAAAAGAATCCCCACCCTGAAAGGCTATCCGCCTTTTGCTCTATTGCCAGAGATAACGAACGATGCTATAATAGCCAGGAGCTTTCTATGTCTTACCTTTCTGGAAGACAACCAGTTCATCGCTGATATCCAGCGAATTCAAATCAACCACATCGGCCCAACTTGGAGCGCGGTTGTCCGCCTGCTCCGGCAGTCGTCGCACTTGCAGGGCAGCAAAGCCAGCCTCCGGGCCCCGGCCTCGCTCCACATTACAAGCGACAGTCAATCTGACGGAAGCATACCCAGAGGAAGGAGGTGGCTTGTGGCAAGAGACTATGAACTTGGTTTCATTCTCAATCCCGAAGTCAATGAAGAACAGACACGGTCTAATCCTGGACCGCGTCGAGCAAATCGTCACCAGCCATGGCGGCCAGGTCAATTAAGGTCAATCAATGGGGACGCCGCCGCATGAGCTACCCCATCGAACGTCACCGCGACGGCTTTTACATCTTCATCGATATGATCTTGACTTCTAATCCGTTTTTGAACTTGATCGCACACTCAGAGTTTCCGAAGAAGTCCTCCGGCATTTGATTAAGAGGCGCGACCCCAAATCCGTACAACGCGAACGTGAAGCCCGCGCTGCCAACGCCGCCGCCATTGCCGCCGCCGCAGGAAACGCAGCAAGAGCAGCACGCTCCCGCTTCCAACGAAGAGCCTGGGCTTCCTCCCGGCTTGAAACCCGAGGAAATCGAAGATGTCCCTCCCGCTATTGAGGAACCCATCGAAATCGGAAAATGCCGTTGCAATCGAGGAGACCCATCGAAATGAAGCGCCCATTGGGCGGTTGAAGAGACCCACCAAAGCACCGTCGACATGGTTAAATCCATTGATAAGCGAAAGGTGATCCACTAATATTGGTCAATAGCTACGGCAGATTTATCACATCAAGTCGAAAAGAATTCGGACAATGCTCAACAAATTATGCTCATCGGGAACTTGGGCAAGAACCGAAATGGACGTACACCCCTTCCACGTGGTACTGCCTTGACAAAATTCTCCCTGGCCGTAAGCCGTTATAAGCAAATCACGGAGCGGGAAACTGCAGGAGAGAAACCGAGTGGTACAATATTGTCGGCCTGGAACCAACTTGCAGAGACCGTAATGGGTATCTCCACAAAGGCTCCAAGGTCTATATTGTAGGCCGAGTATCCCAGCGTAAGTATACCGACAAAAATGGCATTGAGCGCTATGCCTTTGATGTTATTGCTAACGAAATGGAAATGTTTACGCAGAATCAGCCCAGAGCAGTAGTTTGGCCGGATGGTGCCCGCTATGGTCTCCGTCGCCGCCGGAATAGGCATATTTTTAATCCCGGGCATCACCTTGCATGCGTTGGAACTGGAGCATGGTAAAGTCGGCGACAGGCGAAGACCGTTCCCGGTCTTGATGTTAGAGACAAGCTCCGTGGCGTGGGTCCAGGCGAAGGCGGAACAGGCGAGGTCTGACCTTGATCGGCGATCGGCGTACAGTGCTTCCCTAGGTCCACGGCATCGGCGACGGGAATGGAATCGAAGGCGGCGGGCAGGGGTTGAGGCTCGACCCGATCGCCGCGGCCTGGGACGGAGACATCCAGATTGCTCAGGTCGATACCGGTGTAGCGCATGCGCAGATATTCGAGCATGGCCACGGAAACGAAGCCGAAGGCGGAGAGATGGCCTTCGCGCTCGAAGAGGTGCACGGTTTCGGAGCTGCCGGGGCAACCTCTCGAAGCCGCGCATGAATTGCTGATTCTCAAAGGGCTGATAACCTTCGTCGACGCGCTGCTGGACCATGTTGTCGCCGAAGAACTCGTGATCGCCGAAGAGATTGGCGGCGGATTGCTGGTAGTCGTCGGGGGTCCAGGCGCCGTCGTCGTCCTGAAAGTCGGCCGCGGTGGCGTTGGGGAAATCCTCGGCGGAGAGGGCTGTATCGCTGTCTAGCTGGAGAAGGTCATCGGGGTCATTGAAGTCGTCGCCGCCGTTGTCCCCATTACCGCCGTCGCCGCCGTTATCGCCGTTGTCACCGCCGTTACCGGGGCCTTGATCGTCGTCCTGATCGCCCTGATCATCTTGATCGCCCTGATCGTCTTGATCGTCTTGATCGGAGTCATCCTGGTCATCGCCACCATCGTCATTGCCGCCTCCATCGTCGAAGAAGCCGCCGCCGTCGTCGTCACCCATCCAATATCGATCCATCGGGTCGTAGGGCATAAATCAACATCGTACTAAAGGAGGCCTCCTGCGCGTCCGATAGGACTCTTAGAAGAACTATGTCAAAAGATGTGAGACGCCATCGCCGGATTCCCTACGTCGGCGTGGTACGCCTGACCTGGGAAGACGCGCAAGGGCAGCCTCGGTACACGCAGGCCCAGTGCATCGATGTTTCCGAAAGCGGACTACGCGTCCAAGTGAACATGCCTGTGGCCGCGCGAACGCGTTTGATGTTGAATGCCGAACGGATCAAGCTGTCGGGGTCGGCGTCGGTAAAACACGTGGAGCGGTACGGCTCGAAATACATTCTGGGGCTGGAATTGAGCGAAGTCCTGCGGGAAAAGACGCTGGCGGCTATCCGCGAGCCTTGGGGGATGCGAGCTCCGGCGCCTGTCGTATAGTTTGTAGATGAACTGGATCGTCGCACCGGCGACCTGGTGGATGTTCGCCACCACGGAAGTGGTCCTGTGCCTGATTCCCGGTCCGGCGGTATTGTTCATCCTTTCGAGCGCGCTGAAAAGCGGAGCACGCAAAAGCGTGGCCTCCAATCTGGGAATTCTGTCTGCCAACACGGGCTACTTCGCGCTTTCGGCGACTGGCTTGGGCGCTGCGCTGCTGGCTTCCTACCGGCTCTTCTTCGCGATCAAGTGGATCGGCGCGGCGTATCTGATCTACCTGGGATTGCGGGGGTTGTTTGGGAACGCGGATGTCTTGACTCTTGACGAGTCCAAAGACACGCGAGTTTCGCGCCTTTTTGGCGGCGGATTCCTGACGCAGGCTTCGAACCCTAAGGCCATCGTGTTTTTTTCGGCTCTGTTGCCGCAGTTCATCGACGTTCATCATCGGGTGGCAATGCAGGTAGCTGTGTTGGGCGTAACCTCGCTGTTGATTGAGTTTTGCGTGTTGCTGGGATATGGCATAGCGGCGGGTCGAGCTTCGGAAATAGCGCGCCAGCCGCGTTATATGAGTTGGACCAATCGAATCGCGGGTGCGCTGCTGATCGGCGCGGGCACCGGGCTGGCGACGCTACGAAAATCGTAGTCGGTCATACTGGTTGATTGGATCCGGCTGGTCTTCTCACACTTCTTAAGCGCCATTGGGGCTATTCGGAATTCCGCGCCAAGCAGGAAGCCGTAGTGCAGAGCATCCTCGACGGCCGCGATGTCGCGGTAGTGATGCCGACCGGCGGCGGGAAATCCCTGTGCTACCAGCTTCCGGCGGTGGCGATGGAGCGGACCTGCGTGGTGGTGAGTCCGTTGATCGCACTGATGCAGGACCAGGCGGCCGGATTGCAACAGGCGGGGATTCCGGCGGCGTTCCTGAACAGCTCCCTTGATTCGGGAGAGCAACGGGAGATCAAACGGAAGGCGCAACTGGGGGATTACCGGCTACTGTACTTGTCGCCGGAGAGGCTGGTCCGCGACG
This sequence comes from Terriglobia bacterium, assembly GCA_963705675.1. Taxonomy (GTDB): domain Bacteria; phylum Acidobacteriota; class Terriglobia; order Bryobacterales; family Bryobacteraceae; genus Palsa-187. Next base: position 10,022 of record CAVPKR010000137.1, read on the forward strand.
ATGTGCTCGACTGGCTGAAGCGGTTGCCGCTGGGATTTTTCGCAATTGACGAGGCGCACTGCATATCCGAATGGGGACACGAGTTCCGGCCTGAATACCGGCAATTGCGCGCGCTTCGCGAATGGTTTCCAGACACGCCAATTGCGGCTTTTACGGCTAGCGCGACCAAGGCAGTGCGTCACGATATCGTCGCGCAGTTGCATTTGCGCGATCCGGCTAAGGTGGTCCTGAGTTTTCATCGGCCAAATTTGCGATATATCGCCCGGCAGTGCGGGCCGCGCGAGCAGGATCCACTGCTCTATGCGGCGTTGGATTATTACGATGAAGGCAATGTGATCATATACGCGCCGACGGTGAAGGCCGTAGAAGAAACGGCGGCGCTGCTGTCGCATCGCGGTCTGCCGGCGGTGGCGTATCACGGGCAGATGGGAACGGCGTCGCGGCAGAGGAATCAGGAGGCGTGGATGTCAGGGGAGAAGCGCATCCTGGTGGGGACGGTCGCGTTCGGCCTGGGGATCAATAAGCCGGATGTGCGGGCGGTGTTGCATTTGTCGCTGCCGAAATCGCTGGAACAGTATTACCAGGAGGCGGGCCGCGCGGGCCGCGACGGTTTGCCGGCGGACTGCGTGATGTTGTGGCAGAAACGCGACATCGGGTTGCTGGCGCATTTCATCCAGCAGTTGCAGGATCCTTCGGAGCGCAATCGGGCGTGGGATCGCTACAACGCGATGCGGCGGTTTGCGGAAAATGCCGAGTGCCGGCATCGGGAGATTTGCCTCCATTTCGGCGAGACTCCCAAGTGGCAGCGGTGCGACGCCTGTGACCGCTGCGGGGTCGAGCTCGAATGGCTGGCGGATGCGACTGAAGTGGAACCGGCTCGCGCGGCTTCGGCGCGGAAACGAGTGGCGTCGCGTGAAAGAGTGACCCAGGTCAAGATGGATCGCCCGAAACTGCGAGAGGCGCTGCGGGAGTGGCGCCGTGGCCTGGCGAAGGAACTTGCTTTGCCTGCGTACATCATCCTGCATGATGCGACGCTCGATGCGATTTGCCGGCGGGCTCCGTCGAGCCTGGCGGAGCTTTACGACGTGGCTGGGATTGGGGAGAAGAAAGCCGAGCGGTTTGGCTCCGCGATTCTTCAGGTGATCCGGGATTATGAGGGCAGAGAATAATCCTTGAACTGTTCGCGAAGGGCGCGCTTGTTGAATTTTCCCACGCTGGTTTTAGGGACTGCGTCGATGAAGACGACATCGTCGGGCAGCCACCATTTGGCCACTCGCGTGGATAGGAATTCCAGAATTTCTTCCTTGCTTACCTGACCTTTGAACTGCGGCAGAGTGGCGACGGCCGCCACGGGACGCTCCTGCCACTTCGGATGCGAGATGGCGATCACCGCGGCTTCCATCACTTTGGGATGGGCCATGATGGCGTTTTCCAGGTCGACCGAGGAGATCCACTCGCCGCCGCTTTTCACTAAATCTTTGGTGCGATCCATGATCTGGATATAGCCTTCGGAGTCGATGGTGGCGACGTCTCCGGTCCGGAACCATTTCTCACCAGGGCGTTCCGTCCCGCCCTCCATAAACGACTCGGCCTGGCCGCGTTCCTCTCCGCGAGGATCGTTGTAGTAACCGGAAGTAACCCAAGGGCCGCGGACTTGCAGTTCGCCCATGGTCACGCCGTCCCACGGAAGATCGTTACCAAGTTCGTCGACGATTCGGATGTCGACTCCTGCGACGGGGAGGCCATGGCGGGCGAGAAGATCATAGCGATCCTTGCCGGTGAGGCCGTTGAGATGGGTCTTGAGCGCCACCACCGTCGCGATGGGCGTGGTTTCGGTCATGCCCCAGGCGAGCATGAACTGGATACCGTACTTCTGTTCGAACCACTCCACAAATTGACGAGGAAGCGCCGAGCCGGCGCAGGCGATGGAGCGGAGGCTCGAAATGTCGTGCTTCTCGTGTTCGAGAAGACTGTAAAGACCCATCCATAATGTCGGAACGCCGGCGGTGAAGGTGGCGCGCTCGGTCTCGATCATCTGGGCGATGTCGGCGGGCTGAAGAAAACGCCCGCTGAGGACGATTTTCGATCCGACCATGACCGCGGCGAAGGGGATTCCCCACCCGTTGGCGTGGAACATCGGGACCAGTTGAAGGACGGTATCGCGCTCGCTGAGCGCGAACGTGTCCGCCATCGCGAGGCCGTAGCTGTGCAGGACCAGCGAACGATGAGTGTAGAGGACTCCCTTCGGATGGCCGGTGGTTCCCGAGGTGTAGCAGGTCGCGCAGGCGGCGTTTTCATCCAGGCTGGGCCACGCGAATGGCGTCGAGGGTGCGGCGGCCAGGCGATCTTCGTAGTCGCCGGTATCGTCCATTACGATGACTTGGCGGAGATTGGGAAGCTCGGGACGAATCTGATCGAGCAGCGGGAGGAGCGAAGCGTCGACGAAGATCACGCGATCGTCGGCATGGTTAATGATGTAAGCGAGCTGGTCGGCGGCCAGGCGCAGGTTCAACGTATGCAGGACGGCCCCGAAACAAGTTATGGCGAAATAGAGCTCGAGATGGCGGTGGGTGTTCCAGCAGAGGGTGCCGACGCGCTCACCGGGTTGGACGCCCATTTGATCGAGGGTCCAGGCGAGGCGATGGACACGTCGATGGAAATCGGCGAAGGTGTAGCGATGCATGCCGGTTTCGGTTTTCGTCACGATTTCTTTTCTCGGAAACAGGCGGGCCGCGCGCTCCAGGATCGGGGTGAGCGTCAACGGGGTGTTCATCATCAGGCCTGCATTTACGCTGGGCATTCTTTCTCCTTCACGGCGACGTAGCCGCAGCCAAGTATGGCCACGAACATGGCGAGCACTTCACTGTCGCCCAGATTCACTTCGTAGAAACCGCCGATCAGAATGGCGATGACGACTGCGATCGCGGCGTGCAGCACCCAGCGGCGCTCGGAGCCGGCGGGCAGGTGGCGCAAGGCACGAATGAAATCGAACAGAGCCTGAGCGATCATCCACATCAATGCGAGCATCGCGGGAATGCCGCGCTCGGCTGCGTAATGGATGTAGATGTTGTGCAGATGGCCGTAATATCCAGTGGGTAGCGGAAGCCGCGTGCCGGGCGGCAGATAGTCGAGATGCTGAGGGCCGACTTGTTCGGGACCCACGCCCAGCAGCGGGTGGGCTTTGATCATCTGCCAGCCGATGGCCCGGCACATGGCGCGATGCGCGTTGGAATCCACGTCGCCGTGAGGCTGGATCGCGGACATGATTCGATCTCCGAGCTCGAACGGATTTATGAGCAGCAGAATGCCGACGAGCACCGGCACGGCGAGCAGCGCCCATTTTTTCCAGAACCAGACGAGGTAAGCTCCTGCAATGGCCGTGGCGAGCCAGACGCTGCGGGTTTCGGAGGCGACGATGGCTATGGAAATTAGCGCCGCTGCACAGACCAGCCAGACGATCCAACGGCGGTCGGTGGAGAAGAACACTACCGCGGCGGTTACCAGGAGGGCCATCATCATGCCGCCGCTGAAAGTCATCCAATGGCCCATGAAGCCGGTGATGCGGTCGGCTACGTAGAAACGATAGAAGTCGACGTTCGCTTCTTTGGCGTCTTCCCACTTGTTGTAGAACTGATTCAGCGCCCACGCCGATGAGAGCGACCCAGCGAGCGCCCATCCGACGGCTACCCAGCGAAGCTCGCGCGCTGTTCGGAAAGCGGCGACCATCAGGAAGAGCAGCAAAAAGACGTAAAATTTCTTGATCTGCGGGTAGCCCGCCCGCGCGTGTCCGGAGGCCGCCAGTGAGGCGAAGGTCAGGGCGACGAAAATCGCGAAGGGGAGCCAGACACGCGGAACTCGCCAGTCGCGGCGAGTGAGAATCAAGGCGGCTGCCGTCAGACCCATCAGAATTTCGAAAGCGGCGATGGATAGAACGCAGCAGACTGCGGCCGCGCCGGCCAGATACATGGGGAGACGGCTTTCGAGGCTGGATGAATCGCGCTGCATGCTTGCGGGCTAACGCACAATGATACTGCACTCTGTCATAATCGACCAGATTGGATTCGCATACCGATTCTGAATTCACCCGCGGGCTGGGACTGTACGATTCGACCATGGTGGTGGTCGGGTCGATGGTCGGCTCCGGGATCTTCATCGTCTCCGCCGACATGGCCCGTTTCCTCGGCAGCGCGGGGTGGCTGCTGGCGGCTTGGGTCCTGACCGGATTTCTCACTGTGATGGGCGCGCTTTCCTATGGCGAGCTGGCGTCGATGATGCCGCGCGCCGGCGGGCAGTACGTATACCTGCGCGAAGCCTTCTCCCCTTTGTGGGGATTTCTGTATGGCTGGACGCTGTTCATGGTTATACAAGCCGGCACGATCGCCGCGGTGGCCGTGGGATTCGCGCGATTCCTGGGAGCGCTGTGGCCGCCAGTAAGCGAAACGAACTACATTATTCCGCCAGTGCACATCTCGACCGGGTATGCGCTGTCGCTATCGACGGCGCAACTGGTGGGGATTCTGCTGATCGTCCTGTTGACTTGGTCCAATACGCGTGGCCTGGAATACGGAAAGATCGTCCAGAATATTTTCACGACCACCAAGACGGTGGCGCTGGTGGGGTTGATCGTGGTGGGGCTATTGTTCGGGTGGAATGCGACGGCAGTGCATGCGAACTTCGGCGCGGGATTCTGGACGCCGCACGATTTTGAGCCGGTTGCGGCGGGCGTCACAGCGGCGACGGCATTCGGGTTGTTCGTGGCGGTTTGCATGACGCAATCCGGATCGCTATTTGCGTCCGACGCGTGGAACAACATCACGTTCACGGCCGGGGAAGTGAAGAATCCGTCGCGGAATATCCCGCTTTCGCTGGCGTTTGGAACCGGCCTGGTGATCGCGTTGTATCTGCTGGCAAACGTCGCGTATCTGGTGACGCTGCCGATGGTGGACATCCAGCATGCGCCCGCGGATCGCGTGGCGACGGCTACGTTGCAGGTGATTTTCCCGGGCAAGGGCGCGGTAATCATGGCCGTGCTGATCATGATCTCGACGTTCGGATGCATAAACGGGCTGATTCTCGCTGGGGCGCGGGCTTCGTACGCGATGGCTCGGGATAAGTTGTTTTTCAAGCGGGCGTATTCGCTGAATTCGGCGAAAGTGCCGGCTTGGGCGCTGGTCCTGCAAGGTGTCTGGGCGTCGATCCTGGTGCTGCCGCGGACTTATAACGTCGAGACCAAGGCGTATGGGAATCTGTATAGCAACCTGCTCGATTATGTGATTTCCGCCGCGCTGATCTTCTACATCTTGACCGTGGCTGGAATCTTTCGGCTGCGATATACGCGTCCGGGCGCAGAGCGGCCGTATCGGGCGTTCGGATATCCCGTGATTCCCGCCCTCTATATGATCGGCGCAGCCACCGTGTTGATCGTACTGTTTGTTTACAAGCCGTCGAGCACGTGGCCGGGACTCGTGATCGTACTGATCGGCCTTCCGGTGTACTGGTTGTTCCGGCGAGCACAATAAATCTATGCCTCTAGTCCTGACGGAAACTGACGTTCGAGAATTGATCACGATGCCGGATCTGATTGCCGCCATGGAGCAGGCGCTCGCGGCGTTCTCAGCCGGCAGAGTAGTGCAACCGGTGCGCACGGTGCTCGATATCGCCGACCGGCACGGAATTTTCGCGCTCATGCCGGCTTATATGGCTTCTGCGCCGGCGATGGGCGCGAAGCTGGTCACGGTGTATCATTCGAACGTCGAACGCGGATTGCCGTCTCATCTGGGCACGATTATTCTGCTGGACCCGGCGACCGGGGGGCTCGAAGCGATTCTGGACGGGCGGTACATTACGGAGGCTCGGACGGCGGCGGTATCCGCGGTGTCGGCCAAAAAGCTGGCGCGGACGGATTCGCGGGTTTTGGCGATTCTCGGGTCGGGCGTGCAGGCGCGCAGCCATTTCGAAGCGCTGGCGCACGTCGGGCGGTTTGAGGAGGTTCGCGCGTGGAGTCCGACGCGCTCCAATCTGGATGCGTTCTCGCGAGCCACGGGATCGCGGGCGATGACGTCGCCCGAAGCGGCGGTTCGCGGCGCCGATGTGGTGGTGCTGGTGACGGCTTCCACTGAGCCAGTGGTCGAAAACGCGTGGATCAAGAACGGCGCGCATGTGATCTCGGTCGGTGCTACACGAGCGACCCAGCGTGAGATGGATCCGGCATTAGTGAAGCGGGCGCGGTTGTTTGTCGATTCACGGGCCGCGGCGATGAAGGAATCGGGCGACGTGATCGGCGCGGGGGAAGCGCACATTGCAGGGGAGTTGGGAGAAGACTCGGCGATCCGCGGGTCCGCCGAAGAGGTGACGATCTTCAAGTCGTTGGGTTTGGCGGTGGAGGATGTCGCCGCCGCGCACCTGGTGTTTGAGCGCGCGAAGCAGAAGAATCGCGGCTTGAAAATATGAAAACGATTCTGTTCGCGCTGATGGCGGGAGTTGTCTCGGCGCAGACTTACGACATTGTGCTGACGGGTGGCCGCGTGATGGATCCGGAATCCGGCCTCGACGCGGTTCGAAACGTCGGGATTCGCGGGCATAGTATCGCAGCGATTTCGGCGGCGCCCCTGCGCGGCACTACCGTGGTGGATGTGAAAGGCCTGGTGGTCGCGCCCGGATTTATCGATCTGCATTCGCACGGGCAAGACGATGAGAACTATCGTTACAAGGCGCATGACGGAGTCACGACGGCTCTCGAACTGGAAGTGGGTGTTTCGCCGGTAGGTGCGTGGTATGCGCAACGGGAAGGGAAGGCGCTGATTAACTTCGGAGCCACGGCGGGACATATTCCGGCGCGCATCGCGGTGATGCACGATCCGGGAACATTTCTTCCAACCGGGCCCGCGGCGCATCGCCTGGCAACCGCCGAGGAGATGCATGCGACCGAGGATCTGATCCGGCGCGGGCTGGACGAACATGCGCTCGGCATCGGCATCGGGATCGCGTATATCCCGTCGGCGACGCATCCGGAGATCCTTTCGATAATGCGGATCGCGGCGGATCGTCACGTTCCCTGCTACGTCCACATACGCTCGCCCGGTCCGCTGGAGCCCGGGTCGGTCACCGAGTCAATCGAGGAGATGATCGCCGGAGCGGCGATTACAGGAGCCTCGGTGCATATCGTGCACTTGACCAGCATGGCAATGGGCCAGACCGGTCTGGCGATTGAGATGATCGAAGGAGCGCGCAAGCGGGGGCTGGATATTACGACGGAAGCTTATCCTTATACAGCCGGGCAGACTCGGCTGGACTCGGCGGTGTTCGACAACGGCTGGCAGGAACGAATGGGGATCACCTATAAGGACCTGCAATGGGTGGCAACCGGGGAGCGGTTGACCGCTGAAAGCTTCGCGCGCTACCGGAAAGAAGGCGGCAGCGTCATCCTGCACGCGATTCCGGAAGAGGCCGCGCGTCAAGCGGTGGCGCATCCCGACGTCATGATCGCGAGCGATGGCCTGCTCGCGTCTGGCAAAGGTCATCCGCGCGGAGCGGGAACTTATGCGCGCGTCCTGGGGCACTATTCGAGAGACGAGAAGATTGTTCCGCTAATGACGGCGCTGCGCAAAATGACGCTTCTGCCGGCCCGCCGACTGGAAGCGGCCTCGCCGCAGATGGCCCTGAAAGGCCGCGTGAAGGTGGGGGCCGATGCGGACTTGACGATTTTCGATCCTGCCCGCGTGATCGACAAGGCGACGTTTGAGAAGCCGGATCAGTATTCAGAAGGCTTCGCGCACGTGCTGGTGAACGGCGTCTTTGTGATTCGCGACGGGAAATTTGTCGAACACGTAACGCCCGGCGCGGCCATTAGAGCCCGCTGACTTCACTAAACTGTTCCGCGTCGAAACCGAGCGCGATCTTAGGGCCGTTGATCAAAATAGGCCGGCGAATCAGATTCGGATGCGCGGCCATCAAGGCGACGGCTTCGGCGCGGGATGGAGAATTCTCTTTCATGTTTCGATCCCGGTATAGCTCATTCCGGGTGTTCAGGAATTGCTTGTAATCGCGGGCGCCGATCAGCTTGTCGATCTCAGCGGCGGTCAGGCCGCGATTGAGATCTACTTCAGAGACTTCGATACCGTTGTCGCGAAGCCAACTCTTCGCTTTGCGGCAGCTCGTTCAAGTGGGCTTCAGATAGAACTTCATCAGTAACGCCCCACCGACGGATCCACGGTCAGGCTCCAGGCGTCAATTCCGCCGGACATGCTTTGGCAATTCTCGAGACCCTGCCCGCGCAGCCAGTTTACGACATTCAGGCTGCGTACGCCGTGATGGCAGAACACGATGAGCGGGGCTTCGGCCGCCTTGACCTTCAGGTCACTGAGAGCGGCTGGGATGGTGCCCATGGGGATCAGATCGCCGCCGGAGATCCGGGTGAGCGCGTGTTCATGCGGTTCTCGAACATCAATGAGATGAAGCTTCTCACCGGAGTCGATGCGCCGCTTGACGTCCTGAGGGGTGATTTCGAGGGTCAGAACTTTTTCAGTTCCTCGACCAGACCGGCGAGGCCTTTCTTGAGATAGATCTGGGAGAGGCGTTGCTCTTCAGGCGAGGGCGCGACCAAACGGCGCAGTTTCGAATCGTTGAGCGCGGTGCGGCTCGGAATCCAGTACGATCCGTCACCGTACCCGACTGCCGAGACGAAACCCGTCATACTCTGAATCGCGGTGCGTTCGGGGAACCGCAGGCCGCCGTCCTGGATCACCTGGCTCGAACGGCCGGGGAGAAGGTTCACGTCGGCGGGCATGGACCCGGCCAGAAATTCGCGGCCTTGCTGATCCTTTACGATCCAGCCGATCTCCAGATAATTCACGGCGCGCTCACTGCGGTTGTGCACCTCGACGCGGGGCGCGCGAGCTTCATTACCGGCGATGTGGGCCATGCCGCTGGTCGGGTCGATAGGAGCGTCGGGCAAGTGGAGAAAGGCGAAGCTGAGCTCCCGCTCCGGGTCCGCGTTGGACGCGCGGCCCCGCACCATCTGGACGCCGGGCTGGGGACGGTCGGCCTGGCGGTTTACGGAATCGATGATGTCGTTTTGCAGCGCCTCACGGCCGGCAGTCTCCAGCACTTTCTTGAAATATTGGCGATCGCGGCGAGCCTCCAGCTCCCAAACGGTAAGAGTGCGCCGCGAATGGAGCTTGTCGGCTCCGTAGAAACTCAGGTCATCGAACAGCAGTCCGTCGAGTTTTACTTCGACCGCGGTGCCGCTGGCGCTTCCGATAGGCCGCAGCAGCCTCAGATCGATTCCTAGCGGGAAAACCTCGCCGGGAGCCACGTCGAGGCTCGGCACGGAAACCGATCCCTTGCCGCCCGGGGTCACTTCCTGCGAAAGGACGCTCAGGGTGATCGCCCGCACACGCCGCTGGCTCGAATTGCGCAATTGGAGCGCGGCATGAACATCGACAAAGAACGCGCCGCCGCGGGCCGTGGAGTCGCTGCCGCCGGAATCCACCGAAACCAGCGTGACCGGAGAATCCGCCGGCAGATCGATTTTGATACTGGGACTCTGCGCACCTGCGGTGAGGGCTGCCAACGCAAACAGAGCTGCTTTACTGCGCATACACACTCGTAATCGTCATCTGGCCGGTATCGGCGTTCACGTAGCGCGCGCTGGCCGAGCCTTGCACGCTTACCGAAACCGCGACCGGTCTGGCTGCCCCCTGCGACACTCCCAGGGCGCCGCCGTTTTCCCTCAACTCGATTCCCGATGCGGTGCCTTCCACCACCAGGCCGCGTTCTTCCTGTACCACGCTTCCGTGGCCATGCCATACCGCGCTCATCGCGCGCCCCAAAGCCTGGGTGGTCGAGGGAGGCATGTTCAGCCACCACGCACTGGCAAGGACGATCGCCAATCCAGCCATGGCCGCTGCGGGCCGCCAGCCGATCGCCACTGCCTTGCGATGCCTGGGAGCAACACATTCTCCCGCCGCCAAGCCGACGCGGATGTTCGCCGTCATTTCTGCCGCCAAACGGTTCCATTCGACGTCATCGGGCATTTCCGACGCAATTTTCTGAACTTGCTCTCGATCCGACCGGTAGATATTGGCGCGATTCCGGCAGTGCTGGCACTGCGACACGTGGAATCCGGCCAGCGCTCTGCGCCACAGCGGAAGATCGCCCGAAACGTACAGCGCGAGGTTCGATTCCGCAATATGCCCGCTCATGCCTTTCTCTCCAGGAAGCGGCGCAGCTTTACACGTCCATTGGCGATGTGGGAACGCACAGTAGCCTTCGAGCAATTCAGGCGCGCGGCTACTTCTTCAGCCGGCAGCCCTTCCACGTCGCGAAGCAGCAAAGCCGTCCGCTCCCGATGGGTCAAGACGGCCAGCGCGGTTTCAAGATGCTCCCGATGTTCGGTTCGCAATACCTGTTGCTCGGGATTTTCATCAGCGGAGGTAATATACGGCTCCGGCATGTCGTCGATGCCTGAAAAGCTGACGCGCCCGTTGCGGCGCAGGAAATCGATCGCGGTGTTGCTGGCGATGCGCGATAGCCAGTGTGCGGCCTTGTCCAGGTCCTTCAACTGATCCTGGCGCTGGAGGGCCTTGATGAAGGCTTCCTGGGTCAGATCCTGCGCATCCGGCACGTTCCCCACGATGCGATAGATCAGCAGGAACACGCGGCGCATGTTCTCGGAGACAAAACGAGTCTCCTGTTCCGACGAAAGCGGTACTGCGTCATAACGGGTAAAGCCTGGAGCTTCGCTCATTAGTCGACCAAAAGTTGACAGGACGCTCGCCATCTAATAGACGATGACGCCCAAGTTTCCTCAAACGTGCAGTGAATCTATCGGCTTCTCGCGATATTCTAATGATATATGAGACCTGTCGCTGTGATTGGTATCGGCAAGACCGCCTTCGGCGCGTTCCCCGATCGAGACCTGCGCTCCCTGGCCGTCGAAGCCGGCCAGAAGTGCATGGAGGATGCAAATGTAAGTCCTTCAAAAATAGAGGCCTTTTACTTAGGCAACTTCGCTGGACCGTCGTTTGTAGGGCAGAATCATCTGGCGCCCTATATTGCGGGAGCCATGGGGGTTACTGGGGTCCCGGCTACCCGGTTTGAGGCGGCTTGCGCATCCAGCGGATCGGCTTTCTTTCACGCGGTTTCGGCTGTGGGGGCCGGATTGTACGATTTGGTGTTGGTCGGGGGCGTGGAAAAGATGACCTCCCAGACCACGCCTAAAGTGACTGAAATCCTGGCCGGAGCCGGTGACATGCTGGGCGAAGGGCGCGCTGGAGCCACATTTCCAGCGTTGTTCGCGATGATCGCGCGCCGGCATATGTATCAGTACGGGACCACCCGGGAGATGCTGGCCTCGGTGGCCGTGAAAAATCATGCCAATGGCGCGAAGAACCCCCAGGCGCAGATGCGGAAAGTGATCACCATGGAGCAGGCCTTGGCCGGGAAGCCGATCGCCGACCCGTTGACGGTTTACGATTGCTCACTGATCAGCGACGGGGCGGCCGCGGTGCTGATCGCTCCCCTGGAACGGGCAGCGGAGTTCACGAATAAGTTCGTGAAGGTACTGGGGATTGCGCAGACCTCGGATCATGTCGCGCTCGACGAGAAGGACGACATTACGACCTTCCGCGCCGTGAAGGCGGCAGGGGATAAGGCATACAAGATGGCCGGCGTTTCGGCGCAGGATATTCAATTCGCCGAGTTGCACGATTGCTTCACCATCGCCGAGATCATCGCGTGCGAGGATCTGGGATTTGTGGCGAAGGGCTCGGGTGGAAATTATGCGCTGGAAGGCTGCACGGCGCTGAAAGGACCGCGGCCGATTAATACCAGCGGAGGCCTGAAGTCGAAGGGGCATCCGGTGGGGGCAACCGGCGTCGCGCAGATCTGCGACGTCGCGATGCAGCTTCGCGGCGAAGCGGGCGAGAGGCAGATCGACCGGCATTCGCTCGGCCTCGCGCAGAATTTAGGCGGTTCGGGCGCGACAGCCGTGGTTACCATCCTGGGGGCACAATGAACAGTCCTGGAAATGGAACCGTCTATACCGAGACCGTGATTTTCGCGGCTCCCCAGCAGTTCGTGGCGGATGCTCCGTATCAGTTGGCCATCATCACCCTCGACTCCGGAAAACGCCTGACGGCGCGGGTTGCCGGAGACAGGGTGCAGATCGGCGATGCGGTGGATTTTGCGGAGTATCGCGACGGCATTCCGTTCTTCCGCAAGAAGTCTTGAAGATATTTCTCTATTACATCGGAAAGGCGCGCGACGTTCATGCCAACGCCATGGCGGAGGAATATCTCAAGCGGTCTTCCCGCTTCATGAAATGCGAGATGCGGGAAATCCAGCCTCGGCGGTTCGATCCGTGGGTGCAGCAGCCGTCGTCGATGAAGATTCTGCTGGATCCAGCGGGCCGCGAGATGGACTCCGCGGGGTTCGTGCGGCTGGTCGACAAGGCGGATCGCGATCTGGTATTCATTCTCGGCGGCGCGGATGGCTTGCCTGCGGAGTGGAAGCCTCGCGCGGACTTGTTGATGGGGTTGTCGCAATTCACCATGCCGCATGAGCTGGCTCGGGTGATTCTGGCGGAGCAGATTTATCGCGCATTGACGACTTTGCGCGGGCATCCTTATCCGCGCTAGGCGTTAGAATTAGCGGCCTGGCTGAACCTTCTTGAGCACGCTTCCGACCATCTGCTGCGCCTCTTCTTGGATGCGGCGGAGGTGGTCCTGATCGCGAAAGCTTTCGGCGTAGATTTTATAGACGTCTTCCGTGCCGGAAGGCCTCGCGGCGAACCATCCGCTTTGGGCGACGACTTTCACGCCGCCGATGGGAGTATTGTCGCCGGGAGCGGTGGTCAGGATCTGCTGAATTTTTTCGCCCGCCAGCTCCGTTGCCGTGATGTCGGTCTTCGATAGCTTGGCGAGCGCCGTGCGCTGATCGGCATTCGCGGGCGCGTCGATCCGTTCGTATACGGGGTTCCCGTGCTGCTGGCAGAGGTTCCTGTAAAGCTCGCCTGGATCTTTTTCCGCATCCTGCCGGTGATCTCGGCTGCCAAGAGCGCGGCGATGATGCCGTCTTTGTCGGTGCTCCACGGAGAGCCATCGCGAGAGAGGAAGGATGCCCCCGCGCTTTCCTCGCCACCGAATCCGAGCGATCCATTCAGCAGGCCGTCGACGAAAAATTTGAAACCGACGGGAACTTCATAAAGCTTTCTTCCGAGAGCGGCGGTTACGTGGTCGATCATACTGCTCGACACCACGGTTTTTCCGACGGCGGCCTGTGTGGGCCAGTCTGCGCGATTCCGGTAGAGATAATCGACGCACACCGAAAGATAGTGATTGGGCGGCATCAGGCCGGAAGATTTAGTCACAATACCGTGGCGATCATGATCCGTATCGCAAGCCGCGGCGAGGTCGAATTTATCTTTCAGGCCGATCAGGTGACGCATGGCATAAGGGGACGACGGGTCCATGCGAATGCGGCCATCCCAATCGAGGGGCATGAAGCGGAAGGTTTGATCGACCTCCTGATTCACAACCGTCAGATTCAGGCGGTACTTTTCAGCGAGAGGCGCCCAGTAATGAACGCCCGCGCCGCCCAGCGGGTCGATGCCGAGCCTGACGCCACGGATTGCATCGAAGTCAATCACGTTTGGAAGATCGCCAATGTATTCGGCGATAAAATCGTGGCGATGCGTGGTTGAGGCGCGGAGGGCTTGCTCAAACGTGATTCGTTTTACTCCGTTCAAACCGGCTTCCAGGAATTCGTTGGCCTTATCTTGAATCCATCCGGTGATGGCGCTGTCGGCCGGTCCGCCCGTCGGCGGATTGTACTTAAATCCACCGTCTTCAGGCGGATTATGGGATGGCGTAATGACGATTCCGTCAGCCAGGCCGGTCTTGCGATCGCGGTTGTAGCGCAGAATCGCGTGCGAAACCGCCGGGTCGGCGTATATTCGCCGTCCGGCGCGATCATGACCTCAACTGCGTTTGCGGCGAGCACCTCCATGGCGCTCGCAAAGGCGGGTTCCGAGAGGGCGTGCGTGTCGATGCCCATGAACAGAGGTCCGTCGATCCCGTTTTGCTGCCGATAGGCGCCGATCGCCTGGGCGATCGCCAGAATATGCCATTCGTTGAACGCCTGTTGAAAAGAGCTTCCGCGATGGCCTGAGGTTCCAAAGGATACTCGCTGGGCCGCCACGTTGGGGTCAGGATGATCGGCGTAATACGCGGTGACAAGCCGGGCGACGTTTACCAGGTCGGAAGGTTGTGCCGGTTGACCGGCTCGCGGGTTCACGGGCATGCATTCTCAGGTTACGATACAACTGATGAACTGGACCGCTGTAGCCGCCTTCGCGCTCGCACTTGCCGTGATGATCGGAGCGTTCGGGGCGCACGGATTGAGAGGCCGCATCGACGATTATTCGATGGGTGTGTATGAGCGCGCGGTCCTCTATCACTTCCTTCACGCACTGGGATTGCTGATCGTGTCGATGATGCCGCCGAGGCCTTTATTGAGGTGGGTTTCGTGGCTGCTGTTTGCTGGAATCGTGCTGTTTTCCGGGAGTCTCTACGTCCTCGCCATAACCGGTGTGCGATCGTTGGGCGCTGTGACTCCGTTCGGTGGACTCTGCTTTATCGCCGCCTGGCTGCTGCTGGCATTTTCAGCCATTCGAAAAACTTAGATAGGATTGACCTTTACATGCGGATTATTCTTGTTCTCTCCTTGACGGCATGCGCTTTCGCGCAACCGCCCAATCGATTCACTCCGGGCGTTCAGCCGTTTATTTCCGTGAACGATCCGGTCATCGCGCTGGTTCACGTCCGGGTGATCGACGGTACCGGGGCGGCTCCCGTTGAAGATCAGACGGTGATCATAGACCACGGCAAGATCGGGGCCGTCGGCGCCGCCGCAAGTACAGCCATCCCCGCGGGCGCGCATCGGATGGATCTTCCCGGTCACACGGTCATTCCCGGCATGGTCGCGATGCATGAGCATCTTTTTTACCCATCCGGCGAAGGGATTCCAATTTACAACGAGCAGGCCTTCAGTTTTCCGAGGTTGTATCTGGCGAGCGGCGTCACCACGGCGCGCACCGCAGGAAGCATGGAACCCTACACAGATCTCAACGTGAAGGCGATGGTCGATTCGGGGCGAGTGCCGGGGCCGGCGTTTTACATGACGGGTCCATATCTCGAAGGCGCCGGATCGCCAATCGAGCAGTTGCATCGGCTGAGCGGGCCCGACGATGCGCGTAAGACGGTCGAATACTGGGCGGGCGAGGGTGTCACTTCTTTCAAGGCGTACATGCACATCACCCGCGCCGAACTGACTGCGGCGGTTGAGACGGCGCATAAACTCGGGATCAAGGTGACCGGACATCTCTGCTCGGTCGGATTCCGCGAGGCGGCAGCGATCGGAATCGACAATCTGGAGCACGGGCTGATCGTCGATACGGAGTTCGATCCGGGCAAGGCTCCGGACGTTTGCCCGTCGCAAAACGTCACCCGGGATACGCTGGTAAAGCTGGACCTGAAATCGGCGCCGGTGCAGGACATGATTCGCGACCTGGTGCGGCATAACGTCGCTATCACGTCGACGTTAGCAGTCTTCGACGCAGGCGCTCCGCATCGGCCTCCGTTCGAGCAGCGGATGCTCGACGTCCTGACGCCCGCAGGGCGCGGTTACGTATATGGCAGCCCGTGTAAGGGCCTCAGACAGCACTAGCACGGCTGCGCTGGAGGCGTTGAAGAAGGAGGAGCAGTTCGAATACGACTTCGTGAAGGCCGGCGGCCTGCTGATGGCTGGAGTCGATCCGACTGGAAACGGCGGGGCGATGGCCGGGTTCGGAGACCTGCGCAACCTGGAACTACTGGTGGAAGCAGAGTTTACACCGGTCGAAGCGATCAAAATCGCGACTCTGAATGGCGCCAAGTGGTTGAAAGCGGAGGATCGCGTCGGGACCATTGCGCCAGGCAAGCAAGCCGATTTGATCCTGATCCAAGGGAATCCGGCGACCAAGATTTCGGACGTTCGCAATATCAAGGTCGTTTTCAAGCAGGGCGTGGGCTATGACCCTGAGAAGCTCATTAAATCGGTGGAGCACACGGTCGGGTTGCATTGATATTTCTGCAACTTACGGGGGCGTAGTGCCTCTAATACGGGTGTGAGACGCGCGATGGCCCTAATGTTGACAGAGATTAGGGTGATCGGCTTACAATCTTAAAGGTACACTCATGGCTCCTGCGGTCCCCATGGCCGAAACGACGTCTAAATCCTCTCTCTTGAGTCAGATCGGCAACACGCCGCTGATCCGGCTCGCCAAACTGGACGCCGAGTTCCCAGGCGTGGAAATTCACGCCAAAGCCGAGTTTTTCAATCCTGGAGGGTCGGTAAAGGACCGCGCCGGATTGAACATGATCCTCGACGGGGAGCAGACGGGGCGGCTGACTGCGGACAAGACGATTCTGGATGCCACCAGCGGCAACACCGGGATCGCGTACGCGATGATCGGGGCGGTGAAGGGTTATCGGGTGAAGTTGTGCCTTCCGGCGAACGCGTCGCATGAACGCAAGCAGATCCTGAAGAATTATGGCGCGGAGATGGTTTTTTCCGATCCTGGGGAAGGGTCGGACGGGGCGATCCGGTTATGCCGCGAAGTGTATGAAGAGGCTCCCGAGCAATATTTCTACCCGGACCAGTACAATAATTCGGCGAACTGGAAAGCCCATTACGAAGGCACCGCGATGGAGTTGTTGGAGCAAACCAGCGGCGGGATCACTCACTTCGTCGCGTGCATGGGAACCAGCGGAACCTTCATGGGAAACTCGCGGCGACTGAAGCGCGAGCTGCCCGGAATCCAGTGCATTTCGGCGCAGCCTTCGTCAGGGTTCCACGGGCTGGAAGGGCTGAAGCACATGCCCACAGCGATCGTGCCGGGGATCTACGATCCGTCGATTGCCGATGATAACCTGTGGATTGAAACCGAGGATGCTTATCGTATGACGCGCTGGCTGGGGCGGCACGAAGGTCTTCTCGCGGGCATGTCGTCGGGGGCCAACGTTCATGCCGCTCGCGAAGTTGCCCGGAGGCTGGCGAAGGAGGGGCGCAGCGGCGTGATCGTTACGGTGCTGTGCGATGGCGCGACCAAGTACTTGAGCGAGCCCTTCTGGAACGATTCAGACGATGATTAACGTCGAAAAGCCGGCCTGGGAAGTGATGGTCGCCCATGCTGAAGCTAAATTTCCGAACGAGTGCTGCGGCGCGATGATCGGCCGGATCACGGACGATACCAAGCTGGTTACTTCCGCCGTGCCTTTGGAAAATGCGTATACGGGTGCACAAGGCGCGCGCTATGAATTGCGTCCGGAAGATCTGCTCGAAGCGGACCGGCGCGCGCGTGCCGCGGGGCCTCGATCTGATCGGCATTTTCCATTCGCATCCCGATTGCGACGCGTATTTTTCAAAGACCGATCTTGAGAACTCGTGCCCCTGGTACTCGTTCGTCGTACTATCGGTGAAGGGCGGCAAGTTCGATCATGCGGCGAGTTTCCTGCCCAATGCCGATCAAACCGCCGCCGAGAAAGAAGACCTGATATGGCCAAAGTCCTGATTCCAACCCCGCTGCGCCAATACGCCGACAAGAAAGATTCGGTTGAGCTGAATGGCTCGACTGTCGGCGAAGTGCTGGGCGCGCTGACCGCGCAGTTCCCCGAGCTGCGGAAGCAGATTTACAACGATGAGGGGAAACTGAGGAGCTTCGTGAATGTGTATCTGAACGACGAAGACATCCGGTATCTGAAGAAAGACGCAACGGCGGTTGCCGGGGGCGACACCCTGTCGATTGTACCGAGCATTGCGGGAGGATCTGCTACGGCAGCTCCTCCCGTTTCGCTTTCTAAGGACGAAATTCTGCGCTACTCGCGCCACCTGATCATGCCGGAGGTCGGCATGGAAGGTCAGTTGAAGTTGAAGAACGCCAAGCTCCTCCTGGTGGGCACAGGCGGGCTGGGCGCGCCGCTTGGCCTGTACTTGGCGGCGGCGGGCGTAGGTCGCATCGGACTGGTGGATTTCGATGTCGTCGATTTCACGAATCTCCAGCGTCAGGTGATTCACGGGACCAAGGACGTCGGCCGGAAGAAGCTGGATTCGGCAGCGGACCGGATGAACGACATCAACCCGAACGTGCAAATCGACCGGTATGACGTGGCGCTTTCGAGCGACAACGCGCTGGATATTCTCTCGGGCTACGACATCATCGTCGACGGGACGGATAATTTCCCCACTCGCTATCTGGTGAATGATGCGTGCGTGATTCTGAAAAAACCCAACGTGTACGGCTCGATTTTCCGGTTCGAAGGGCAGTCGACCGTGTTCGCGTATCCGGGCGGGCCGTGCTATCGCTGCCTGTATCCGGAGCCGCCTCCTCCGGGCCTGGTTCCGAGCTGCGCCGAGGGCGGCGTGCTGGGAATCCTGCCGGGCATGATCGGGATCGTGCAGGCGACTGAAGCGGTCAAATTGATCCTGGGGATCGGCGAGCCGCTGGTGGGCAGGCTACTGCTCTACGATGCTTTGGCGATGCGATTCCGCGAATTGAAGCTGCGGCGGAATCCGGAATGCCCGGTGTGCGGCGATCATCCGACGATCACCAAGCTGATCGATTATCAGGAATTCTGCGGAATTCCCGCAGCATGAGCCGGCCCCCGAGCCGGGCGTCAAAGAAGGCGAGATCGATCCGGTTGAGGTGAAAGCCAAGCTGGACCGCGGAGACCAGTTCCTGCTGCTGGATGTGCGCGAGCCACACGAATATCAGATCTGCAATATCCCGCAAGCGAAATTGATCCCCCTCGGCGACCTGCCGAAGCGGGTGAATGAGCTCGACAGCGCGGTGGAAATCATCGCGCATTGCAAAAGCGGTGTGCGAAGCGCGAAAGCCGTAGATTTCCTGCGTCAGGCAGGGTTCAAAAAGGTTAAGAACATGGCCGGAGGAATTCTGGCCTGGAGCGACAAGGTCGATCCCACGGTTCCGAAGTACTAACGCGAATGCCGGCGCTTCCCCGGAGCAGCAAGCCTGGCCGCCTCAGCCAACACTCGAAGTGCCCGGTTGACGGATGCTCCATCTGGGAAAAGGCTCATCAAATCGGGCTCGATCAAAACCAGGTTGCTGCCAGCCATAGCGCGCGAATGGTACTTACCCCGCGCTCCATTTCGAGCTTCGAAAGGTCATATTCATTCCGGAGGCTATCGGTCGTTTTTTTCGATCCCTTCTTCATATTGTCTCCGCTCCGTGCGCGTCCCCCGCCGCGCGCTGATAATCCGAAGCCGCCTTCGGCGTTCGCTCTTCAGGCTCGTGATCCGGGTCGGTAAACGTCAAAGCAAAAGGGTCCAGAAAGACCGACGTCGCTTCATCGAATGAGATGCCGGTGTTTCTTTTCGTTGGCAGCAGCCTTCCCGGCATCCCATTCGTAAACCACTAGAATTCAGCTTATCCTGGGGCATCTTATCTTGCTGCTGCCAACGCTTTTCACGTGAATAGAACCTTCTTGCTTCAATGCTCTCAGCGATTAAAGCCGCCTACTTCGAATTAAACCGCTTCTCGGCTTCTTCCCAATTGACGACGTTCCACCACGCGCCGATATAATCGGGCCGCCGGTTCTGATACTTCAGATAGTAGGCGTGCTCCCACACATCGAGCCCGATCACCGCGAATTTCCCCTCCATCAGCATGGAATCCTGATTTGCGCTGGAGGTGACTTCGAGGCTGGTTCCATTCTTCAACAGCCACGCCCAGCCGGAGCCGAATCGCGTGGTCGCGGCAGCGGCGAGTTTTTCCTTGAAGCCATCGAAGCTGCCGAAGGATCCGTTGATCGCCTGCGCCAGATTGCCTACGGGTGAGCCGCCTTTGCCGGGTCCCATGATGGTCCAGAACATCGAATGGTTGGCATGGCCGCCGCCGTTGTTGCGCACGGCCGTGCGTATGGCTTCCGGCACGATTGCGCAATTATTGGCGAGCAGCTCTTCGACGCTCTTCCCCGCAAGCTCCGGCGCCGATTCCAGCGCCTTATTCAAGTTCGTCACGTAAGCCTGATGATGCTTGCCGTGATGGATCTCCATCGTCATTTTGTCGATATGCGGCTCAAGCGCGTCGGGTGCGTAGGGTAATGCAGGTAGTGTGAACGGCATGGTTGTTCTCCTTAAACTAGGTAGATGCTCTCTGGTAGGCATCCGCAACACGAAACATGGAAGTTTCGTCGAAATGTCGTGTCAAAATTTGAAGGCCGACGGGCAAGCCCTCCGAAGTCGTCCCGCAGGGCACGCTCATACAGGGGATTCCCGCCAGATCACCCGTGATGGTGAAGATGTCGGACAGGTACATGGCCAGGGGATCGTCCACTTTTTCGCCGAGCTTGAACGCCGGGAACGGCGATACGGGTCCAACGATCGCGTCCACTTGTTCGAACGCGGACGCGTGATCCTTCGCGATCAGCGCCCGCACTTTCTGCGCCTTCAGATAGTAGGCGTCATAGTAGCCGGGCGCTCAGCACGTACGTCCCCAGCATGATCCGGCGCTTGCACTCCGCGCCGAACCCTTGGTCGCGGGTTTCCCGATACATGGCGCTGAGCGTCTCCGCATTGGCTGCCCGCGATGTGTAGCGGACGCCGTCGTAGCGGGCGAGATTCGAGCTCGCCTCGGCTGTGGCAATGATGTAGTAGGTCGCGATGGCGTATTCGGTATGCGGCAGCCGAATCTCCTTTATCTCGCAGCCCAGTTTCTTCAGCACATCGACAGCGCGATCGACCAAGTCGCCGGTTTCGCTTTCCAGATTCTCGAAATATTCACGGGGTAAGCCTATTTTCATTCCGCGAACATTTCCGTCAAGCGCAGACGTGTAGTCCGGGACGGGAGCGAAAGCCGACGTCGCATCCATTTCATCGCGGCCTGCAATCACGCTAAGGAGCGTCGCCGAATCTTTGACCGACCTTGAAAAAGGCCCGATATGGTCGAGCGAGCTGGCGAACGCCGTTAATCCGTAACGAGACACGCGTCCATACGTCGGTGTTACTCCGACAACACCGCAGAACGATGCGGGCTGGCGCACCGATCCTCCGGTATCGGAACCGAGCGCGAGCACCGCTGTGCCTTGCGCGACCACGGCGGCCGAGCCTCCACTCGAGCCCCCCGGCACGCGGTCTGGTGCGACCGGATTCCGCACCGGTCCGAATGCGGAATTTTCATTCGACGACCCCATGGCGAACTCGTCGCAGTTGGTTTTGCCGAGAATCACGCCGCCGGCAGCCTCAATCCGCGTCACGGCAGTGGCATCGTAGGGCGGAATATAACCCGCCAGCAGGCGCGACCCGCAAGTGGTCCGAACCCCGCGCGTCAGGATCACGTCTTTGACGGCGATGGGAACACCCGCCAGGGGCCCCAGTTCTTCACCGGCCGCGATTCTCCGGTCCACTTCCTTCGCGGCGGCCATGGCTCGCTCCGGGGAGAATGTCAGATAGGCGTTGGTTTTCGGATTCTCGGCTTCCGCATATTCGATCGCTTGAGCCGTCAGTTCCTGCGCGGAAACCTGCTTGGCGTCCAGACTGGCGCGAATCGAATCGATGGTCATCATCGCTCGATCACCTTGGGCACCTTGAAATAACCGCCGCCCGCCAGCGGCGCATTTTCGAGCGCGACCGCGGTTCCCAGCGGCGGACGCTCGCGATCCTCGCGCAAAGTCGCGGTTTCTTCCGCGTCATAAAGCACCTGCGCCATCGGTTCCACACCAGTCGTGTCGAGCTGGTTCAGCTTATCGATGTGGGTAAGAATGCCGTCCAGGTCTCGAGCCATCCGTGCGATCTCATCATCGGTCAGGGCCAGGTTCGCGAGATCGGCTACATGCCGAATTTCATCTTCGGTAAGTTTCATGCGTTCTTTTTCGATTGCCGGTAGAGCAGATCTAGCACCGGATCGTTCACATGCTCCGATCCGTTACGAACGGTCTCGGCACGCTGGGGGGCGCGACGCCGCGGCATCGGACGAAAATCAATCTTCGCCACTACTTTCTCGCCCAGCACCTGTTCCAGATTCTCGACGATCTGCTTTTCGAGCGAGGCTAATTGCCGCTGCCAGATATAATCCCCGACTTCCACGATCAAAGTATCCCGAACCAAGGCCGTCGCCAGCGTGTGTTCAGCGATCTTTTTTCCAGCGGCCACTGCCCACGCGGCCCGGGCTCGCGTCTCGACGTCGGCCGTATCCGGCGAAAGCTTTAGTTTTCCGATGAGGCGGCCGGCGCGTTCCATATTGTTAACAGCGGTTGGTGCCGGGGGAAGTTCGATTGTATCATGCATGAGTGCTGGAACTGATTTTAGCCTCCGCATCGCCGCGCCGCCGCGAATTGTTGACCACCGCGGGGATTCCATTTCGCGTCCGGTCGCGCCCGGTCGAGGAAATTCGCGCAGCCGGAGAGCCCCCGGTCGAGTATGTGAAGCGTCTGGCTCGTGCCAAAGCCGAGGCTGCCTGGGAGGGCCGCGACGAGATCGTCTTAGGGGCCGACACCACGGTGGTGCTTGGGGATCAGGTTCTCGAAAAGCCCTCGGATGCCGACGAAGCGAGCGCCATGCTGCATGCGCTTTCCGGGCGGATCCACCAGGTTGTCACCGGAATTTGTTTACGTCATCGGGGCGGCGCTATCATCGACGCGGAATCGACGAGCGTGCATTTTGTCGAGATGGATGCATCCGAAATCGCGGATTATGTGGCCAGCGGGGAGCCGATGGACAAGGCTGGAGCTTATGCGATCCAGGGATTAGCGTCAAAGCTTGTAGATCGAATCGCCCGGCTGCTACTTCAATGTGATGGGACTGCCGCTGGCGCTGGTGTACCGGCGTTTGAAGACCCTCACTTCGCCATCACGCCCTTCCACTTGCGCATGACCAGTTCGGCCAGATTCAGGAGGATCGCGAAGATCAGGAATCCCGGCCACAATTGCATGGTGGATGCGATGGATCGCTTGCCGGCATCGAATACGGCCTTGGATCGGGCTGGAATCGTGCCGCCGGTGAATTCGGCCACCTGTTTGAGCAGCGCCTCGTTCGAGCCGTAATCGGCCAGCTCGGCTTCAGGACGATACAAACCCGACTTCCGGAAATGCGCGCGAATCGTCCACGGGCGAACGCGGAACAAACCTTCGCGGGATCCGATCTGCAGACGGCCGCGGAACGTGCCCGCGGCGACTTTTTTCACCGCGATCGGGCGCTCGAAATCTGTCGGGTCCGAACACGAAGATCTCTGGGATCTGTGGCCGGCTCTCGGCGTCGCGGCCCAGGCCGGTAATCCACCACCAGATCGCCGTTGGCGCTGTCGTACTCGACGGTCGCTTCGCCGGCCTGCGCGTGCGGCAGCAGGTCGCGGCACAGATTGGTCCAGAATTTGTCGTAGCCTTTCCAGGTGACCCAGTCCGCGGCCCAGCGAGCTTTGGCGTCGGAAGCGAACACGGCCGCGCGCCCCAACCCATACTGCCAGCGCGTAAGCAGCGGATCGCGGTCGATGCTCAGAATCGTCTCCGCCGTCGGCTTGGCGATGAACTTCACATAGCCTTTGAGCGCCGGCGCGGTTTCCATGCCGACGCCATCCAGAATCTCGGCTTGCTTCGGTCACGTGCGGCGTGAGGCGGCTTCTCGACGGCGGTGGATCCGGTGTGCTCCATCACGTCGCGCAGCAGGATCTGCTCCAGGCCCGCCGGCTCGTTCAGAAAGTAGGACTTGCCGCCCGCGAACTGGGCGATCTTTTCGAGATATGCCCGGTTCACGTCCTGGCCCAACCCGACCGTCGAAATCGTCACGCGCTTCGCCAGGGCTTCGCGCGAAAGCTCCATGCTGTCGCCTTCTTCGGAAATTCCGTCGGTCAGCAGCACGATGTGTTTATAGGTCGCGTTGGAAGGCTGAATCCGCTTGAACGCTTCATTCAGCGCGGGCGCGATCTGCGTGCCGCCATCGGGACGTGATACCCGAGATCAGCCGCTTGATCAGCGTGCGATCCTCGGCGCGCCGCAATGGAACCGCCCATTGGAATGAATTGTCGAAGATCAGCACGCCGACCATGATCGATCGGCCGGAGATTATCCACCACGCCGATGGCCGCCAGGCGAGCCAGCTCGATCTTGCGGCCTTCCATCGATGACGATTTATCGATGATCAGCACTACGGCCGTGCCTTCGGGCGAACGCGGCGGAGCAAGCTTGGCGGGCAGCGTCCGGTCGAGCGCGTCTTCCACCTTATCTTTGCCCTCTTTGTACATGTTGCGCTCGCCGCCGATCACCAGCAGTCCGCCGCCTTGTTTCACATAGTGCTCGATGTCCGCCTTGTGCGCCGGCCGAAATGTTTTCAAGATCCCAGTTGTCCAGAGATCACCAGTTGATAATCTCAGACAGATTGGGCGCCGAGAAATCCTCCGCGCGCTGAATGTCGAACTGTGCGGCGGCGAGTGCCGCGTCAAATGCGAATTGGTTCGCGGCTGAATCGCCGCGAAATATACAGCACCTTCGGCCGCCGCAGCATCACGGCCTGATCGAAACGAACTTCGCCCGCCTGCGCGCGTACGGCAATCGAAAGATCGAGTGCGCCCGGCGTGTTCAGGCTGGCATGCAGCCGCATGGGATTTGCACCGCTCGGCAAGCGCGACCTGCGTCTTGCCCAGCGTCCGCCCTTCCGCGGAAAGCTCGACTTCGGCCGGCCCGGCTTGGGAGTCGAAACCACCACGTCGATCGGAAACTGTTCGCCGGTGAATGCGATGGCGGGCAAACTGATCGATTCCAGGCGCAGCGCAGGCTCGGGCCGGCCTTTCAGCGCGAAGGTATCGATAGGAATGCCGAGTTGCTGCGCCTGCCACGCGGCCCGCGCGACGCTGCCTTTGTTTTGCTTGCCATCGGAGATCAGCGCGACACGCGGAACCATGCCCGCCGGAAGAGACGCAGCCGCTTCACGAATCGCGGCTTCGAGATCAGTGGCGCGCCCCGCTTCACCCGCGGTGTGCCGCAGCTTCACGGGTTCTGGTGACCTCGTTGGGATCGAGCGTACGCGTAGACCGAGCGAAAGGAATGACGCGCATCCAGTGACGCCCGCGACGACTCGCAATTTCGTCCGCGAGTTGGGACGCGCGCTCCAGATCGGCGGGCGACACGCTGGCCGAAGTATCCACCAGAACAGCGACGGCGACTTTGGTTTCCGATACGTTCAGCCGCGGCTCGGCCAGGGCGATCAGAATCGCTGACCAGCGACAAGCCTTTCAGGACCAGCGCGGAGCGGCGCGCGGTTCTGCGCCATTCGAACACCATCCAGGCAAGCGGCAGCCATGCGATCGCCAGCACCCACATGCGATCGAACGTCATGACGCTTTCCTCCACGCCGTCCATGGAGCTTTAGACACCATTCTCGAAGCGCGCAGGCGGAAGGCCCGGCTCCGTCCATACAACAGCCAGTCGATCAGCAGCCCCAGCCCGCCCAGGGCCGCCAGCCATGGCCACAAATCCGTCGCAATGGCTCCTGCCGCGGAGGCGCGCGGAATTCCGCGCCGGACACTTTGAGGAGGGCGCCACGCGGCTTCGCCTGCATCTGGAAGCGTCAGGAATACACGGTTTCTCGATCGCCCGTCAACACCCGGACCGTTCCTGGAGCGCCGGCGAAGAATCGAAGCGCGTTGCCATCGATCGTAAACGGAATCGGCCGCTGATTCTCGGCGATCACGCGAACGCTGGCAGGATCGGCGCCCTTATCCATCGCGACGTTCACGGTGCCCACGGTCCCCGCCTGCACGTCCCAGCGGCGAAATGTCTCCGGCGCCATCCAGCGCATGATATTCGCCATCAGCAGCGGCGTTGCCAGCTCATATTTCATCGAGGATCGCATCGGCTGAAAACCGATGACGACCACCTTGGGCGATCCGGCCCGCGCGACCACCAGCGGTCCCTCGGCTGCGTTCCGCCACCGCGATGTCCCCTGGCGCTGCCGTGAAAATCTCGCTGGATTCGAGCTGTGATGTTCTTGGTGCGCAGCCCGGCGCCGAGCGTCAGTCTCCGGCCTCCAATGCTCCAGCTTCATCTTTGACTTCGTCGATTCGCACCGGAATCGGCGACCCGGCGGCAGGGGGTTCAATCCAGATGGAATCCGCGTGCGGACCGCGCCGGCGGGGCGAATCGATCCAGCACCGACGATGTCGGCCTTCACGTTCGCGATCGTATTTCGCGGGCGCTTCGAAGATCGCGTCCACTTGGGGATTCGAAGCGATCAGCGGCCGCAGCGACTGCGGCTCCGCCGGAATAAACCGCGACGCGTAAGCGACTGCTGCGCGGGCAATTCGATCACCGCGCGGTCGTCCTGCGGAAACGCATCGTGCGGGTTGATCCGCGCTTCCAGATACCCGGCGACCTTCGTTCGATAAGTGAAAGTCGCCTGCTCCTCCGCCCCGGGCGTCAGCGTCAAGGCCGCGAACCCGCGGCGCGCTGCCGAATTGCAGACCCAGCTGCATGTCGCGCGGCCGTGTGCCATAATTTCGAACCGCGACGAAAATGTCCCAGGTGTCGGGCGCGGTGGGCGACCGCCGCAGTCCGATCTTCCGCAATCCGACATTCTCCTGCGGCGCATTCACGGTCAGCACGCGCAAGTTCGACGGGAACCGCGGTCAGCGAGGCCTCCTCTTCCGGCACGCGGCCCGCGCCCACGAAAACGATTTCTCCCGGATCGCTGGGATTGCAGGCGCTGCGCTCGCTGCGCGAATTCCAAGGCTTGTTCCAGATTCAGCGCCGATGCCCCCGGCTGGGATTGGCGGATCGCATCGTCGAGGACCTGCCGGTTCGATTCAAACGCCGTGGCAGGCGTAGCCAGTGCGTCCGCCCGCACGAGCATCACGCGATCCCGGCCGGGAAGCGCCTTCATAGTACGCGCGCGCCGTCGCTTTGGCTTCATCGAGCAGCGATTCCTTGCCGCGCTCGTGCGCCCATCCAGGCGGATGTATCCAGAATCACGACGTGATCGCGAAAGGATGCGTCGTCGATGCCCAAGCGCGGGCCAGCCACGGCCAGCAAGCAACAGCAGAATGCTGAGAAGTTGCAGCAGCAGGCTCCAGGGCTGCTGGATGCGCCGCCGGTGCTTCAGCTCCGTGCGAACGTCGGCGGCCGTCCAGAATCGCAGCGTGGCCACCATCTGACGCCGCTTGGAGCGATCCAAAAGGTAGAGCGCGACCACGCCGGCCGAGATTGCTCCCGCCAGTCCGATCAATTCGCCCAAGCCGAGATTCAGAAATGACATTACTCTACCGCACCGGCCCGCACCAGCGGACCGAAAATAGCTTCATCCACTGGGACGTCCGTCGGCACGCTACGTAACGGCCATTGTTACGGGTCGCGACGCGGCGCAACTCCTGAGCGTACTCGTCAAACGCGGCGTGTACATGGCGCGGGCGTCGTTATCGAATGACAACTCCACATGTCTGGCCGGTTTCGGCGTCTTCCAGATCCATCTCGCCTTCCCATGGCGGCTCGCGATCCTCGGCGGCCCAAAGTTGAACCAGAATCATCTCGTGTCCGAAATCGGAGAGATACTGGAGCGGTTTCTCGCAATCGGCATCGTCCAAGAAATCCGAGATGACGATCACCAAGCCCCGCTGCGGGTACTTGGAAATGAACTGTTGCGCGCATTCGAGGAAATCGGTCTTCCCGCCCGGCTTCAGCGCCGATAGGAAATTCACCGCGGGCTGAAACCGATGGCGCCCGCCGCTGGCCACGAAGGCGTCGCCCAGCTTGCTCGAAAACGGCTGCAGACAGATGGAATCCAGCCGCACCAGCCCGACGTAGCACATGCGCCGCGGCCAGTTTTCGCGCGTAATCGAACTTGTCGTTTCTCGCCGGTCTCCATGGATTGGCTGGTGTCGATCAGCATGCGCACCGGAATTCGCGGCTCCAGTTGGAACATCTTCAGGAACAGCTTTTCCAGGCGCAGAAACACCCGCCAGTTCACGGCGCGCAGATCGTCGCCATGGTGGAAATGCCGATGATCCAGAAACTCCTGCCCGGGGCCGGCGAAGCGCGAAGTATTATGCCCGCCGACCAGGCCCGGCAGCGATTTCTGCCAATGAATCGTCAGCCGCTCGAGTTTTTCGAGCAATGCGGTTTCGATAAGCGGCTCCGGCACGTTAGTGGACCGCGGCTGCGCCTACGCTGGGGATAATCTTGCTCAGGATCGTCTCCGGCGTCTGACCTTCGGCGTGCGCATCGAAGTTCAGAATGATGCGATGCCGCAGCACCGCCGGAGCTACCGTCTTCTATGTCCTCGATCGAAAGATGCAAGCGGCCTTTCATCAGAGCCAGAACGCGTCCGCATTCCACCAGCGCCTGCGCGCCTCGCGGGGAACTGCCGTAGCGGATGAATCTTCTTCGCCAGCTCATGCGCCTGTTCCGAGCCCGGCTGCGTCGCCATCACCAGGTCGATGGCGTGATCCTGCACGTGCGGCGCAACCAGAACGTGATGGCACATATCGCGAAGGCCCAGAATCTCTTCGCGGTCAAGGATCGGCTCGACAATGATGTCGTCCTTCTGAATGGTCCGCTCGACGATGGTCCCCAGGTCGCTGCGCGAAGGATACTTGCACCAGGATTTTCATCAGGAACCGGTCGAGCTGGGCTTCGGGAAGCGGATAAGTCCCTTCCATTTCGATGGGGTTCTGGGTCGCCATGACCAGGAACGGCGGCTCCAGTTGATGGGTCGCCGTACCGCTGGTAACGGTATGCTCCTGCATGGCTTCGAGCAGCGCGGATTGAGTCTTGGGTGTCGCGCGATTGATTTCGTCGGCCAACACGAGATGCGCGAAGATCGGCCCAGCCTGGAATCGGAGGGTTTTGGAGCCGCCTTCGGTATCGATAATCATGCTGCCGACGATGTCGGCGGGCATCAGGTCCGGCGTGAATTGGATGCGCGAGTACTTCAGATGCATCACTCGCGCGAGCGTCCGCAGAAGCGTGGTTTTACCCAATCCGGGTACGCCTTCGAGCAGCACATGGCCGCCCGCCAGCAGACAGATCAGTACGCCATCGACGACTTCCTGCTGGCCGACGATGATTTTTCCGATTTCTTCGCGGACCCGGTTGAGTTGCGTGGTGGCAAGTTGGAGAGCGGTGTCGGGCTGCACGGTAACATTCTACATCAGGCGAGCCGTCTCGGCCTCGCACGCCATCTTTAGTAACGGGTTACCTAGCGGGTTTAGTCGCCCTGGCTCGCGCTCTTCGCGGCGGGATTCGCAGGAGCGTCGCGGCTCATTCCCTGTACCCGGATCAGCAGCTCGATCTCTTTGCGAGTCACGCTGAGCGCTGCCGCCACATGCGAAATATCCTCATTACGCCGAAGCATCCGCATGGCCTGAACGCGCTTGCTCAAGTTCAGTCCCGAGCGAGCTGCTGCCGGAGCTGGCACGTAAACCATTTCCGGCTCGCGTGTGTAAGCGTCATTCAGCCGCGCGCTGATTTCCTCCATGCGCCGCCGGTTTTTCGAGGCATTCGCCTGAATCTCGCGCTTGACGCTGAAAAACAGGGAGAGCGTCGCGCCCAGCCCCATCACCAGCAGGACGTACTGAATCAAAGCATGGATCATTCCATCTCCTTACGAAAGCGTTCGCAATCTCTCTTGCCGGCTTACCACTTCGTCGATACGAACGCCGAAGTTTCCGTCTACCGTGACTACTTCGCCGCGCGCGATCACGCAATTATTCACGATGACTTCCACCGGATCGCCGATGCTGCGATTCAACTCCACAATCGAGCCGGTGGTCAGCTTCAGCACGTCCTTTAACGGCACTTGCGCGCGGCCAAACGAAACGCTGACGGGCAGCTCGACGTCGAGCAGCAAGTCGAACGTTTTGGTCTTTTCGGGAGGCGCCTCAATCTCGGCGACCGCCTGTATCGCAAACGCGTCCAGCAGGGCGGCCTCCGCGCCCACCGTAATCAGCGCGCTCGAATCGCCCAGGGTCATTTCAATGGAGGCCCATTCGCCAACACCTGAAATTGCGGCCGTTTCCGCGCCGGCCGCGAGTAAGATCTCCCGGCCTATACGCGTCGACATCGCCTGCGCAGTGCGGGAGAGGGCCTGGAGCAGGATCTCCAGGAACTCCGCTTTGAATTTGGCCGGGTCTGTTTCCGCCAATCCCGCTGCTTCGAGCACCATTCCACCCGCCGCGTTGGTCGCCCCTTCCGGCGCGATAATCCAGATCGCGCCCGGAGTACCTGAAAATGTCTGCCGCCACTGTAGCGCTGCGTCCTTAGGAGGCTCCACGCCGCCGCGCGTCTCTACGACCGGACGTTCGCCCGTCATCCCCTCCAACGCCGATCCCACCTGTGAGGCGAGTTCGTCGAGCAGCCACTTCAGAATGCTGGTGCGCGCCGGATTCACTTTGGTTAGACTCCCCGCGTACTGGGCCAACGTTTTTCCATATAGGAACGTAATCGCAAGATCGCCTGTGTCTTCAATTGCGAAATACGCGACTCATGCAGGTTCACGATCTTGGAGATCTCGCGCAACGTCAGTTCCTCGTGGTAATACAAACTCAGCACCGTTTTCTCGAGGTCGGGCATTTTCGAAATCGCGTCGGCCAGTAGTTTCTGGAGCTCGCTGCGCTCCAGCAGCCGTGACGGCCAAGCCTCTTCATCGTCCGAAACGAACTTCAGGACGTCGTTCGATTCATCCTCATTGTTATTGCCTTCGAGACTGCCCAGGTTCAAACCGCGCGAATCCACCAGCCAGACGTGATATTCCTCGATAGTCTGCCCGAGCTCGGCGGCAATCTCTTCCTCGGTCGGCGATCGTCGCAGCCGCTGTTCGGCGGCGCTGATCGCGGCCTCAATCTGCTTGGCGCGTTTGCGCTGCTGACGCGGAGCCCAGTCGAGACCCCGCAAGCTGTCCAGAATCGCGCCGCGGATTTTATACTCGGCGTAAGTTTTCAACTTTACGTTCTGCGTGGGATCGAAACGGTCGACGGCCGCTATGAGTCCCAGCACGCCGGTAGAAACCAGATCGTCCAGGCTGACGCTTTCCGGCAGCCGGTCGTGAATCCTCCGCGCGATTAATCGCACTTGCGGAAGATGTTCTAAGATGAGGCGCTCGCGCTCCTCCGGCGACACGCCTTCCACTTGGGTCCGGTACGCCCCTCCCGGTGCCGTTGCGGCTCGGGTACGAATCACGCTTGCTTCCATTTTCGTTGCGCCTTTCATGCTGCTCCCGCGATGCGATGCGCCGCAGGCGCGCTCGCGAATGTTCCCATCACCAGTTCCATCAGCCGAGCCTTCGTGGCCGGCTCCAGATCGTCGGGAATCTGCTGTCCCGTGGTCAGAAAAGATAGGGGCATAGAACGCCGTGCCGCTTCGCTGACGATCGCTCCAAAAGTTCCGGTCTCATCGATTCTTGTGAACAAGAGTTTTTTCGGTTGAAACATTTCGTAGCGCTCGATGGTGCGCGCCATATCGGCTGGTTTCATCGACGCCGGCAAGACCAGGTGAGTATCGATCTCCGGGTGGGCCGCGATCAGCCGCGCCAGGTCCTCGCCATCTTCCATATCGCCGCTGCCCAGGCCCGGCGTGTCGATAAATACGAAATCCTTGGAGCGATGTTCCTCGATCGCCTGCGCCAGAGCGACCGGCGTTTCCACCACGTCGCAGCCGATTCCCAGGATCGCCGCCAGAGAGCGGAGTTGATCCGCCGCCGCAATCCGAAATACGTCGGCGGTCAGAATCTGCGCCGGTTTGCGCGACGCCAGACCGTAGCGCGCAGCCAGTTTCACCAGCGTCGTCGTTTTTCCCACACCGGGAGGCCCGACCAGCGCCACCACGGCCCGGCCCGCTCCACGCCGTCCCAGGACCGCATCCACTTCGAACGCGTCCTCAAAGGATGCGCCCTGCGCGATCGATTGGGCCAGCATGGGATCCACTTCGTTCGCTACCAGCTGTGTATACAGCTCCGGTTCATTCTCTATCCGCGGCGATCCGGGGAGCCGAACATCCGGGCTCCGCTCAAGAATGCCTCGATAGCGTTCGATCTCGCGCTTCATTTCCGCGACAGTCGTTCAACAGCCGGTCTGGGACGGGCGCGGTCGGGGACTAATTCCGGCCGTCGCGCGGGAGCCCCTGCGCGCGGCGGACCCGTGGGCGTCAACCCGAATACGATTCATAAGCTCCCAGATGCCTCGTATCCGGTGTCGTCGGCCGGGCGTTGATCAGCAACGCGTCGTCGCCGAATTCTTTGCGAGCCAACTCCACGGCGGCTTCGACGGATTCCTGAAAAATAACTCTTCAACTTCATTGAAATGAGACCTCATTGGATTAGTCCCAGCGACACGACTTTGACGCCGGCCGGAATTTCGTTATGAGAAAGGATCGGAAAGATTGGGAATGGTGCCCTTCGATCGATCTGCCGCAGGAAAAAGCGCGCGGATGAGCTGGTCACGACGGCCATGGGCGAATCCGTCGATCCCACCGAGCGCGTCACTCGGTCTAGAATGTCTCGAATTTTTTGCGGCGGCAAGTTCATGTGGCCGCGCATGCTCGTTGAACTCGACCGAGGTTTCAATCGCCTGCTCGATTTGCGAATCGACAAAAAACGCGGGCAAATCGCCATTCGGATTCAGATACGGCTTCACCAGCATCCGGCGAATCGCCTGGCGTACATACTCGGTCAATAGAATCGGATTCTTGGTCATCGCCGCGCCCTCGCCCAGCGCTTCGAGGATCGTCACCGAATCGCGAATCGAAACCCGTTCCCGCAACATGTTTTGCAAAACCTTCTGCACAATAGCCATAGAGAGCAGTTTCGGCACCAGATCTTCAATCAATTTGGGGTTGTCTTCCGCGGCGCGATCCAGAATATTCTTAGTGTCCTGGCGTGAGAGTAATTCGTAGGCGTGGCGTCGAATCAACTCAGCCGAGATGCGTGCCGAGCACGCTCATGCCGTCTACTACGGTGTAGCCTTTAGACCGGGCATTGTCGGCGGTTTACGAGGGATCCACAGCGGCTTGGATACCGAAGGCCGGTTCCTTCGCCGGTAGCCCTCGAGCGGTTGTGCGGCGCCGCCGGGATGGATGGCAAGATCGCAACCCTGCATCAGCTCAAAGCGGCGATTTCCGCGCCCTTCAGCAGCACCAGGTATTCACACGCTTTTAGCTGCAAGTTGTCGGTAACGCGAACGGGCGGGACCATGTAACCCAAATCCGAGGCCATCTGTCGCCGAATACCGGCGATGCGCCGCAGCAACGGGGAATTTTGCCGCCTTCCACCAACTTGACCAGTCCCAGACCCACCTCCACCGCAAGCGGTTCCACCTTCAGCAACGTTTCGAGACCATCCTTGGCAGGCGCGGGCCGCGGCAGGCGCACGGTCTCGTCTACGGCAGCATTTTGGCGAAGCCTATAACCGGCATAGCCCACGCCGCTGCCAAGCACCAGGAACGGTATCGTGGGCAATCCTGGAAACGCGGCCATCGCATCAGCACGGCGCCTGACAGCATCAATGGCTGGGATTGCTGAACATCTGCCTCTTGACGTCGGCTCCGAGATTATTTTCCGATCCGGTACTGGTGACGATCAGGCCGCCGGAAACTGAAATCATCAATGCTGGAATCACAGTCACCAGACCATCGCCGATGGTGAGCACCGTATAGGTCTGAGGGCGCGCTGAGAGATCCATCCCATGCTGAAACACGCCGATCAGGAATCCAGCGAAAATGTTGATCGTGGTGATCAGAATGCTGGCGATGGCGTCGCGCTGGGTGAATCGAGTCGCGCCATCCATAGCGCCGTAGAATTCCGCTTCGGCCGAAAGGGCCTTGCGTCGAGCCTTGCGCTTCCACTTCGTCAATCAAGCCCGGAGTTCAAGATCGGCATCGATGGACATCTGCTTGCCTGGCAGAGCATCCAAGGTAAAGCGTGCCGTCACTTCCGAAATGCGAACCGCGCCATGGTTGATCACCACGTACTGAATGGCGATCAGCACCAGAAAGATGACGACTCCGATGATGTAGTTGCCGCCCACGACAAAGTTGCCAAAGGCTTCAATAACCTGTCCGGCCGCGCGCGTTCCGGTATTTCCGTGGATCAGAATCAGGCGGGAGGAAGAGATATTCAGAGCCAGCCGGAACAACGTGAGCAGCAAGAACATGGTCGGGAAAACACTGAACTCGACAGGTTTGGTGATGTACATCGAAACCAGCAGCACGACCACCGAAAGAGTGATATTCGCGCTGATCAGGAAGTCCAAAAGGAACGCCGGCATCGGCGAGATCATCGCCAGAACAATTCCGAGCACTCCCAGCGGAACCGCGATTTCTCCGATATTCCCGAATCGGGAACCAGCTTTGACCTTCCCGGTTGTCGCCTTCGGATGAGGCTTTGAATGGCGCGGACCCGGTGCGGCGCCGCCACCTGTCTTACCGACCCCTAGTGCCGAAACGGGAGCGATTTGGGTGGTGGCGGCCATTGCGCATGAGTAGAAGCACTTACTCGACCAGCGCAGTTGTTTTAAGACACAGATTTATCCGTAAAGTCGACGCCGGTGGACGACCCGCTACAATTTATAAATGGGGACCGCCGCAGAGACCGCTTACACCTCGGGCTTCATTCGCCTCACCCGTCCGCAGTTCATCGGTACGATGGCCGGCCTGATGATGTGCCTGTTGTTGGCGGCGCTCGACCAGACCATCGTCGGCACCGCGGAGCCGAGAATCATCGCGTCGCTCGCGGGTTTCGATCGCTATCCGTGGGTCGCCACCGCGTATCTGCTCACGTGCACCATCTGTGTTCCGGTATTCGCGAAGCTTTCCGATATTTACGGGCGGAAAGGATTCTTCCTGTTAGGAGCGGTCGTGTTCGTGGGCTCGTCCGCATTATGCGGGGCGGCCGGCAATATGAACTTCCTGCCGATCGACGGCATGGGCCAGTTGATCGTTTTCCGAGGCCTGCAAGGGTTGGGCGCGGGGATCATGTTCGGCTTGGTTTTCACGATCGTCGGCGATATTTTCTCACCCATCGAGCGCGGTAAATATCAAGGCTTATTCGCCTCCGTGTTCGGCGCCGCTTCCATCTTCGGGCCCACTCTGGGCGGCTATCTCACCGACCATTTTTCCTGGCGCTGGTGTTTCTATGTGAATCTTCCGGTTGGGATCATCGCCATCGCGGCCATCTATTTTGAGTTCCCCAATTTCAAGCCGCAAGGTGTCCGGCGCATCATCGACTGGCTGGGCGTCTTCACGCTAGTGGGCTGTTTGGTTCCGCTGCTTCTCGCCCTGACCTGGGTGACCGATTACGGTTGGTCGTCGCCGCGCGTCGAATGGCTGCTGGTCACCGCCGCGGCGATGCTGGCCGCATTTTTGCGAGTGGAAACGCATGCCCCGGAGCCGCTCTTGCCGCTGTCTCTGTTCCGCGATCCGATCATTCGCGTTTGTTCCGTGGCGAACTTCGTGGTCGGCATCGGAATGTTCGGGGTGATCATTTACCTGCCGCTGTTCATGCAAGGCGTCCTGGGAGTCTCCGCCACTCGATCGGGGTCTTTATTGACCCCGATGATGCTGGCGGCGGTAACCGGCAACATCGTCGGCGGACAAACGGTTTCGCGAACGGGAAAATACAAGATCCTTGCCATTTCCGGATCCATGCTGATTGCGGCGGGGATGATCGTGTTTGCCTCCATGGACGCGAACACCAGCCACTCTTTCGTAGTCTTCGGCATGGTTCTCTCCGGCGTCGGCATGGGATTCGTGCAGCCGGTTTATACCATCGCTGTGCAAAACTCAGCGCCGCGCCACAATATGGGAACCGCCACCGCCTCCACGCAGTTCTTTCGGCAGATCGGAAGTACGGTGGGCGTGGCCATGTTCGGGAGCGTGCTGCTGACCATGTATAAACGCGACTTCACGAACGCGGTTCCGCAAGGCACTCCGGGCATCGCGTTGAAGCCGTTTTCGAACCCGTTGATGCTCCCGTTGATTCGGCCTCAACTCGATGCGGGATTCGGCCGTTATCCAGGCGGTCTGAAGCTGCTCCACACGCTGCTCGAGAATGTGCGAGTCTCCCTGGTCCACGGCATTCAGGTGATCTTCCTGGTGGGTGCGATCATCATGAGCGCGGCGGTTGTGCTGAACCTGTTTCTACGCGAGATTCCTTTGCGGGGTCAGACGGAAACAGCTCCGGTCGTCGAATAACATTACACGAAACGGCGGCCCATCCGGGAGGCGAATGGGCCGCCGGCGGATCATGCCTGGAACCACTCGCGATTCATGGTGGCTCGCGAGAAAGGGTGTGACTGCGTCCAGGCGATCCGAGCTCTTATTTCTCCACGTGAAGCTGATTGGCGACCGAGAAAACACCCGGCACTGCGTTCGCGCGCATATACGCCATCTGGCTGTCGGTCTGCGTCGAAACCAAACCTGTCAGGGTCACGTTGCCATTCTTCACGATGATGTGAATCGAGGGAATCACACCCATCCCGTAACGTTGCAGCGGCGCGTAACCGAAAATCGCCCGGTACTCGCGCACCCGGATCTGATTGTCCAGCGGGGACAGCGGCAAAACCTCGATCTGGTTGTTGACGCTGGTTACCCCCTCGATCTTTTTCACGACATTCTGCGCGTCGCTCTTCAGCACCGGCTGGGTAACTTCTCCGAACAAAGTAACTGCGCCGCCATCGACCCGGAACGACAGATCGTCGAACACGTTGAGATACGGAAGCATCACCAACTGATGCCTCACTTTGTCCTCCAGCGTGCCGGCGGCAGGGCTTTTCGCCTGCGCCGACACCGCCAGCATCAGCGCCGCGAAAGCTATGAAATTTCGGGTTATGATCCTCATGAAGATTGGCGCTCCTTACATTACATCTGACGCCCTGCCGGTGGCCGCGGTTGCAGCGTCAGAGCGAATAAACCTCGAAACCCCATGCGCTCGATCCACGTCTCTGGTTAGCCCGGTAAACGGCCGCCCATCAACTTGTAGATGTAGGCGAGGATCTCCGCGACAGCGCGATACAGATGCGCCGGAATCTCCTGCCCCACCTCCACCGATTTATACAGCGCTCGCGCCAGCGGGGGATTCTCCACGATCGGAATCTCGTGCTCTAGCGCCCTCTTACGAATCCGCAGCGCCAGGTAGTTCTTGCCCTTCGCGATCACCTTTGGCGCTCCGCCGCCCTCCACTGAATAGCGAATCGCCACGGCGAAATGTTCCGGATTGACGATCACCGCGGTCGCCTTGGGCACTTCGTTCATCATCTTGCGGCGCAGCAGATCGCGGCGCAGCCGGCGGATGCGATTCTTGATGTGCGGATTGCCTTCCTGCTCCTTCGATTCGTCGCGCAGCTCCTGCTTGCTCATATTGAGCTGCTTGGTATAGCGATGATTCTGCCACCAGAGGTCGATGACTCCGACGATGAGAAATAAGGCGGCCGCGCGCCACAATAGCGTCTCCACCACGCTCGCAACGCGGATCGCGGCTACCTGCGCTCCCATCCAGGGAAGTTCCATGAATGAATCGAGGTTTTCAGCGGCTTCGTAATACACCACCATCCCCACCAGCGGCAATAACACCAATGCCTGAAAGAAAAGCGGCAGGTTGTTCGCCGGAACCGAAGAAAATCTCTTGAGAAAGTTTAACCGCTTGATGTCCGGCGCGAGCTTCGAAAGCGAGATTCCCAGCTTCGTGGTCGCCAGTTGAGTCAACAGGACCAGCACCACCAGCGCCGCGCCCGCGAAGATCAGCGGCGTAAGTTCCGGGAGGATGACGCTGTGCACCAGCGCGACCACTTCCACCGGCGTAATTTGGATCGTGAACGCCCGCGTGAACAGGTACTGCATCACTCGCGCGGTTCGCGTCAGGAACACGCCGCTGAACGAAACCATAATGGTGACGAAGCCCAGGAACTGGACGGCGGAGATAAACTCGCGGCTGACCGGGAAGTTGCCTTCTTTGCGCGCCTTATCGATGCGCTTCTTGGTCGGTTTCTCGGTATGCGAGGAGTCCGCCATCAACGCCCCAGCATGCCCCAGAGCGCTGAGCCCGTTCGCGCCGCCGCGCCTTCATAAACTCGTACGATCACCGGCACCAGAGCCGCCAGGACTCCGACCGCCGTCAGCATCTTTACCGGAAACGCCAGCGAGAGCAACTGCATTTGCTGCTGGATCCGCCCCAGCAGAGCGAGCGCGAGATCGATCAGCAGCAGCAGCCCGATCACCGGCATCCCGACACGAAGGCCCACCACGAACATGCCCGCGCCTAAGTGAATCACTCCGTCCAAACTGGCCGCCGCCAGCGTCCAGGACCCCACCGGGAATTTCTCAAAACTCGCGGCCAGGATGCGGATCAACTGGTGATCGACGCCCGCGGTGAAAAACAAGAGTCCCGTCACCAGCGTCATAATCACCTGGAGCACGCCCGAGTCGGCTTGGCTCGAAGGATCGATGGTCGACGCGAAGCCGTAGCCAGCCTGCACACTGATCACCTGTGCGGCCACTTGAAATCCTTCGGTCAGGAACGCCACCGCAAGGCCCGCGACCAGTCCAAACCCCATTTCGGCGAAAGCCCAGCCGGTTAGGGCGCCGAAAGAAGGCAGTCGATCCGGCAGCGACGGCCAGACCGGAAATAGCGCGAAAGTGATCGATACCGCAATCACGATGCGCGCGATCCCCGGCGCCGACCGGAATCCTGGAATGGGAAGAAACGTAACCAGCCCCGCGACGCGCGTCAGCACCAGCAGAAACGCGATCATCGTGCTGATGGGCAAGCCGAGCGTCATGCGTCTTACGCTAGTGCGCGAATTTGCTGAAGTCGCTGAAGAGCGTGGTGGTGTAGGAGATCAATCTCGCCAGCATCCAGGGCATCGCCAGCACCAGCGCGGCCAGAAACGCCGTCAGCCTCGGCACCGAATTGAAACTGGAATCCTGAATCGATGTGAGAATCTGGATCAGACTCATCACCACTCCCACCGTAAATCCCACGGCAAGTACGGGAAGGCTCAACCAGAACGTGGTAAGCAGCAAAGTGCGAATCAGGTCCACCACCGCGGCGCTCGTCATTAATTGAAACTCCTCGCCAGAGAACCGATTACCAGGTTCCACCCGTCGACCATCACGAACAGAAGAATTTTGAAAGGAGCCGAGACCATCGCCGGCGGTAACTGCACCATGCCCACCGAAAGCGTCACCGACGCGACTACCAGATCGATGATCAGGAACGGAAGGAACAGCACCGCGCCGATCTGGAATGCGATTTTCAACTCGCTCAATACATAAGCCGGGGCCAGCACACTTAGGGGAACGTCGGTTGGCTTAGATGGCAGCGGCAGATGCGACAATTCGACGAACAACTGAATATCTTTCTCACGCGCGAACTTCAACAGGAAGCCCTTGATCGGCACTGCCGCGCGGTCCCACGCATCCGACGCGGTGATCTGCCCGGCTTCGAGCGGTTCCCATCCCTGGTGATACACCTGCAATCCCACCGGCTGCATTACCACCAGCGCGATGAATAAGGCCAGCGCCACCAGTACCTGATTCGACGGAGCGGTCTGCGTTCCCAGCGCTTGCCGGAGGAAGTGCAGTACGATGACGCAGCGCAGGAAGGGCGTGATCGCCATCAGGATCGCCGGCAGCAGCGTCATCACGGTCATCAGCAGCAGGATCTGCATGGGAACGCTCAGCGCGTTACCGGTCTTGTTCTGCACCAGCGTGATTCCCAGTAGCGAATCGCCGGGTGCCGCGGCCATCGTGGCGGCCGAAACCGCCATCAATGCAAGTAGTCTTTTCACTCGGGATCTCCTGACTTGCACCCGGTATCCAGCAGCAGCGCGCATCCTTGGGGATGCGTCGCCACCACCAGCTCACGCCCTTGGATTCGCACCAGGTGCAGCGAATGATGGGGCGTCAGTACCAGGCGCTCCATCGATTCCAACGATCTCGATCGCTTCTTCCCCGGTGTCCAGCCGCGAAAGCGGGCGGCGCCGCCCCGCCGAAGCATCCACAACACGCCGCCCAGCAGCGCGAACACCGCCAACACCGATAGCATCTGGCGAACGACATCCATGACGTTAGCTGTCCTCCTTGAAATCGGTGATCCGCACCCCCACCGTGTCGTCGATGATCACGATTTCGCCGTATCCAATCACGGAGCCACCGATCAGAACGTCGATGTTTTCTCCCGCCGACCGGCTCATCGCGATCACGCTCCCTTTTTCGAGCGCGAGAATGTCGCGG
Organism: Terriglobia bacterium; assembly: GCA_963705675.1. Lineage (GTDB taxonomy): Bacteria > Acidobacteriota > Terriglobia > Bryobacterales > Bryobacteraceae > Palsa-187. The sequence goes on from CAVPKR010000137.1 coordinate 50,274, forward strand.
ACCACCATCATCGTGCGGTCCAGCTCGACCTCCAAGTGCATGCGGACGTCGGCTAAGTGGGCGATTTCTTCCAGTGCGTTCATTTAGCTCTACTGTGGTTTCAGATTGATGGTGTCCTGGCTCAACGTATTCTCCGTGGTGATCACGTGCGCGTTAGCCTCGTATCCCTGCTGGAAAATGATCAGATTCGTGAACTGCGTCGCGATATCCACATTCGACGATTCGACTGACCCGCCCAAGACCGTTCCGCGGCCACCCGTACCCGGTATTCCCACGGCCGGAAGCGCCGTCAGCGCGCTCGCCAGATAGTTGCTATTTCCCGCCGCGATCAGCGACTCCGGATTGCGGATGTCCGCCATGGCCATCTGGCCCACCACCACCTGTTGCCCGTCCGAATACTGCGCCAGCACCTGGCCGCCGTTGGCCAAGCCTACGCTGACCAAATTCGCCGATGCGGACCCGTTCTGAGCTTGCGCGGAAGACGCGGAAGCCTGATTGAACTGCGTGATGTCCGGCGTGGTGCCGTTGAACAGATTCCACGTAATGTTCATGTCGGCGGCGCCGTCGGCAAGTCCCGCGACCGGAATCTGCGGCTGCGGGTCCGTCGATGCGGGGCTGATCAGGTTGCCGCTTGAGTCGAACGTCAGGGTGCCCGTCACCGGTGTGTACGGGGGATTCGCCAAATCCGAACCTGGTACGCTGACCGAATAGTTCCATTGATTCGGGGTGCCGGACTGCGTGAACGTCGCGGTGACGTTGTGCGCCGTGCCGAGCGAGTCGTAAACCTGAACGGACGTGGAGAAGCTGCCCGTCGACGTACCCGCCACGGCGGCCGAGTCCAGATTCAAGCTGGTCGACATCGTGGTGGTTGCCAAGGGGGCGGCAAGCGCGCCCACCGGTACCGTGATATTCCCGATCGGCAGATTCGTGTTCAACACGCCGTTGGTCTGGCTCCATCCTTGCACCAGGCTCTCCGTTCGCCGTGGTGAGGTTGCCGTCGGTATTCACCTTGAAGCTTCCGCCGCGGGTGTACTCGGTGTTCCCGCTGCCGGCCGCTGACGATGAAGAATCCATCGCCTTGAATCGCCGCGTCCAGCGGACCGCCCGTCGATTGCAATGCGCCTTGCGAAAACTGGCGCAGAGTGATCGGTGTGCCGACGCCGAAGCCGACCTGTGTCGCTCCGAGTCCCGCGCCGATGGATTCCGTCACCAAATCCTGGAAGGTGACTGTGTCCTCTTTGAATCCCGGGGTATTCAGGTTCGCGAGGTTGTTGCCGACCACGTCGATGGCCGTCGAGTTGGCGCTAAGGCCGGAAAGAGCTGCTGAAAAAGATCCCATAATTTCTCCAAGTATTTAAGAATGCGTTCTAAGTTAAACCGTTGGGACTGGCGTGGTGCCAGTCGGTGAAGTGCCGCCCGCCGCGCGTCTGCGCTGCGATCGTCGCCGCATTGGCCGTCAGCAAGGTATTGATGTTATTCAGATCGCTGGTGCTTTGCGTCGTGTTCGAAAGCTCGCTAAACTGCGCCAGCTGCGTGACAAACGCGGTTCCATCCGCGGGACTGTCGGGATCCTGATACTTCAGCTGCGCCACCAGCAATTGCAGAAACACGTTCTGATTGGCAAGATTCGCCGTTGCCGGCGTACCCACCAGGCTCGAATTCGATGTCGGGTTGCTGATGGCGGGGGCCGTCATGCCGACTGCTGAGGTGCTCATTTTAAGTTCTCCATTTCTTGAAGCCACGTTTTGCGGCGTTGATCGCGTTGTTGCTGCGGCTGTTGCTGCTGTCCATTCGAAGAGTTTCCTCCCGGGCCGCGCCCGGAAGATCCTTGCTGTTGACGGTCGTTGCCCGCGCTCGCCTGTGCCGAAGAGAGAGCCGGCGTCGACAAATCACGGGGAACATAAGTCTCGGCCCGATAGCCAGGCTCGTTCCAGTGAGTTCGTCAAAGTGCCCAAGTCCTGGCGCATTGCGGTTTGCATTCCGGCGTCCGCGGTCCGCACCGCCACATGAATTTCGCCGCCGCGCTCGGTTACATGCAAATCCACTGGAAGCGCGTCCGGCTGCGCGACTCGAATCGTAATTCCCTGGAGGGGAGTGGCGGCCGGCGTATTCGATGCCTCGATTTGCGGTTCCGACGTCCGAAGCGCTTCCGCTACGGAATGGAACGGGGCTTTCGTGTCGCTTTCGATGTTCGCCGCTCCGGACGTTTCAACATTCACCGGCTGCATGTTTCCAAATGCACGCGTGAAATCATCGGCGGCTCCGGTTGCCGATACCCGGCTCACGGGCGTGGGCGCGTCTTCACGATCTGAGCTGGAGGAGCGCGCCGGCGAATCGGTCGAAACGGATGTCCGCGTCGATTGCGGCACATTAGCGTCGGTCTTCTTATTCACTGGCGCCGCGACGGCCGCCTCCGGCAAGGCCTCCACCGGAGCGGTTTCGTCCGAGCCCGTCTGGCCCGATGCAATGTACTGCGTATTGGCTTGCGTGGCGGCCTGAGGATTGGTTGAGGTTACGGCAGCGTTAGCGGGCTGCACTGGCTGGGCCGCTGGGTCGCCGGATTCCGGCACAATCGATTCAGTCTGCGCGTCCGTGTTGGCCGTAGTAAGCCGCACGCTGAACGCGAGCTCCGCCTGAGGAGCCTGAGCCGTTTGCGGCGTCTCCAGTTTGAGTTGTCTAGCCGTGTTCGATCGATCCCCCGGCATCGCGTCCGCTGCCGGCGAAGCCTGCGTCGAGGCCGGGCTCTGTGTCGAAGCCGGCATTGAAGTTGGCGGGGCTGAAGTCACTGGAACCGGCACAAGTGTTGTCCACGAAGTTACCGAAGTCGTAATCGTCGCCGTCGTCGCTAGACTATTTTTGTCCGTCCGCTTCGTGGGTAAGGCAGTCAGTGAATTGGTTTGCGGCGAAGCTGGGAGCGAAGGAAGTCCCGCAGGAGTTGCTAATGCCGATGCGGTCGCAGCCGCGACGCTCGGTTGGCTCGCCGAGACAGTGGAAGTCAGGCCTGTCGAGGATATACCCAACATCGATCGGATCAATGCGCCGGCAATCTGATTAGCCGATGCTCCCGCCGCAAGCTGAGTCTGCACGCCCGGTAAGGCGGGCGTCTGATCCAGTGAACCCGTCAGTACATTAATAAGGTTGGCGAACTTCGCATTCTCGGCGCGAGTTGAAAATGAAGACGGCGCCGCCGTGAGGATACTCACCGGATGGTTTGCCGCCGCTGCGATTGCGCTCACGCACCGAACAAAAGCAGGTGAGTGCCCAAAGACACTTTAGTCCGCTTTCAACAACTTGACCGATTCCATATCGACATCAAAATGGCACTCGATCCAAAACGGCACGATCCCGTCGATACCGTTTTGGCGCTCACTCCACATATCGACTTTGTTTGACTCACTTTTACAACGGAGTGCCGATTGCATTGTTCATCGCGAAGGTTGCCACATTGGATCCACTTCTTATCTCGGCTGCAAGCGGAATGAAATCCCGCATGGACTCTCTCGATATGCTGGCGAATAACATTGCCAATACGGGAACGGCAGGCTTCAAATCGGATCGCGAATTTTATGGTTTATATCAAGAGCAACTCCCCGTCGTCGAAAGCCAGTGGACGGATTATTCACAAGGCACACTCACACCGACTGGCAACCCTCTCAACTTAGCGCTCGCGGGAAAAGGCATGTTCGCGTTGACCTCACCCAGCGGCATCGTCTACACGCGCAACGGCGATTTTGGAAATTCCAAAACCAACACCCTCGTAACTAAGGACGGCTATTCACTGCGCAACGTCCTCGACAACGGCAATCCGATCACAGTAGATCCGGCGCAGTCTATCGAAATTTCCAAATCGGGCGTGGTGACACAAAGCGGCCAGGATCTGGGTCAGATCGAGATCAGCTCTCCCGATTCATTGCCGCAGGCGCTGTCCAAACTCGGCAACAGCTACTTCACATTGATCGACAAGTCTGCTCTCGCGCCGCCGGCCACCGGCACGGATATTTTGCAAGGACAGGTGGAGCAGTCCAACGTCCCGGTCTCCGACTCGGCCGTCAAATTCGTCGGCATCATGCGGCGATTCGAGAATCTTCAGAAGGCCATCACACTCGATACCGAAATGACCAAGCACGCGATCGAAGAGGTCGCAAAAGTTTCTTAGGAGTAAACAGGTAACAAATGATTAGAGCACTCTCCAGCGCGGGCAGCGGCATGACCGCCCAGCAAATGAGCATCGACAACATCGCCAACAACCTGGCGAACGCGAATACCACCGGATTCAAAGCCCGGCGGACCCAGTTCCAGGATCTGCTGTATCAAAGCTATGTCCAGCCAGGAGCCGCCGCGGGCGCGCAAACCATTGTGCCCAGCGGCTTGCAGGTCGGCATGGGAACGCGTCCGGCAGCAAACTCTATCGTCTTCACTCAAGGCGCCTTCACGCAAACCGGCAACCCTCTCGACCTGGTGATCCAGGATAAGGGATTTTTCCAGATCCAGACTCCCACCGGCCAGACCGCCTACACGCGAGCCGGGGGCTTTCGATGGATAAGAACGGCGCCATCGTGGACGCGAACGGGAACGCACTTCAGCCGCAGATTACCATTCCAGCGGCGGCCCAGACTATTAACATCGCTTCCGACGGTACGGTCAGCTACACGCAGCCCGGCCAGACCGCGACCACCATCGCCGGTCAGATTCAGCTTGCGAACTTCGTCAATCCCGGCGGACTGAACAGCATGGGCAACGGCTTATTCATGCCCACCGACGCTTCCGGCGATCCGATCGTGGGAACTCCCGGCGGCCAGGACGGGCTCGGAACCTTGCAGCAGGGCTATCTCGAATCGTCGAACGTGAGCGTGGTAGACGAATTCGTCAACATGATCAGCAGCCAGCGAGCCTACGAAGCGAGCAGCAAAGTCGTCAAGGCCGCCGACGAAATGTATCAACAGGTCAACAACCTCACGCAATGAAAATGACTTTCATTCTCGCGCTCGCGGCCGTCCACGCTTTCGCATGCCAGATGGTCGACGGCCCGCGCATCCTCGGAGGGGATTTGGCCGCCGCCAGTTCGACTTTCATCGCGCTCGATCCTGATCTCATGATCGCTGCGGCGCCTCTACCGGGTGTCCAGCGTGTTTTTCATGCCGACGAGCTGGTGCGCCTGGCCCGGCAGAATTCGATTGTCGCCCCGGTCCCGGTCGCTGAAGTCTGCTTCGAGCGTGCCCACGAATCTCTGACCGCCGAGACGCTTCTTCCTGTCTTGAGAGCCGCGCTGGGCATCGAAGACGCGGAAATTTCCATTCTGGACTTCAGCCGTTATGGCGTTCCGCGCGGCACTCTGGAATTTGACGTCGCCGGCTTGTCGCCCACAGGATTGTGGCGCGGCCACGTCGCTTACGACGACAATCGCAGCATCCCCGTCTGGGCGAAAGTACGAGTTACACGTGAACAAACTTGGGTGGAGGCGATTCAGCCGCTCCTTTCTTCCCAGCTAGTCGACGCCTCCCAATTGATTCTTCGCAACGGCCCGCGATTTCCGGTCGGCCCCGCGCCACTAAACTCCATCGACGCCGCGGTGGGCCGCCTTCCGATTCGCGCCATCAAGCCGGGGGAGCCGATCTTCGCCTCGATGCTGGTGACCCCGCGTCAAGTCGAGCGCGGCGACAATGTTTCCGTCGAAGTGGTCAGCGGTGAAGCCAGGCTCTCTTTCGATGCCGCCGCCGAAAGCGCCGGCCGCATGGATGAGATGGTCATGATCCGCAATCCCGACAGCGGCAAACACTTTCAGGCGCGCGTGGTCGGAAAAGACAAGGTAGTGGTTCAAAAATGAAAACCTTCTTCTCGTTATTTCTGCTGATTCCCGCTTGCATCTGGGCCCAAGGCCCCGCCTCGCCGGGATCCCTTTACATGGCCAGCGGACGTTTAGCCGATTCGGTACGCGACGTTCGCGCCGGCGTGGTGGACGACATCGTCACCATCATCGTTTCTGAGAGCCTGTCCGCGGTCTCCAGCGGCGCCACCCAGACTTCGCGGAAATCCTCCGCGCAAAGCCAGATTACCGCGGCCTTGGGAGCGATTTCCGCCGCCAGCAGATTCGCGAACCCGCTGAACATTTCAGGGAGTCAGCAATTGAACGGCACCGGGCAAACGTCGCGAACCAGCACTCTGACCACTACCATCTCCGCCAAGGTAATCGAGGTGACCGCGAACGGTAACTTGATTATCGAAGCCACCAAAGAGATCGGAGTCAATTCCGAAAAGCAGCAGATCACCATCCACGGCATGGTGCGTCCCGCCGACTTGACCACTCAAAACATGGTCGCGTCCAACCAGGTCGCCGATCTGAAAATCAAAGTCAACGGCAAGGGAGTGGTCGGCGATGCCATCCGCCGTCCCAATTTCCTTTATCGCCTGATCCTGGGCCTGCTCCCCTTCTAAGGAAAATCATGAATAAGCTGATTGCCCTCCTCTTTACCGCATGTCTGCTCTCGGGCGAGTCCTCGCGGCTCAAGGATCTCGTCTCTCTCGAAGGCGTGCGCGACAACCAGTTGATGGGTTACGGCCTGGTGGTCGGACTCGCTGGAACCGGCGACAAGCAGTTGACCCTGTTCTCCACGCAATCTCTGACCAACCTGCTGAAGCGCATGGGAGTCACCGTCGACCCGACCCAAATGCAGGTCCGCAACATGGCCGCGGTCATGGTCTCCGCGAATCTGCCGCCCTTCGCCCAGCCCGGCACCAAGATCGACGTCACCGCGGCAGCCATCGGCGATGCCAAGAGTTTGCAAGGCGGCATTCTCCTGATGACCCCGCTAAAGGCGGCTGACGGCCAGGTTTACGCCGTCGCGCAGGGTCCCGTTCTAACAGGAGGGTTTATCGCCGGCCGCGGCGGGAACACGCAAACTCTGAATCACCCCACCGTGGGCCGCACCCCGGACGGCGCTATCGTCGAGAAGGCTCCGCCCTCCATCACGCCCACCGCGCACATCCGGTTGCAGCTCCATCAAGCCGATTTCACCACCGCCTCGCGCGTCCAGGAAGCTTTGAACAAGCACTTCGAATCCGGCGTCGCTCACGCGGAGAGCCCCGGCGTGGTGGTAGTGGACATTCCCACGGCATACCTTGCGCGAGCCGTCGAATTTGTCGCCGAGCTCGAAGCTCTCTCGATCGAATCCGACGATCGCGCCCGCATCGTCATCAATGAACGCACCGGCACCATCGTCATAGGCAAAGAAGTAAGAATTTCCCCCGTGTCGATTATGCAAGGCGCCTTGACCGTGGAAGTCCGGACGAAACTGGAAGTCTCTCAGCCGCCGCCACTTTCCTCCGGCAAAACCGAAGTGGTTCCACAGACCGATGTCACCGTGAAGGAAGCCAAAGCTAAGAACATCGTGTTAGGCAAAGGCGCCACCATCGAGGAATTGGTTCGCGCCCTGATGGCCATCGGCTCAACTCCGCGCGACGTCATCGCGATCCTGGAAAATCTCAAATCGGCAGGCGCTCTGAGCGCAACCATCGAGGTTATCTAAATGACCAGCCCCATCCAATCCGCGACCATGCTATCCCCGGCGATGACGCCCGCAAAGTCAGGCAAAGTGGAAGACGCCGCGAAACAGTTCGAAGCCCTGCTCATCGGTCAAATGCTGAAATCCGTCCGTGATGCCGCAGCCGATGACGATCCCGACAACGACACCGTCGGCGAACCCATGGTCGACGTAGCCGATCAGCAATTTTCGAAGATGTTAGCCAACAATGGCGGCCTCGGTCTGGCCAAGATGGTCGTCAGCGGCCTCAACAAGGAGTCAAAATAATGAGAATCGACAGCAATCCCCTCAGCCTCGCGCAGGCGGTCAGTCAGACGCAGGCGACTGACCAAGCTGGGTCCAAAACTCGAACCGGCGGCCGCACAAACGGCGGCGATCAGGTCGAGATATCGAGCATGGCGTCTCAGCTCTCGACCAGTCCGTCCAGGTTAGCCGAGTTGCAGGCCGCGGTCCGCTCCGGCACCTATAACATCTCGCCCAGCCAACTCGCGAACAGCATGATCAACTTCGCTCTCGAAAGCTAGCGGCGAGCCCTACGACGCCCGCTTCCGGGTCTTGATCTCCGCCAGCAGCTTGTCGATCACGTCGTCTTTTTCCAGCGCCGCCAGCCGATCTTCCATATTGCCGGCATTCAACTCCGTCTTCGCCTGACCCACCGCCTCGGCGTGCTGAACCTTGTTCTTCATCCGGTCGAACGCCGCTTCCTTCGATCCATCCCCCATCGCCATCCGAGCGTCGCCCGCCCGGTTTAACGCCCTCGACCGCCGATGTTGCGCGATCAATACCTCGCTCTTGTTCTGCGCCTCTTGTAGTTTCAGATCCAGCTTGCGTAACGCGGTCTTCAGATTCTCCACCTGCGCCGTCTGATCGTCCACTTGTTCAGTGAAACTCGCCGCCATATTGCGCGCCGTCACCGATCTTTCAAGCGCCGCCCGCGCCAGGTCGTCATGGCCTTTTTCCACCGCGAGCTCCGCCTTGCGAACCCACTCGGCGGCCGCGTCGTCGTTTTCTTTCTTCTTCTTCATCAACAGGTGCTGATCCGCGATCGCGATTGCCACTTGCGTTTTCACCTGCAATAACTGATTCTGCATATCCAGAATCACCTGTTTGATCATCTTTTCCGGCTCTTCCGCCTGATCCACCAAATCGTTCAGATTTGCCCGGATCAACGTTGCAACACGCTCTAAAAGTGCCATGGTTTACTCCTTGACCGCCTTATCTCCAATCGTCCGAACCTTACCCAACAGCTCCGACATCTTCATCCCGCTCAACGTTTCGAACAGCGCCGGAATCTGCGCCGCGATCTCCGTCATGTCACCGGTGATTTTATGCATCCCCGTCGACGTGCCGTTCCCCGTCGAAACAATGGTGATCTTGTCGATATTCTGCAGGGGTGAGGCCAGCGCCTTCACAATCTCCGGCAACCCGGTGATCAGTTTGTCCACCACCGCCGCCTGGTTCCATTCCTGGTAAGCCTCGGCTTTTACGCTCATCGCCTTGGCCTCGGCTTCGCCTTTCTTCAGAATGATTTCAGCCTCCGCCTCGCCCTGCGTCCGAATCGCCGAAGCCGCGCCTTCCGCCTCTGAAATTCGCCGCTGCCGTTCAGCCGAGGCTAGGGTTTCGATTCGCCTCCGGTCGATTTCGGCCTGCTTCAGCATAGTCGCGATCAATTCATTTTCACGGCGCGAGATTTCCGCTTCCTGCACTTTGATTTCTTGCTGTTTTTCCACCTGCCGGATCTTCACCGCCTCAGCCACCACCTGCTGCTGCATGATGTTGGTCTGGATGTCATAAGCCTTGTCGGCCTGCGCCTGCTGTTTCTTGGTCAACTCGAGGTACTGCGCCCTTTTGATCTCCAGATCCCGAGTCGCCTCCGCCTGTTTCGCCTGCGACAAAGTCTCCGCCAGCACCCGCTCCTGATCCGCCTGAGCCCTGGCCACTGCCGACGCCCTCTGCGCCTCCGCGCGTTTAATCGCCGTATCCCGCTCCGCTTCCGCTGCCGCGATGTCCGCATCGCGCTTGATCCTGGCGACATCCGGCCGCCCCATGTTGCTGATGTATTCGTTCTTGTCGCGGATTTCCTTGATGGTGAATGAAATCACTTCAAGACCCATCTTGTTCATATCGTCCGCGCACGTCGCCCGTACGCGATCGCCCACCATCTCCGGCTCTTTCACGATCTGTTCCACCGAAAGCTGCCCGATGATGCCGCGCAAATGCCCTTCCATCACCAGCCGGATCAGCCCGTCGCGCTCCGTGTCGCTTTTGGTCAAAAACTGTTCCGATGCCGTGATGATCGATTCCGGATCCGACTTCACCTTGATCTGCGCCACTGCTTCGACCGTCACCGCGACACCCTGCATGGTGTACAAATCCTGCTGCGGAGCCACATCGAACGACATCAGTTGCAGCGAAAGCTCGCGGTAAGTTTCGAGCATCGGGAAGATCACCGTGCCGCGCCCTTTAATGATGCGGGTGCCGCGAATTCCGTACACCACCAGCGCCTGATGTGGACCCGCCTTACGGTAAAGCTGCGCGAACAACGACATCAGGAAGAACAGCACCAGGACCATCAGGCCCGTAACCACCAATACTTCAGCCGAAATGTGCATATAGTTGTCCTCTCAATACTTCTCGCCGCTCATGTCTTCCCACCGGCGAACGTAGGCGATGCCTTTCTCAAATCGCGTGACGATCACTTCGGTATCCCGCGGAATCGCTTCTCCGCCGTCGCTCCGCGCCGCCACGCCGCAGCGCGCGCCATTCCGCGAATAGATCATCTCCCCCGTGCCGCTCTGCCGGATCGGACTCGCCACCCGTCCCAGTACGCCCGCCATCTCAAAATCCGCCGGATCCAGCGGCTGATCCTGGGCCGCCAGTTTCATCAGGAACCAGAAGATCACCGCGGCCCCGCCCAACCCGCTCATGGTCGCAATGAACAAACCCAGATAAATCCATACGTTGGAGTACCGCTCCAGCAGATACCCCGTGCCGCCGAACCAAGCCAGGAACGCCGCGATCGTCCCAAAATTCAACGGCGACATCCCGCCTTTGCTGTGAGCATGCGGATGAAAGTGCGGAATATGAATCGCGCCCGCGAAGAACGACAGCGCGCTCAACAGAAGTCCCACCAGAAATGCGACCAGATAAAAGGTCTCGAGGTTCATACCGCCTCCCGCCGAATCGGCTCCACTCCCGCCCGCGCCCCTGACGGCGCCAGCACCGCGAACAGCCGGTCCACCAATTGCGGGGTGTCGAGAATCGCCTTGAGCAGCATCAGGCACTTGCGCGAGTCTTCATGCTCGGCCACCTTCAGCAGAGCCATGCTCACCCGCGGGTCCCGCGCAAACCGCTCCGCGCCGCCGATCAGCCACAAATCGAGCTGATCTTCTTGCACCCGCGCATCCGACATCAGCTCCGTGTGAAACCCTTCCGGATCGTCCACCAGATATCCCGGATGGACGCCAAAAAACTTCGCCAGCAGCATCCGGGTCGAATTGGTCAGATGCGGCCGCGACCCGCTCTCGATCTGCGAAAGATAACTCTGGCTCAGCGGCTTCTTCATCTCGCGGGTCAAAGCTCGAACCACTTCCTGCTGAGTCATCTCCCGGCCCAGGCCGCGCAGCGTGCCTTCGACCAGGCGCAGGTACCGGATTTTTTCACCGAGCTTCATATTGCAATCTGCGATTAGTATATCGCAATATGCAATATGGTCAAGAGAAATCGGTACCTGTTGGTTAATGATTGATTCGAAGGAGGTTACTTCCAGACGCCGTCCCGCGATTCCTGCCGCCTCCGAATCTACGCAGGCCCGCCTTAACGTTTTCTGTCACACCGCTCCATGCCTGCCCCGGACGTGGAACAAAAACTGGTGTAGCATTTTTTGTACGCGAGAAATGTCCATGCTCCCGACTTTTTTCATCGCCGGCGCACCCAAAGCGGGTACGACATCGCTCTATCACTATCTGGACCAGCATCCGCAGATCTACATGAGCGCGGTGAAGGAGCCCAATTTCTTTGCGGCTGAAATCCGCGAAGAGAATTTCGTGACCCAGCTTCGCGGCCGGATGGCTCGCGACGCCCGCGAGCTGCGTCAGTTCCTCTCCGGGCCAATGCTCCAGAAGCGTTTCGGAGGCATCGTTACCGATTTCGACGATTATGCGCGGCTGTTCGCCAATTCGAATGGAGCATCCGCGCGAGGCGAGGCAAGCGTCTGTTATTTATGGTCCTCCACCGCGGCCGAAGCGATCGTCCGCAGAATTCCCGACGCTAAGATTCTCGTAATGCTTCGCGATCCCGCCGAGCGGGCCTTCTCACAATATCTGCACGGCATCGGGAACGGGACCATTCGATGGAGTTTCCGCGAGCACATCGAGCGCAATGTCCGCTATCGTTCCCGGGAACTATGCATTCATTATCCGTTTCTCGAATTCGGATGGTATGCCGCGCAGCTAAGCCGCTTCCTGGAACGATTCGGGTCCCATGTATGGATCGGCCTGCATGAGGACCTCAAGAGCCATCCTATGAACGTGGTCCAGGATATTTACCGCTTTCTAGGTGTCGACGCCGGCTTTTCTCCTGATATTGCTCGCCGCCATCTGGAAGCGGAAATCCCCCGCACGGCCGTTGTCGCCTGGCTGAGGCGTTCGGGAGCCTGGCGAACTGCCGCTGACGTTACGCCAGTCCGGATGCGTCCGCGCATACGCCAGGCGCTGGTGACGAAGCCGAAAGACACGCGCATGGACCCTGCGGATAGGCGTTACCTGGTCGATTATTACCGTGAGGACATTCGAAAACTCGCCGGGATACTCGGTCGCGAACTCGATGCCTGGCTGCGGGTTTAGCATGAGACGATGATCCTCGACGCCCTCAGTTTGACGGGAAAGAATGCGCTGGTCACCGGGTCGCGCCGGGGGCTGGGCGCGGCGATGGCGGTCGGACTGGCGGAGGCCGGGGCCAACGTGATGGTTCACGGGTCCCGGGAACACGGCCTAGCCGAGGTCTGCTCAGCAGTTCGTGCAACCGGTGTGAAGGCCGCGCATGTGGTGGCGGATCTTCTCGATTCGGAGGCGCATGATCGGGTCGTCGAAGCCACCGTCCGGGAGTTCGGATCGATCGATATTCTGATCAATAACGCCGGCATCATTCGGCGCAAACCGGCGGCGGATTATTCGATGGAAGACTGGAACGATGTTTTGCAAGTCAACCTGAATGCCGTGTTCCGGATCGCGCAGCTCGCCGGAAGGCACATGCTGGCGCAGGGTCATGGAAAAATTATCAACATCGCGTCGCTGCTTTCCTATCAGGGCGGCATTCTGGTTCCAGCCTACGCGGCAGCGAAAGGAGCGGTGGCGCAACTGACCAAAGCGCTGGCGAATGAGTGGGCGTCGAAGGGCGTCAATGTGAACGCGATTGCCCCCGGCTACATGGAAACCGACGTGACCGCGGCACTGCGCGCCGATGAGGTTCGCAACCGGCAGATCATCGACCGGATTCCCGCGGGCCGCTGGGGATCGCCGCAGGATTTGGCCGGAGCCGCCGTCTTCCTCGCCTCCTCGGCCAGCGATTATGTTCACGGCGCGGTTCTGGCAGTGGACGGAGGATGGCTGGGGCGATGAAGATTCGGGAACCGGGGCGAAGCTGGGCCTGGACTCCTATCGCATCAAATGATTCGTTCGTGAGGCCCGCCAATCCACGTCTACAGGCTTCTCTAGGCTCCAGGATTTCCATTGCGTTCTCTGTATTTTCAACAGATTGGCGAGTCTGGTCTTCGCTCAATTAGCAAGCCCAACAGCCTTAACAGACGGGTCTTGATACGGTTGGGAATAAGGCTCGGGACCATACTCCCACCGCATGGTTTTAAGGCATGAGGCACGTTTGTCCCCATATTTCGTTTGTCCACAAATAGAGGACATACTATAATAGTGGACAAATGGCGACCCACCGAAAAGACATGGATACTGCCCTTGCACACCTGGCAGCGCTCCCATTTGTGCGCGGCCTGCGCTTCATTCCCGCGCCGAAATCCGCGGACCGGGCAGATGATGGGGTCCTCGAAATCGAAACGGCAACAGGGAAGCATCGGCTATCGGTCGAGGTCAAGAGATCCTATTTGAACCGAAGCCTTGTGAACGCTGTGATCGGGCAGACACACGGCCGCCAGGGAAAGCTGGTAATCGCCCGCTATATTCCCCCAGCCCTCGGCGAGCAATTCGTCAAGGCCGGCGTTTGCTTTGCCGACGATCCGGGCAACGTCCATCTGCAGCTGGGAACGAAATTCAACTGGACGGTACTCGGCAAGCGCGAGCCACCCGCGATGCCTGAAGCGAGCCGTACCACTCCGGCGACTATACAACTACTGTTCCAGTTTGCAGTCGAGCCGCAATCGGCCAAATGGACAGTCCGTGACCTCGCCCGCTCAACCGGAATAAGCAAAACCCGGATCGCACAGATTCGCGGCCAGTTCTTCCTTGAGCGAATCCTAACTGGATCGACCGCCAAGCCTGACTTCCGCATGACAACTGAGATCGGCGAGCGTTTAGTGACTGGCTACAGCCAGATTCTGCGGCCGAGGCTCCTAGTCGGGCGTTTCCGGTACGAGGACCATCCGTCGATCAGTTCGTGGCTCGGCTGTCTCGTGAAGCCGCGGCGCAGAAAATTGCTTACGCGCTCACCGGAGGCCCTGCCGCCGATGCGATGCAACACTTCTATCGTAGCGCCGAGGTTCCCGTTTTTCTAGACGCGATATGGCAACGTAGCCTGCGGCTGCTGCCCGATCGGACCGGACCGGTAATGCTGTTCAAGCCTTTTGGCAATCTCGTCTATTGGCGTGAATTCGAGGGCAAAATGGTCGCGCCTCCGTGGCTGGTCTATGCGGAACTGTTGACGGGCAGCGATCCCCGGGCACGCGAGGCGGCGGAGGAATTTCGTCAGGAATATTTGAAATGAACGATATCCTAACGCCTGATCAGATCGCTGACTTGGCAGGGATCAGCCAGATCTGCGAAGAACTGGGAGCCGACCTGGTGGTGATCGGCGCCACTTCCCTGTTGATCCTCATGGGCGATCTTGGGCGTTTTACACGCGATGTCGATCTCACTGTGGCGCTCGACTTCGATGAGTTCGAGCGTTTGACAATGCGGTTGGCCGCCATCGGATGGACAACGTCACCAAAGCTGGAGCACCGCTGGATTGCTCCGCGCCAGACCATCGTAGACCTCTTGCCAGCCGGTGCCGAACTCCGTCGCAGCGGTTCCATCACCTGGCCTGCAAGTCAGTTCAAGATGAGCCTGGCCGGATTTGAGCACGTGTTCGCCCACGCCATCGAAGTAAATCTGGTGGGGGGAGTCACTATCCGCGTCGCGCCGCCAATCGTGACGGCCCTTCTGAAGATCATTGCCTGGGTAGAGGACCCGTACCGCCGCGGTAAGGATCTCCAGGACATTCGAATCGTCCTGCGCCGCTACGAACAGGAGAGTGATCGCCTGTTCTCCGACGCCGTATTCGATGCGAACCTCCCGGATGTCGAATTCGCGAGTGCATTCCTGCTCGGTCTTGATATGTGCGCGCTGGCGACCGGCGATGACGCCCGATTCGTGGAGCAGTTTCTCGACGCCTTCTGGCTCAGGACCAAGAGGGGCGCTTCGATGACGACTCCGACTTCGGCATGAAGAGCTTTCGCGGCCAGCTCAATGCTTTCAGGAAAGGGTTCACGGGACAATGATGCGACAGACTGGCGGGTGGATTTCGTCGTCGTTATGCCCTCGTGAAATCGCAAACCGAATAGCGGCATGAACCGGTGCGCTAAAATACAAAGCACAAGTGGATCAGATCGGGCGCTACCAAGTTCTCGGAGAATTGGGGCGTGGGGCCATGGGCATTGTCTACAAAGCTCAAGACCCGGCGATCGGCCGCACCATCGCGATCAAAAGTATCCACCTTCACGAACTCACTGATGAAGCCGAGCGCGACCGGCTTCGCGAACGCCTGTTTCGGGAAGCGCAATCCGCCGGAATCCTGTCGCATCCCGGTATTGTGACTATTTACGACATTGCCGAGGAAAACGGCATGGCGTATATTTTCATGGAGTTCGTCAACGGTCCGCCCCTTGAAAAGATGCTGCGGCATGAGCAGACGCCGGACAAGGAAACGCTGCTCAGTATTTTTCGCCAAACCGCCGCCGCGCTCGATTATGCCCATAAGAAAGGCATCGTTCACCGCGATATCAAGCCCTCCAACATCATGATCCATGAGGACGGTACCGCCAAGGTGACCGACTTCGGCGTGGCCAAGATCATTTCGCAGGAAATGACGCTCGCCGGCACCATGCTGGGAACCCCCAGCTACATGTCCCCCGAACAGGTGCAAGGCGGGGCGATCAGCGGCCGCGCGGACCAGTTTTCGCTGGCCGTAGTCGCCTATGAGGTGCTCACCGGCGAAAAGCCGTTCTCCGCCGAATACATGCCGACGCTGTTATATAAGATTGTCCGCGAAGATCCGTTGCCGCCACAGCGTCTGAACTCCACCCTCGGCCCCCAAGTGGAGCCCGTATTTCGCAAGGCCATGTCGAAGAATCCCGCGGATCGATTCGAGACCTGCACTGACTTCGTCAACGCCCTGGCCGCGGCGTGCAACGCCACCCCCGGATGGATGCCGATTCCGCGCGGCGTCAGCCAGAACATGCCCACCGTCGGTTCGCACGAAGGCATGATCGAGACCCTGGTCGACACTGTACATCAAGCGCCTCCGCAGATTCCGCCCACCATCGCGATCGAGCCGATCGCCCGCCGGTTGCAGCCCGTCGAGCCGAGCCATACCGCTCGCAACGTAATTCTTTCTGCCCTAGTGGTCGCGCTGGTCTGCCTGGCAGCTTTCGCCATAATTCAGAGAGTGACTGCGCGCCCGGAGCAGACCGCAGCCGTCCAGCCCACGCCGCCGCCCGACGCTACCCCCGTGCCGCCTCCGAATCCGACGCCGCCACCTGTGGAGACTCCCGCGCCGAGCCCTACACCTGCCGCCACGGCTTCCGACGATGCGCCGCCTCCCACGCCCGTACCCACATCGAGGACCGCGCCTGCTGTTCTCGATGCGACGTTCCAGCTCACCACCTCGCCTTCCGGAGCTGAAGCGCTGTTCGACGGCGATCGCAAATGCGTCACTCCGTGCACCATGACGCTCACCGCCGGCCGTCATGCTTTCGTCGTCAAGAAGGACGGATTCCGCGACGCGCGCCGCATCATCGAAATTCCACAGGATACCGGCCTCATCGTCGACCTCCTGCAAGCCTCGGGAACCCTGAGCCTGATTTCTTTTCCACCCGGCCTCGCCGTTATCATCGACGGTCAGATGCAGCCGAAGAAAACCCCGGTAAGCCTGACGCTGCCGGTTGGGAAGCACGAAGTCCGCGTCACCGACGGGAATCGCAAACAGGACTTTTCCGTCGATGTCCGCGACGGTGTCCTTTTATCCAGGACTGTAGAGATGAATCAATGACCCAAACACGCCGAAGTTTTCTGTTCTTGACCGCCGGCGGCATGCTGCTGGCCGAGGATAAGGAGAAGCGCGACATGATCGTAGTCTCCAAGCGTCCCGAGGATCTGGAGATGCCCCTTTCCGGCTTCTCCGATTACATCACGCCCATCGAGCATTTCTTCGTCCGCACTCACGTCTACGTGCCGACGGTCGATTTGAACCAATGGCGTCTGACGATCGGCGGTGAAGTGGCAAATCCCCTCACTCTGACCATGGACGATCTCAAGAAAATGCCCTCGACTGAGTTGATTGCGGTGGTCGAATGCGCCGGTAACGGCCGGACATTTTACGATCCCACGGTCGCCGGAGCCCAGTGGGCCTATGGCAGTGTCGGCAACGCCCGTTGGCGCGGCGTCCGTTTGGCCGATGTGCTGAAGAAGGCGGGAATCAAGCCCTCCGGGGTCGAAGTCCTGTTCGACGGCGCGGACGTGCCCATCGGGAAAATGCAGGATTTCCGCCGCACCATCACGGCGAAGAAGGCTCTCGATCCGAATACGCTGCTCGCTTATGAGATGAATGGCGAGACTCTTCCCGTGAAGCATGGTTTCCCGCTACGCTTGATCGCGCCTGGCTGGGCCAGCGATTCGTGGTGCAAGTGGCTGACCACCCTGACCGTGCTCGACAAGGAATTCGACGGCTTCTGGATGAAGAATGCCTACCGGCGTCCGGATCATCCCGTGGCTCCTGGAACCGCACTGACGCCCGAAGAAATGGTTCCAGTCACCAGCCTCAAAGTGAAAAGCGTGATCGCTGCTCCGCTTTCGGGCGCGGTGGTGCCTCCTGGACAACCCGTCACGTTCAAAGGCGTCGCCTGGGGAGGCGACACCGGACCCATTTCCATGGTCGACATCAGCGTCGATGGAGGCCGCACCTGGCGGCAAGCCGAACTGGGCCGCGAAAAATCGCAATTCGGTTGGAGGCAATGGCAATTCACCTGGACCCCGCCTCGCGAATCTTATTACAACGTAATGGCTCGCGCGAAAGACATCGCGGGCAACATCCAGCCGGCGGTGGAGGAGTGGAATCCGTCTGGCTACAGTTGGAATGTGGTTCAGGCCATCGGTATAAACGTAACCTCGAAGCCGCCCGCTCCCGCGCCGCCTGCCGTCGCATCTAATCCCGGTCCTCAGCCCCCGGCATACAAGAGTGCGTGTCTGGTGTGTCACGACGAAGACATGATTCGCCAGGAGCGCATCACCCGCGCCCAGTGGGATCGCGAGATCACCAAAATGACCAATTGGGGAGCCGAAGTAAAGCCCGAGGACCGCGAGGGCATTCTGAACTATCTGTTTTCCAATTACCCTCCGCGCCCCCGTAAATAAATCGCATCGATTACATGTGCGTCGGTACGCCCTACCACCGCACTAAGGGATAGTCCCATCTGTGGCCGCGCGGCGAACCGGACGATGGACTTCGGAGATAGCGCGTCGAAGAAAAAATCATCAAAGGAAGAAGCCGCATGTTCCACGAAACCCGTCAACCCGAATTCAGCGAGAAACAGCAAGAACAGACCATCGAGCCGTTGTCGCGGCGAAGCTTTTTCAAGGCCGGACCCACCGCCTCGGCAATGGGAGCAGGTCTGGCCCTGCTCGCCGCCACTGCCGTTCCCAAGAAAGTTCTGGCGCAGAGCGGCGGTACAGCTTCTGCCATCAGCTCCAACTTCAACGGGACGCCAATTCCCGGCGGCGATTGGATCTGGTTCACGGCTGTCATGAAGGTCCACGGGCTGGGCAATCAGCCGGTGACGATCGGATTCATGGGCTCCATCCAGTTCACCGTCGATGGGACTACTTACATACTGCCGGTGCACTCTGCGTTAGTCACTTTCTCTCCATCCGTCACGGTGGCCACCACGGTCTTCACCAACGGCCAGTGGGTGACTACGCTGCCGATATCCGGTCTGGCTGGCAGTGTCTTCCTGGATGGTTTTGCCGTTCAGGCGCCGGTTCCGGACGGTTTCCCAGGCGGCATACAGCCAGTCACCTGGCAGGGGACATTTTTCAGCGTGACTCCTGGTCTCGACGTTCAATGGCAGTGGGCGGCTGCGGTGTATAACAACCCGATGTTTGGCGCGAACTACAACCAGCTCGGTGTGAAACCGGTCGACGACAACCACGCGAGCATTTATCAGAACTCGGACCACGCCGGCACGCCGGAATATTTCACGCCCTATCTTGCCGGCGGCGCGAGGGGCGGCGGCGGATCGAATTTCACCGGCTCATACAGCGGCACGACTTCGGCGATTCCCACCCCGGCCAACATGATGTCAGGCGGCGGCGGCAGCTAGAAGCCGCTAAAGCGCCGTGGCCAGCCGATGTCCCTTGGCGCGGAGTCGCTTGGCTCCGGCGACCATCGCCGGCCACGCCTCCAGCAGCTCCCCGAATCTCCGGATCAACCCCCGGCTAAGCTGGCGAGCCGCGTCAACATCCCGGCCCTGGCGCAGATCCCGAGGAACGATATAATCCTCGCCAGCCGAAGCCTGAGACGTCAGCTCGATCATACGGCTTACATCGTCGGCCCAGAAGCTTGGCGAGGCTCCATAGGTCTGAAGCTGGGTCTGAAGCGCCGTAATAAACGCGAAGTTGCGAAACTGTTGCATTGTGCGAACTCCAGCCTCAAAGTCCTGGAAGTCCAGAGAACCCAACTCCTGGAGATGTTTCCCCAGGCCGGCCGATCGTGCCGCCATCTCGACTACACCGGCGCGCGGTTCGTGAGCTTGAACGCAGGCGATGACGATGTCGCACATCCGCACCGCTGCGGCGTCCACCCACATCTCATCCGGCGCGAACCTCCGCGGAGGCTCAGGCGCATGGAGCATGATCCACGGCAGGAAAGCGACTTGGCTGCCGTCGACGCACTCCCGCATCATCACCCCGAAGATCCCGTCGGAGTTGCGCTGGACCGGAAAAAACGGCGGCAGCAGAATCCGGTTGTCGAGTCCTGGGAACGTGCTCATGAAGAATGGTCCCGCCGTGATCGTCGGGTGTCGCACGGAGCGAAGGACCTCGCGGCTTTCGAGCGCGGATCGGTACGCCGCCGCTGAGGCAACCAATCGTTCTCGCGACGCTCCCGTCAAAGTGAGATAGTAGCGGGGCGACGCCATTCCTGAATCGCCCACCAACCCAGGCAGTGTCATCGCCACGCGGCCGTTCACGCCGACAACGCTTCCCAACTGCGTCTCATGGCACCCGAGAACATCGACATCGATAAATGAAACCGATTCGGCCGCTAGACTCCGGTTCAGAAAGAACCCGAATTCCGTAGGGTCGTATCCGGAGAAGAAGACTGGTGCGGCATCCTGCTCCGGCGCAGCCGCCATGCGGCACACGGTATCATCATCCACCATCAACAGGAGCGAACCGGCGGATTCCAGCAGCAGACTATTGCGATTCGCGCCAGTCGAAACCGAGCAGCGCTCATCGCCGAAAAGCGCGAAGTCGATTACCTCGCGCGGCACCGCGGACTCCGCGGCCAGAGCGCCGGCGAACCGAGCCTTTTCCTGCCGGCCGGCGTACCCGACTCGAGCGCCGAACCGGTCCGCGACGCTCCGCACCGCCGCTTTGCCTCGATCGCCAGCCGAATCGTCCACTACCACGAACTCAGGGGACCTGCCATGCCGCTCGAAGTTTTCGAGATAGCTCTGCAGACAGCCAACCAAGCTTGGCAACCGGTCCCGTGTAACGACGCCGACCGCGGCGATCTTCCCCCGGCCCGTCAGCGATTCTTCAGAGCCCGCGCCCACGTTTTACGCCGGATAAATGCCGCGGATCGCCTTCATCACGTCCAGGTCCCACGTCAGCGTGCAAGGCCCGGTTTTTTCGATCATCACCGCCGAGATTGAAAAGCCGACCGCCCCTTCATATCCCTTCCAGTAATCGGAATAAATAGTAGGAACCAGCGTCATCGGCCCACCCAGAAACGTCGCCTGCTTCCGAAATCCCGTGAACTCGTTAAACAGCGAATCCCATGCCGTGTCGGAAAAGCGCCAGAAGTCCCAGGGCATGTCGTGCATCCCCAGCGCCTGGTGAGTCACCAGATAGGCGATCCCGCCGGTTCTCAGAATCTTGTTGAGCTCCACTGCGACCTTCCACGGCATCGCCAGATGCTCGAAAGTCGAAACCGAGTAGACCGCATCGAAGCTCTCGGGTTCAAAGTGATTCGAGAGCGAATGGGCGTCGCCCACCACGTCGACATTCGGGCCTTCCAGGATATCGATGCCCTTGTATTGTTTACCGTCGAACAGTTGGCGCCGGATGATGCCCGAACGGGCTCGGCTCCCGACTTCAAGCACCCGGTCATAGCCGGGCGTCTGCAGGCGTTCAAAGAAAGAACGTTCCGCCGTATTCGAGTTGACTTCGTTTTGCAGGTAATAGCTGGCCGCCTGCGCCCCGGTGACCTGAAATTTCGATCCGTTGTCGAGTTCGAAGATCAGCAGAATATCCTTCGGATCGAATTGTTCCGTGGTGAAGGTGAGCAGGAACCCGCAGTTCATTGATGAACCGGGAGTCGCCAGATTTACCTGACCGGTGCAAATCGGCTGGTTGGGTTGTATTGCCGTGAGACTCCTGGTCGTCCGGCCGGGAACGAATAGAGCTCCCGTAATCCGTACATAGTTGAAAAACCGAACGAAGCTTGAAACGACGAATTGTGGGTTCATGAATCGAAGATCGGTCGCTCGGGCATTTTACTTAAGGGATCGACCCTATTTTCCTCCTAGGATCGGTCTATAGGAGCCCTACACGCACCCTAATGGACGACCTGAACCCGAGCCGCCGTCTTCTCAGGCACGAACTCGAAGTTGGCATGATCCACTCGCCGGCTGGAGCGGTATCCGTGCGACGCCAGGAATTGCTTCACTTCCTCGGCGCTCGTCCCCATCGACTTTAATTGCTCAGGCTCGATCTCGATTACCAGGACGGGCCGGAATTCGTCGAGCGTATGGGACGCCCCCTTCAAGACCTCGAATTCGGCGCCTTCTACGTCAATTTTGATCACGTCCACCCGGTCCAGCTTCGATTCCTTCACGATGGCATCGAGAGGCATCGCCCGTACCGAATAGGCCACCGTCGCGGCGCCCTCCTGCGATGCATTGGTCTTCGACAGCGAGCTTTCGCCGGTGTTGTTTCCCGGTGCGGCGTAAAGTTGAAGAGTCGATTCCGACGCCGCGCAGGCTACCGGCCACACGCGGACATTGCGGCCTTCGCTGGCTTCGACGTTGCCCCGCAGCTTTGGTAAAGTTTGCGGATTCGGCTCCACGGAAATGATATGGCCTCCCGGTCCCACCAATCCGATAGCCTTCACGGAGTAATATCCAATGTGCGCGCCGATGTCCACGAATGTCGCGTTCGGCGACAGATGCTCGGCCACCGATTTCATCGATTCCGGTTCCCACAGGCCGGTTTCAAGAATCGTGCGGGAG
>CAVPKR010000138.1:0-9669 GCA_963705675.1 Terriglobia bacterium
GCCGCGGTTTCCCACGAAGTGCGAAACGTGTGCGGCGCGATCGGGATGATGCATGAAAATCTCGCGCGCAGCGGTTCCCTGACCGGCAATCAGGATTTTGAGGCAATGGGCTCGCTGGTCCAGACACTGAGTAAGATCGCCTCGGTTGAGCTGAAACAAAGCGTCGGCAATTTCGAAGCCTGCTATACCGACCTGCACGATGTGCTTGCGGATTTGCGAATTGTGCTGGAGCCGTATTGCGAGGAATCGGACATTGAGCTGCGGTGGGAGGTCTCCGATCATTTGCCCCTGGTTCAGGCCGATCGGCATTGTTTGCTCCAGGTATTTCTGAACCTGATCAAGAACAGCCAGCGTGCTGTGGAAGGGACGCCGCAAAAATGGATCGAGATTTGTGTCACGCCCCAAGCCAATCAAGTCTCGATCCGCGTGACCGATAACGGGCCTGGAATTCCGGCGGGGCGCAAGCTGTTTCAGCCATTGCAGAAGGGCGCGGACGCAACCGGACTGGGCTTATACCTGTCGCGTGCTTTCATGCGATCGTTTCGGGGCGATCTTCGCTATGAGCCGGACCATTCCGGCTGCTCTTTTGTCCTGGACCTGGCCATTCCCGTGGATGACGACGAAAACTTGACGACAGGCGAACATGCAGCGGATCCGTCTCTTACTGCTTGACGATCACATCCTGTTCCGGGAAGGGCTCAGGCGGCTGCTGATCTCAGAACCCGATCTCGAAACGGTGGCGGAGTGTGGAACTGCCACGGAGGCTTTGGAAGCCTTGACGCGAACCGCCGTCGATATCGTGCTGCTGGATTTCGATCTGGAGGATGCCACGGGGACCGATTTTATTTCTGCCGCCGCTGCGGCAGGATATCGAGGAAAGATCCTGATGGTCACCGCGGGGATGAGTACCCTGGATATCGCGCTCGCGAGAAGGCGCGGCGTTTCGGGGATCTTTCTCAAACATAGATCGCCGGCGACGCTGCTTGAAGCGATTCGGGCGATTTCGCAGGGCAAGGAATGGATGGAGCCTCAGGCGGCAGTTACCGAGAGCCGCACGCGATCGCGGCATGGCGCGATCCAATTGACTTCGCGCGAACAGTCGGTCCTGCGCGGCGTTTTCGAAGGCTTGACGAATAAAGAAATCGCTTATAAAATTGCCGCGTCGCAAAGCTCGGTGAAGGCTACTCTCCAGCAATTATTCGAAAAGACCGGAGTGCGCACGCGCGGGCAACTGGTTCGGATCGCAATCGAGCGATCGCTCGAAGCCGCCAATTAATTGCTTCGGTGAAAAACGAAGACCGGGTGCCCGCTCGCGCTATGCAGGAGTTCGGCATTTACGCCGAAAACCCGGTCGAGAACCTTCGCCGTCAAAACGCCATCCCGATCGCCAATGTAGGCCAGCTTACCCGCTTCAATCAAGGCGACTTGAGTTGTATAGCGCGCGACCGCGTTCAGATCGTGGGTTGCGAGAATCACCGATTTGCCTGCCTGGGCCAGCGTTCTGCAAAGATCCAGAATTTCGAGGCTGTGTTGAACGTCGAGGCTCGCCGTAGGCTCGTCCAGGAATACAATTTGCGGTTCAACGGCAAGACTCCGCGCAATCGCGACACGTTGGCGCTCGCCTCCGGAAAGGGTCGTCACGAAGCGAGTCCTTAGGTGAACGATGTCGCAGCATTCGATCGCGTTTTCGATCGCCACGCGATCGGCCGGGTCGCGCGCTCGAATCGTCCGCGTCGCGGATGGCGGCCCATGGACACGATTTCTTCGACGGTGAATGAGAAGTCCATGTGCGTATCCTGCGGCACGTAGGCGGCTATTTGAGCCAGTTCGCGGCGCGCGAAATCGCTCAACGGACGCCCGTCGATGGTGACCGATCCGCCCGAGAGCTGCCAGATGCCTGCCATGGCTTTCAGCAAGGAGCTCTTGCCGCTTCCATTAGGGCCGACAATCGATAGAAAGGCGCCTGGCTCGACACGCAGGCTGACGCGGTCGAGGATAGTCCGTCTCCCGCGAATCACGGTTACCTGTTCGGCGTCAAGCTGGTTCATGACGCGTTCGCCTCCCGATAGCGCCGCATCAGAAGCGCGATAAACAGCGGGCCTCCGATGAGGGCTGTGACGACGCCCAGACGAATTTCCAAGGGCGGGTGAATGGTACGGGCCGCCAGATCACATAGGATCAGAAACGCGGCGCCCGCCATGGCACTGGCCGGAATCAGCACGCG
Organism: Terriglobia bacterium; assembly: GCA_963705675.1. Lineage (GTDB taxonomy): Bacteria > Acidobacteriota > Terriglobia > Bryobacterales > Bryobacteraceae > Palsa-187. The sequence continues at coordinate 2,225 of CAVPKR010000138.1, forward strand.
ATTCGAAGGGCCGACCAGAAGACGGACCGCATGCGGCACCACCAGTCCGACGAATCCCACCATTCCGGCGACCGCGACCGACGCGCCGGTGAGCATCGCGGCGGTGAGCGCCAGAAAGCGTTTCGACGATTCGACATCCACGCCGAATGACGCGGCAGTCTCCTCCCCGTTGCATGAGATCGAGATCGCGAGACTGAAACAAGGCCGCGGCCAAGCCGAGTACGACGAATGGCGCACACAGCCACACGTGGGTCCAGGAGCGCGAGTCCAAGCCACCCATCATCCAGAACACAATTTCCTGCGCGACTTGCCAGTTCACGATGTTTAGCGACAGAAGCAGGCTTGACACCGCAGTGAGCAGAGAAGTCATGGCAATCCCTGCCAGCAGGAGCGTTCCCACGGGAGTGACGCCGCCTCGCGTCGCCATCGCGTAAACCAGGATCAGTGCGGCGAACGCGCCCACCATCGCGGCGACCGGAAGCGACACAACGGAGCGAGCGCTCCATCCTGTGACGAAACAGATGACCGCCCCAAGCACGGCTCCCGAGCCCGTTCCCACCAAACTTGGCTCGGCCAGAGGGTTGCGAAATAACGCTTGCATGACGGCTCCGGCGGAGGCTAGACCCATTCCGACAAAACCGGCGACGACTACCCTCGGAATGCGAATCAGCCAAACGATCACAATGTCGGCTCGCGTCAAACCGGAAGGATCGATCCAGCCGGCCGGCAGAAGCTTCAAGCCTGCAACGTGAAGAATCGTACCCCAGGCGATATCGGTGCTGCCGACGGCGATCGCGGTCAGAGTGCTCAGCAGCAGGATGGGAAGGAGCGCCGCATAGAATATCCCGAGAGGCAGCCGCCGCTTATCCATACTTAACCATACTTACCCATACAAAGCCTCCGCCAGCGCAGCCACCAGAAACCTGGCGAAAGGGGAGATCGGCAGGAAGACTCGATATTCGAGGACCACGATGTGCCCATCGCGCGCAGCTTGCGTGCCGGAAATCGTGGGGTCGGCCATCAAGCGCGCGAGCATCTGCTTGGTTCGCCCTTATCCGCGCCCGTGATGATCCACTCGGGATTCCAGTGGACGATCTGCTCGCTATTCACCTGACCATATCCTTGAAAGTTCGAGGCGACGTTGATCCCGCCCAGAGTGTGGACAATATCGTCGAAAAACGTTCCGCGCCCGTAGCCGTAACCGCCGCTATATCCGAGGATTCGGGGATGCGGGGCGTTGGAAGGCCGGCGGGCTTTCGCACGGTTAACTTCGTTCCAGAACAAACCGATCTGGTCCGATGCAGCTTGATCCTCGCCGGTCAGATATCCAGTGAGGCGCAGGGTTTCGGGGATCTGAGCGAGGGTGGTTAACGCCGTGAAGGTCCGGTAAATCGGAACCTGAGCCGCGCGGACGATCGCGCAGAAATCGGCGCGTGAAGTGTTCGAAACCATCACCAGATCGGGATCCAGCCGGAGAATGCGCTCAGGGTCCGTCGCAATCGCGGGGCGATAGCGCTGCACTAGATCGTACACATTGCTGACGCGTTCCACATACGAGTTTTCACTCACGGCGATTACGCGATCCGGCGGGACCACTGAGTAGGCAAACTCGTCGATAGACCAATATTGAGATACGATGCGGCGCGCCGGATTGGCGATCCTTACGGCGAAAGCATCGCTGTCAATCGCTTCGCGCGGATAGGCCGCGGCACCCGTGCGAATTACCGGGCTCGAGTAGTCGCCGCCGATGCGACCGGTCCCCGAGGGCGCAGCGAAGTGATTCACTGCGGCGGCGATGGCGCGCCAGAAGCACTAAGAATAGAAATGGCGATATCCGTACTCTAGAACGCATAAGCGATTCCGGTAACGAAGGTCGCGCGGGGCGCCAGGAAACCGGAGACGTAATAGGTCTGATTAAACAAGTTGTCGATTTTAACGTATACCCTGGCTGACTTCTTTTCGCGCTCCCATACCCGGTAACTCGCCGTCAAATTGGCCTTGGTAAAGCCGGGGAATTCGTAAGCTTGCAGGTAGCCAACCGCAGGGTCAAAATAGTTAGAATAGTGAAACAGACTTAAGGTAGTGAGTAAGCGATTCGACCATTGCTTGGTCGCCACCAGGGTAACCATATGCTTCGGCGTATCGAACACGTGATAGAAGCCGGGGACCTCACTCGCTTGATCGGTATCGGCATTGGTGTAGGTATAGGCGGCCGAAAATGTGAGAGTGCTGGTGGGTCTGGCTTCTACGTTTACTTCCGCGCCTCGGGAAATACCGCCCGCGCCATTAATATATCCCTCACTGCGGCCAAACGGATCTGTTACTGGATTGACGATCCCGCTCGAGTCGAACGCGATCAAATTCGCGATGCGGGTATAGAAAATGGTTGCGGAAGCGCGAACACGATTCTTGAACAAATACTGGTCTATGCCTCCGTCATATGAGTTATAACGATCCGGAGCGAGACGAGGGTCGCCGTACGGGGTAAAGATTACCGCGCCACTGGTGGGATCGTTGTAAAAGCCCGCCCGAACCGTTCATAAAGCGCGGGCGCACGATACACATTTCCAACATGGGCGCGGAATTTCGTACTCGATCTGGGGAATAAATAGGCGATGGAAGCGTCGCCGGTCAGCGCATAGGGAACGGATAGCGATAGATTGGTGTAGGGATTGGCGGCGCCACTGTATTGAAACTGAGGACTCGATAGCTCGAATACCTGTGCGCGCCCGGATAGTGAAATTTGCAATCGGCGGCCTAGAAACGCAAATTGCGCCGCAAAGAAGCCTGCGTTGGAATCCTGTTGCGCGTGTGTTCGTTCGATTACAAGATCGGTGCCGGGGAGACGATTATCCTGATGGTCGAAATAGTTTTCCTGTTCAAACTCATACCCTCCCGTGAAGCTGAGCCATGGAGTTAGTTGGGCCGTGCCGCGAAGACCGGCGGTGTTGATGGTCCCGACATATTGACTGTAACTTTCCACCGGCAGGCTGAAAGCCGATGCCTTCCGGGCCGTTATCATACACACGCGTGGTGTGCAGCAGTTGATAGTTAGCCTGCCAGTTAAACTTTGCGGAAAGAATATCGCGGAAAATCAACGCGGCATTTTCAAAACGTGACGAAAATCGAGAATCCGGGTCGTTAGCATCGGGAATGTAAGTAGCGTTTCCAAAATTGGGCGTGCCCGGCCGCCAGAAGCGTCGCGACGCCCGCAGGCGCCAACGGGATGGCCTGAACGATCGTCGTCGTGGGAAGGCTTGCATACGGGATTCCGTAACTTGTAGGGCTATTGTTCAGCATCGCGAAGTCGTCGGACCCCCAAAAACGGCCGCTCAGACTAAGCTTCGAAGTAAAGTCGTAGCGCGCGTATCCCTGAAGACCGGTGCTGCGGTTGGCGTCCTGGCCATCTACGCCGCTCATCACATTCAGGTGCAGAAATCCAATCGAGTACAGGAGCTTGCCCTTGAGCGCACCACCCGAAACCGATCCGCGCCCGCGAATCAGCCCGAGGTTTCCACCCTCCAGTTGGACCTGGCCGTGCGCCGGACCACCCCCCTGGTCGCTCACGAGGTTGACAGCGCCTCCTACCGCATTCGTTCCATACAGCGAGGAGCCAGACCGCGCAATACCTCGATGTGATCCACATCGACCAGGTTCAGGCCTCCCAGGAACGAAATGGCGTCACCCTGTGTCGTCGCGGCATCGCGGAATCGAAGCCCATCCACCAGGATCGCGCCCGCCGATGCCGGCAGCCCGCGGATCGACATGGTGGTGTATTGGCCGGGACCGCCGTCATTGCGAATCAGCAGGCCGGGTACGGTGGTCAACAGACTCGCGATCGAATATTCGTTCCGATTGACAATCTCGTCGTGCGAAATGTTGGAGAAGGCCTTAGAAACCTCGTCGAAAGTCTGGGCCTCGCCGGCCGCTGTGACGACGACGCTTTGATTCACGCCGCCAACCCGAGCGTGACATCGAGCTGCCGCGAGCTGTCCCGGTCGATCGTGACGTTCAGGCTGGCGGTGCGAAATCCCTCTTTCTGGACTTCGATCACCAACGAACCAGGTGCTACTTCGTTGAAAAGGTATTCGCCTGTGGCGTTACTTTCTGTCCCAATAGACTCGCCGGTGTCGTGCCGGAACAAATCGATTCTCGCACCGGCAACGACGCCGCCCTGGACATCCTTGACGCGGCCGGAAAGTACGGATTTCGTCTGCGCGGATAGCGCAAATGTTAGCGTTGCGATTAGTAGAAAAAACTTCATGCTGCCTGCCTCCCGTGAAATGGCGACAGACTTCCCATGCGAGTGGAATCAACCTTGACGCAAATGTCCGAGTTGGAGCGAAGGTGAATCGCATTCTTTCCGTTCTCCGCAGAAAGTCAGCCGTCCTGGTTTCAGGTAGGTCTCCTGGCTAGGAGGGAGGCAAATCGGATCTGCCTGGCCGTCTCACCTTCCCCGGTTCATTTGAACCGAGTGGCTCTATCGAAACGGCAATCCCCTCGTTCACAGTGGCGGGACCGCGCCGGTTTTGCACCGGACTTCCCTGTTACGCCCTTGCGGGCACCTGAGGTTTTCACACTAACACGGGTGCGCCGTTAGCGTCAATACCAGATTAGCCAGATGATAATGATCGCGATTAGCGCGGACAGCAAGCCCGTAATGCCGATCAAGATCGACGCTCTTCTCAGATCGGACCGATCCCCGGCGGCGGGATCCGACGGATCGCCCAACCAGATTTCGGTGACCATCCTGCCTCGGCCCAGATAGGACCGATCAGTTTCGCTCGATGGCACCGGCAGCGGCAGCTTCGCTCCATCCGGAATTCGGGCCGGGAACGATCGCGTGTTGACGCCAACCCACGCGCATGCTCTTGCGCCCCGAATAACCGGGTAGCGCACTTGCTACCGCCGAGAGAAGAAGCCAGGTCAGCCGCGCTGGGACCCAGTTCATCAAGTCGTCGGTTCGCGCCCCGCACCAGCCGAATCGAAGATAACGAGGCGTCTTATACCCGACCATCGAGTCCATCGTACTGACCACTTTAAACAGCACCAATCCGGGCAAGCCCGCAATCGCATACCAAAAGATTGGACTGATGAATCCATCCGTCAGATTCTCGCTGATACTTTCAATCGCTGCCCGGCGGCAGGCGGCCAAATCCATGCGCGCCGTATCGCGTCCCACCAATTTTGCGATCGCGATGCGTGCTCCCTCAAGATCGCCGCGATCGGCGGCGCGTTCGACATTCCAGCCATGCCGCAGCAGGTCGCGAAGCGCGAGCAAGCTGAAAATCACGAAAATCTCAGCGGCGATTCGGATGGTGTTCGGAAGCCAAATGATCAGCGCCGAAGTTCCGCCCGCCCACAAAATACTCAGCATCACGAACAGTAAGATGCCGCCCGCGTATCCCAGCAAGCCCGGCCCTTCGAAGCAGCGCTTCCATATGCGAGAGAGTCCAACCCATCGACCGCACGGGATGCGCCGCGATAGTCGGGATCGCCCAACAGCAGATCCAGTAGAATGCCTGCCGCAAGCAGCCACGGATTCGGCTGAAGCCCTACGATCGCCACTTTGCCGACCAGCCGAGCGCAGACGAGCTCGAAGCATCGGTCTCGTCGGATCTTCATCGATGAGTTGCGCGCGAAACTGTTCCCACAAATGCGGTTTCGCAGACAAGCTCGCCGCGATGGACGCCGCCTGATGCCGCAACGCTTCACGACCGACGCATCCGGAAGCGCCCATAACGGACGCGATCGAGAACGGCCGCAAAAGCATAGACGGACGCCGCCACCAGAGGCTCATAAAAGACCGAATTACTGTTCCGCCGCATCAATTCCAGCGTCATGCGGCAGCAGGTCGACCCTGGTGCTCGTGCCGGTGGTGTACGTCGCGCTGGCGCCCGAGCGCGAGCCCGCGCCGCAGCCCGCCGAACCGCGCACGCTCCTGGGCGAACGCGCCCGCGAAGCCGAGCTGTCGCCCTGACCGTTGGGCCGTTGCTCTTCACCGCGGGCCACGGCACGGTGGAGGCAGGGACGTTCGCGGCGTGGCTGGGCAACGCCGGCGTGCAGCGCGTCGTTGACGTACGCCGCTTTCCCGGCTCGCGGCGCTGGCCATGGTTCAACGCCTCCGAGATGGCGCGCTGGCTGCCCGAATCGGGGATCGCGTACGTACCCGCGCCCGCGCTCGGCGGCCGCCGGACACCACGCGCGGACTCGGCCAGAACGTCGCGTTGCGCGAGCCTGGCTTTCGCGCGTACGCCGATTACATGGCAACCGTGGAATTTCGCGCCGCGCTCGCGAGCCTGCTGTCGACGTTGGAGACTCCCACGGCGATCGTCTGCTCGGAAACGCTCTGGTGGAGGTGCCACCGGCGCCTGATCGCTGACGCCGTGCTGTTGCTGCACGGCGTCGATGTAGTCCCACTTGGTGTACGCCGACATGCTCACCTGGGACAAGAAGTGGGACACGCTGCTCGACACCAGCGATCCGCCGTTCTTCAAGTGGTTCGTCGGCGGGCGCCTGAACGCATCCGTCAACTGCGTCGACCGGCACCTCGAAAGCCGCGGCGACAGAGACGCGGCTGGTGTCGGGGTGCAGGAGCCCGAGGACGCGGAACCCGTCGAGATCACGTACGCGAGCCTCCCATCGCCGCGTCCTGGGGGATCGGGAACTGGGCCACGAGCAGCGTGGCCGAGGAGGGGAAGACGCGGAAGAACAGGCCCAGCACGGCCAAGAAGGGCGTGAAGTGATCACCGAGCAGGTTGAAGCCGGGCGCCCTGATGTTCACGATGGGCGCGTGGAAGCCGGGCGTACTGCTTGACGTACTCGGTGTAGATGCCCAGGTCCCACGAGGACGGGCTGAGCTGCAGCAGCCGGGACAGCGAGATGATGCAGTAGGCGGCGGCGGTGGCCAGCGCGGTGGCCCAGATAACCGGATCGGAGTAGGCACCTCGCTGAGCACGCGGTTCAGGCGGCGCCGTAGTGTCCGGCGCCGCTTCCCGTGTCGGCTGCTTGTCCAGCACCCCCTGCCCCTCCAGCACTGGCAGCCTACCCGTTCAGCCGCAGGCCCGAAATGGGCGCATCCGAAAAGTGCGAGAATAGGGGTTGAAAGTGGGGTAACACGGAGTTCAAACACTAAGATGTTTGAGGCAGAAAATGAGCAAGATACGATTTGTATGTGTTCACCTAAGGTTTTGTATCTGGACGATCAAATGCCTCAAATTGGGCTGATGATCATGGCTTTTTGCGAGACCAGTGGGTGCTGGAGAGTCCTCCAACGAGCAGACTATGATTCTAATAAAGTGCAGATTTCCAGAAATCACTTACATTTTGCATGCAATTCACCACTATGCGGCATAGTTCACAAATGGAGTGCTTTTTGTACACAAAGTGCTTCAATTTACGAAGGAATTGGTGAACGGGGCGCATTGGTGGGTGGTTTTGCAACT
>CAVPKR010000139.1:0-12312 GCA_963705675.1 Terriglobia bacterium
GACGAACGACCTCAGCCATCGACGTTCCTTCTTTGCGGGCTTTGCGCTCCAGCCAAGCTTTGTCCCGGTCGTCGATGCTAAGAATCATTCTGGTCATATGACTCTAGAACCAGCGCGTCATTACGACCTTCTGTTCCGTGTAGAACGCCACAGCGTCCTTGCCATGCGCGTGAAGATCGCCGAAGAAGGATTGTTTCCAGCCGCTGAACGGGAAAAATGCCATGGGCGCGGCCACGCCGATGTTTACGCCGACCATGCCGCACTCGATTCGCGAGGCGTACTCGCGGGCGGACTTGCCGTCGCTGGTGAAAATCGAGGTGGTGTTGCCGAACGGCGAGCTGTTCACCAAATCGATGGCTTCGTCCAGAGTGTTCACGCGCATCACGGAGAGCACGGGGCCGAAAATTTCCTCCTTCGCGATGGTCATTTGCGGAGTTACGTTATCGAAAATGGTAGGGCCGACGAAAAATCCGCTGCAATCCTTGGACGTTTCGCGGCCATCGCACAGGGGATTGGCTCCTTCGGCGACGCCCTTTTCGATATAGCCGACCACCTTCTTGCGATGATCGCTGGTGACCAGCGGACCCATTTCGACGCCGGCTTCCAGGCCGTCGCCGACTCGCATTGACTTAGTCTTCGCGACCAGAAGATCGAGCAGCGGTTGCGCGACATCGCCCACCGGGACCAGGATGTTGCCGGCCAGACATCGCTCGCCCGCCGCGCCGAAGGCCGAGCTGATGATGGCTTCAACGGTCTTCTCAAGGTCGGCTCCGGGAGTCACCACCAGGTGATTTTTCGCGCCGCCCAAGGCTTGCACGCGCTTGCCGTGTTTCGCGGATTGCTCGTATATATATTTCGCCACCGGCGTAGAGCCGACGAAAGAGATCGCGCGAACCAGGGGATGCTGAAGCAACGCGTCGACCGCGACCTTATCGCCTTGAATCAGGTTGAACACGCCTTCGGGAAGGCCAGCGTCATGCAGGAGCTCCGCCGTGCGCGTGGGTGTCATGGGAACTTTTTCGGACGGCTTCAGGATAAACGTGTTGCCGCACGCGATGGCGAACGGGAACATCCACATCGGCACCATCGCGGGAAAATTGAACGGCGTGATGCCCGCGCAGACCCCCAGCGGCTGGCGGATAGAAACGGAGTCGATTCCACGCGAGACATTTTCAAGCGAGTCACCCATCATCAGGCTCGGCATCCCGCACGCGACTTCCACCATCTGAATCCCCGGCGAACGGACATTCTCGCGTCGTCGAGGGTCTTGCCATTTTCAGTCGAGAGAATCCTGGCGACATCGTCCACGTTTTTCTCGAGCAGCGTCTTATAGCGATAGAAAATTTGAACGCGATCGACCACCGGTACTTCGCGCCACTTGAGAAACGCCGCATGGGCCTGCTTGACGATGCGGTCGACTTGCGCGGCGGTGGCGTAAGGCACCTGCGCGATCACCTGGCCGGTGGCCGGATTCGTCACCGGGTGCAGCGCGGACCCGGCGGGTTCTTCCCATTTTCCGTTGACGTAAAATTCGAGGGTTCGGACTTTGGTTTCACTTGCAATCATGGTATGCCTCCCATAAAAATCAAATATAAGGTGCCTGCTACAAAGAATCCCACGAACCAGGCGTAGTCGTACAGCCAGCGGAGGGCGGGGAACGCCAGGCCGCAAAGCGCGACCGCGATGCCGATGGCAAGGGCGACGACGGCGCGCCAGTTCACGCCGGCTGAATACTCATAGCGTCCGTGGCGGCGATACAAAGCGTCGACGTCCAGCTCGCGTTTGCGCAGCACAAAATAGTCGGCGATCATGATCCCGGCGATAGGGCCAAGCAATCCGGAATAGCCCACCAGCCAGCCGAAAATGTAATTGCTGTAGTCGCCGAGCAGCTTCCATGGCATCAGCAGGACGCCGATGACGCCGGTGATCAGGCCTCCGGTACGGAAAGAAATCCGGCGCGGGTTCAGATTTGAAAAATCATTCGATGGCGAAACTACGTTGGCTGCGACGTTAGTATTGAGTGTCGCCACCAGCAGGGCAATGAGGGCCACAAACGCGATGATGGGGCGGTTGAATTTTCCCAGCAGCACGACGGGGTCCCAGATGGCTTCGCCGAAAATTACCGCTGACGCGGACGTGACCGCTACGCCGATGAAAGAATATAGCGTCATCGCGGCGGGCAGGCCCAGCGCTTGTCCCCACATCTGGTCCTTTTGCGACCGGGCATAGCGCGTGAAATCCGGAATATTCAGGGCCACCGTCGCCCAGAATCCCACCATTCCGGTGAGCGAGGGGACGAAGAAATGCAGGAACTCGCTGGTAGATTTGAATTTACTCGGCGCGCGCAGCACGGGACCGAAGCCTCCGGCGAGGCCGACGATCCACCAGAGCAGCAGCAATCCGACGGCGAGCATGAACGGGGCGGCGATGCCTTCCAGGATCTTGATGGTCTCGATTCCGCGCCAGATCACGAACATATTCAGCGCCCAGAACGCGAAGAAGCAGATCCAGATGCCCGCGGGCGAAGCTGCCGCGGGCTGGCCACAGGATTCGAAGCATCGCGAAAATGGCCTGGCCGCCGATCCAGGTTTGGATTCCGAACCATCCGCACGCGACCAAGGCTCGGAGGACGGCGGGGATATTCGCGCCGCGGACTCCGAAGGAGGCTCGCACGAAAACTGGAAATGGAATCCCGTAGCGCGCGCCGGCATGGGCGTTCAATAGCATCGGAATCAGGACCACCAGGTTGCCCAGCAGAATGGTCCCGACCGCCTGCCACCAGTTCATGCCTCCGGCGATCAGGCCCGAAGCCAGCATGTAGGTGGGGATGCAGACGCTCATCGCGACCCACAACGACGCGTAATTGTAGAGTCCCCAGGTCCGCCGCTCGAAGGGAATTGGCGCGAGATCGGCGTTATAAAGCGACGCGTCTACTGCCATGCGCCCCCGCGCGCTGCGCGTTTCAGAAACGATCCGCGGCCCGTGCGGCCGAGAAACTTGCCGTGGTCGACGATGACTTCGCCGCGCGAAAGGACGGTTCGCGCATTGCCCTTCACGCGAAAACCTTCGAACATCGAGTAGTCGACGCGCATATGATGCGTCTTGACGCCGATTTCGTGATCGGCATTCGGGTCCCAGATAACGATGTCGGCATCGCTGCCGGCGGCGAGCTCGCCTTTGCGCGGATACAGTCCAAACAGGCGCGCGGGAGTGGTCGAAACCAATTCCACGAATCGATTCAAACTAAGGCGGCCGGAATTCACCCCGTGATGGTAGAGAAGCTGGAGGCGATTCTCGACGCCGGGTCCACCGTTGGGAATCTTCGTGAAATCGTCCTTGCCGAGGATTTTCTGATCTTCGAAACAGAACGGGCAATGGTCAGTGGAGACCACTTGCAAGTGGTCATGCTTCAGCCCATCCCACAATTTCGGCTGATGGTGTTTTTCGCGCAGCGGGGGAGTGAAGACGTATTTCGCGCCTTCGAAACCGGGACGCGCCAGGTCGTCGATGGATAACAGAAGATATTGCGGGCAGGTTTCCGCGAAAATGGGTATGCCTCGATCGCGTGCGGCGCGCACTTCATTCAAGGCTTCTTCGGACGACAGGTGCACGATGTAGACCGGCGCGCCTGAAATCTCCGACATCGCCACCGCGCGATGCACCGCTTCGGCTTCGGCCGCCACCGGACGCGTGAGGCCGTGGTACACCGGCGCAGTCTTTCCCTCCGCGATGGCGCGCTTCACCATCACGTCGATGATTCCGCCGTTTTCCGCATGCAGGCAGATCAGCGCGCCGTTCTTCGCGGTGCGGCCCAGGGCCTGAAAAATAGTCGCGTCGTCGACCATCAGGACCCCGGGATATGCCATGAACAGCTTGAAGCTGGCGACGCCTTCGCGGACCATATCGTCCATGTCTTCAAGGCCCGGCTTCGCCCAAGTCGGTGACGATCATGTGCAGCCCGTAGTCGATGGACGCGCGAGTCTCGGCTTTCTTCCACCAGGTGTCCAGCGCGTCGCGCATGCGCGTGCCTTTCGGCTGGATCGCGAAATCGATCAGAGTGGTGGTGCCTCCGAAGGCGGCGGCCTTGGTGCCGGTTTCGAAATCGTCGCTCGACGTGGTGCCGCCGAACGGCATGTCGAGATGAGTGTGAACGTCGATCCCGCCGGGCATGAGCAGCATCCCAGTGGCGTCGATGACGGTGTCCGCGGCGCTGGATGGAATCCCCGGCGCGACTTCTTTAATGGTTTCGCCTTCGATCAGAATATCCGCGAGCCGGGTCTCCTTCGCGGTGACTACGGTTCCATTCCGGATCAATTTTGACGGCATGTACGCTGCTCCCAGGACTCGGCCGGAAGGCCTGTGTCGACGCGTTCCATCGTGATGCAATCTTCCACCGGACACACCAGCCAGCACAGGTTGCAACCGACGCATTCGTGCTCATCCACATGGGGAACGCGGCGGCGGGCGCCGTTTGAAGGAGTTCCGTCGAGCTTCGGAATCGGCGTCGCGGTGATGGATCGCCGGGACGCTTCAGCCAAGTGCTCGGGTTTCGCGTGGCCGTCGATATGGATGCACTGGTGCGCGCCATCCCAGCAGGCGATGTAGCAGAGATCGCAGCCGATGCATTTTTCAGGATCGATTTTTGCGACGATCTTATAATTCAGGTTCAGCTTCTTCCAGTCCTGAACGCGCGGCAGACTTAGGCCGCGAAAATGTTCGATGGTGGCGAAACCTTTCTCATTCATCCAGTTCTTGAGCCCGTCGATCATGTCTTCGACGACGCGAAATCCATAGTGCATCGGCGCGGTGCAAAGCTGAACACTTTGCGCGCCCAGCAGAATGAACTCGGCCGCATCGCGCCACGTCGAGATGCCTCCGATGCCGGAAACGGGCAACCCGGTGTCGCTGGCAATTTGTTGCACCATGTGCAGCGCGATCGGCTTCACGGCGGGACCGCAATACCCGCCGTGCGCGGAAGCCCCGTCGACATTGGGACGCGGAATGAGCGTGTCCAGATCGATGCCGGTAATCGAGTTGATGGTATTGATGGCCGACAAACCATCCGCGCCGCCTTTCAACGCGGCTCGGGCTATAGGACGAATGTCGGTTACGTTAGGCGTCAGCTTCACCAATACAGGCGTGTGCGCGACCTCCTTCACCCACTGGGTAATCATGCTGCAATATTCGGGAACTTGACCGACGGCGCTGCCCATGCCGCGCTCAGACATGCCGTGGGGACAGCCGAAATTCAGCTCCAGCCCATCGGCTCCGGCGTCTTCAGAGCGGCGGACGATTTCATGCCAAGACTCGCACCGCGATTCGACCATCAGCGACGCGATCACGGCGTGATGCGGGTAACGCTTCTTCACCTCGGCGATTTCCCGCAGGTTCACGTCGAGTGGACGGTCTGTGATCAGCTCAATATTGTTCAGGCCCATCATGCGCTGACCGTTCCAATCGACTGAGCTGTAGCGCGAAGAAACGTTGGTGATCGGCTCGCCCAGTGTTTTCCAGACGGCGCCGCCCCAACCAGCGTCGAACGCGCGCATCACCTGGTCGCCGCAATTGGCGGGAGGGCCGGAGGCCAGCCAGAAGGGATTCGGGCAGCGGATTCTGCCGGCGAAGAGCGTGGTTAAGTCAGCCATTGTGCGATTCCAATGCCGGCGCGCTTTCCATCCGCGACCGCGTCCACCACTTCTCGACCGCCGTTCACGCAATCGCCGCCCGCGAAATATTTCGGATTAGCGGTCTGGCCGGTTTCACGATGGATCTGGATCCGGCCGCCTTCGACGTTCACGCCCTGGAACCGAGCCAAGAAATCGACCAGGCGCGATTGGCCGATGGAGGGGATCACCTGGTCGCAGAGCAGCTCAAAGGGATGGCGCGACGCGTCGACGCATTGAATCGATTCCACCGCGGTTGCACCCTGAATTTTCACGGGCTGGACGTTCCAGTGGAAACGGATCCCGTCGTGTTTGGCGAGCTCGTATTCGTACTCGAAGGCAGGCATGTCGCGCTCGCCCCGGCGATACAAAATGTGGACTTCTTCGGCGCCCAGGCGGACGGCGGCGGTCGCGGCATCGATCGCGGTATTGCCTGCGCCGATCACGGCCACGCGGCGTCCGATCTTTACGGTCGCCGTCTTATAGGCGGCAATGAAACTGAGGGCGTCGATCACGCCAGGCAGATCCTCGCCGGGAATATTCAGGCGATGCACGGGTCCCAGACCGGCGCCGATGAAGATGGCGTCGAAATCGCGATCGATGTCGTCGAGGTGGCCGCCGATGTCGGTATTCATGCGGAACTCGACTCCCATGGAACGCAGCAGCGCGACTTCTTTCAGGCTGTCGACAGGGCGTAGCTTATATTCGGCGATTCCGTACGTGTTCAGGCCGCCGGGCAGTTCGTTTCGATCGAAGACGGTCACGGCGTACCCGCGGCGGCGCAAATCGGCCGCGCAGGCGAGCGACGCCGGGCCAGCTCCGATGCAGGCGACGCGCTTGCCGCGATCCTGGGCCACCGGAAGGGATGGAGAATTCGAATAGAACCGATCCATTGCGTGGCGCTGCAACCGGCCGATCTCGATCGGTTGGCGGTTGTATTGATTCATGACGCAGGCGCCTTCGCACAATACCTCCACCGGACACACGCGAGAACAGCTCAGGCCCAGAATGTTCGAGTCGAGAATCGTAAGTGCGGAACCGTGCAAGTTTCCGGTGGCGATTTTCTTGATGAACTTCGGGACGTCGATATGCGTCGGGCACGCGACCGTGCATGGCGCGTCGAAGCAGTACAGGCACCTGGCCGCCTCGACGGTAGCGGGTTGGGCACCTAGGGGCGGGTGCAGATCCGCGAATCGCGCAGCAAACTCTTCGGCGGACATGCCTTCAGCGGCCATACGTCAGAGGTCCTTATTATGCTGCCTGGCGTGGCCGAAAATCAAACGTTAGAGCCGCAGAATCTTGATGGAGCCGTTCGAGGTACCCAGATCCAGCAGAGGGCCGCCCGAACCGATGGCTCCTTCGAGGCGATGCTTCGAGAGCATTCCTCCGTGCACGTTCACGTCGAAATCCGAGGAAATGGACGAGTTTGAAGTATGGGCGCGCACATTCGCTCCGGTGGCGGAAGGCATGCGCACGATAATCGAGGAGTTGGAGGTGTCGGCGTGCACTTCGCGAGCGGCGTCCATGGTCAAGTCGATATGTCCATTGGAGCTTTCAAGACGCACCGGCCTCGTGTCGGGCTCCATCAGGTGAGCCGTGATGCTTCCGTTCGAGGTGATGGCCGCAAAGCTCCCCTTCTTCACATCCGCGCGGATGCCGCCGTTCGAGGTCCGCAGGGTCGTATCGCCGGTGACGTTTGAAATCTCCATCGATCCATTCGAGGTCTGGGCGTCGAGCGACCCTTCGAGGCCGTTGGCGCGAATGCCGCCATTCGAGGTCTTCAAATGAGTCTGCCCGTTGATGGCGTCGACGTGAATCGAGCCGTTGGAGCTGACGATGTTTTGCAACTCCACGTTTCGCGGGACATGGATCGTGTAGCGGGCGCCGTAATTGCCATGACGGTCCAGCGGCGGGATGGTGCGAATCCGGATGGAATTGGCGGAAGGCGAAATGTCGATCTTCATCTCCTGCATGCGGTATTCGGTGCTGGCGTACTTGCTGCCGTCGATCTCGATGGTGTTCTGGTCCCAACCGGAAATGTCGATGGAGCCGTTCGCGTTGTCGATCTGCACGCTTCCGCCCGCGCTCAGGGGGTAGCTGAAGTGAAAATCCTCGCGATAGCGGTCGCTGATGCCGCCGATATCGAAATCCTCGCAGCCGCCCAGAAAACACGCCAATCCCAGACATGCCAGACGCATCGCGGTTTGCATATGCCACCCCTTGCGATATTTTACGAAACGGCGCGGCGGCAGGTTCCACGAAAGGTCATAATAGGTTTCATGAGAAGAATTCTGGCGAGCATCCTTTGTTTATTTGTACTTACGTCGATCGCGATGGCGCAATCTCCCAAGACGGTCCTGCACATTATCAATGTGAAATGGAAGGACGATGCGACTCCGGAGCAGATCAACGCCGCCATCGAGGCGGTTCATCAGCTTCCCTCGAAGTATCCCGGAATCAAGCGCGTTTGGACTAAGAACCTTAAGTATCAGGGTCAGGAAGGGTATAAGCAGGCGATCGTGATGGAATTCGAGAGCGAAGACGCTTTAAAGAAGTATGCCGACAGCGCCGCCCAGCAGTGGTGGTACAAGTTCTACATGCCGATCCGCGAGGAAAGCCACACCCACGACATTTCTAACTAGCACGATTTCGTTTTATACTTGCACCCATGACTAAATCTCGGGTAGTTACCGTCGTAGTTGCTTCCCTGCTCGGAATCGGCGGCATTGCCGTCGCGCAAAAACCGAAAGACAATGTCAACCCCGCCCGTCATCCGAATCTCGCCGCTGCCCAGCGGCTGAGCACACAGGCGTACGAGAAAATCGTCGCAGCCCAACAAGCCAATGAGTGGGACCTGCAAGGTCACGCTCAAAAAGCCAAAAACCTGTTGGATCAGGTCAACAATGAACTGAAGATGGCGGCGCAATCGTCGAATCAGAATAAAGGCAAATAGCGGCCTGGCGGAAATCAGCGGCGAAGCTGGTGGGCTAACCATGCCTTGGCGGCCCGCCAGTCGCGTAGAATCGTAACTTCCGACACTTCAAGAAGTTGCGCGATTTCGGCCACTTCCAGACCGCCGAAAAACCGGCTTTCTACCATCATGGCCTGCCTCGGCTGGATCCGAGCCAGCTCATCGAGCGCCGTATCGAGCCCGATCACATCGTCTTCATATACCACCGCCGGTGTCGAATCGCCTAACAGGACCATCGTTTCGCCTCCGCCGCGCTTATCGGCTTTGCGCCGGCGCGCCGCCTCCACCAGCACCTGCCGCATGGCGCGTGCGGCGATTCGTTTGAAGTGCAGTTGCGAGGTCATGGAAAACTTCGAGGACTTCGCCAGTTTGATCCAAGCCTCATTCACTAAGGCCGTCGGATTGAGGGTGGAATTCTGGTCCCCGCGCTTGATGGTGGACGCCAGGCGGCGCAGTTCCTCATAGGTAACGCTGAACAGATAGTCCAGGTCCTGCTGCTCTGGCTCGAATGCTTCCGTCATCTAACCGGTTTCAAGAATTTTACCACTCCGCTAGGGAATCCAAGCCATCCCATCGGGACCTCCGCCGGTGGAAATACGACCCGTGACGGTGAACGTCTTCAGGTTGAAAATCGCCACGTAGTCGTCTCCATTCACCGCTAGATAGGCTTTCGAGCCGTCGGGCGCCATCAGGATTCCTTCGGGAGCCTTCCCGAGCTTCACGCGCTTAATTTCTTTGCGCGACGCCCGGTCGAGCACGATCACGTCCCCCGCGTCCAGATCCGAAATCAGAACGTGCATCCCATCAGGAGTAAACTTCAACCGGTTGGACCGCTTGGTCCCCACATCGAATGTCGCCGTGACTTTTTTCGACGCGATATCGATAATGGACACGCCGCCGTCGCGCGAGTGCGCCGCCCAGATCTCCTTTTCGTCCGGAGACACGTCGAACCCCTCCGGCCCCTTGCCTACCGGCACCACGGTCTCATTCCAAGTCGAATTCGCGCCGCGATCCATGATGGTGATGCTGTCGGACCCGATGTTGGCCGTGAAGATCTTGCTGCCGTCGCGGCTCAACCGTACCATGTGAGTGGTGTTCTGCCCGGTCCCCATCAGCCAGTCCACTTGATTCGTAGGCGGATCGTACCGCGCGATCAGCTTGTTCAACTCCGCGGTGAAATAGACTTTCCCGTCTTGGTAGAACATCCCGTGGGGCCGCCGGAGCGGGCCGAGATCCACGCGATGAAGCTCCTTTTTCGCCGCCAGGTCGATCACCGAAAGAGTACTGCCGGGAGTTTGCCCGCCGTAGTTGCTGACAAAGGCCAGCTTCCCATCGGTGGCCACTTCGTGAGGTCCTTCGCCGACCGGAACTTTGCCTAGAATCTTATTCGAGCCGGCATCGACGATGGCCAGGTTCGCGTCGTTTTTGTTCAGTACCAGGAGCGTCTGGGCACTCGAAACCATCAGAGCAAAGGCCAGCGAAATGGCGATTTTCATACGGCAATGTTACCACCGGCGCGCAAATGGGCCGCCTGCGGCTTTTACTTCGACGGAAGGTTGCGGTTCGCGCTTATCTCGAGAGGCTCCGAAAGCGTCTGGGCGTCAAGGTCCGAATAGGACGCCGCATGAACCGCCCGAACCAGGCTTTCCGGCGAATGCGCGTAGGAGGGCACGGGCGCGATTACGGTGGTGTTGCGCTTGATGTCGCTCAGCAGGCCTTTGATCTCCGTGATGTCCTTGCTCATCTGGAACACCTTGTACACGGCGAACAAAACCATTGCATAGATGATCAGCGTTAACGCACCGCTGATGATGAATTGCAGAGAATCCACGGCAATCGCCTCCCCGTGGATAATCGGCCGCCGGACGCCGGGACTTTAATCGCGCTTAAAGTCGAGCGATGCCGAGTTCATGCAATACCGCAGACCCGTGGGCTTGGGACCATCCGGAAACACGTGCCCCAGGTGAGCCCCGCACTGCGCGCATTCTACTTCAAGACGGCGCATTCCGTGACTGTTGTCTTCCACCGTGCGCAGGTTCTTTTCGTCCATCGGCGCATAGAAACTCGGCCAGCCGCTGCCGGAATCGAATTTCGTGCCGGAGCTGAACAGTTTCGCCCCGCAGCACACGCAATGATAGGTGCCGTCCTCATGCTGATTCCAATATTTCCCCGTAAATGGAGCCTCGGTGCCCTTTTGCCGCGTCACCTGATACTGCTCCGGTGTGAGCTGTTTCTTCCAATCGGCTTCGGTTTTTTCTGCCATACGCCTTTATTTTACCGCTTACAATGAGGACTTGAAGTCTCTGAACGAACGCACGGCCGGCGCTGATCCCATCCGCCAATTCAAAAAGTGGCTCGACCAGGCCAAAATAGCGGGCCTGAAGGAGCCGACCGCGATGACGCTCGCCACCGCGACACGCGACGGCAGGCCCTCGGCTCGCATGGTGCTGCTGAAAGGCGTCGACGAAAAGGGATTCGTGTTCTTCTCGAATTATGAAAGCCGTAAAGGAAACGAGTTGGAGCAGAATCCTCGCGCGGCGCTGGTTTTTTACTGGACCCAGCTCGACCGGCAGGTCCGGGTAACTGGGCGGGTTTCGAAATTGAGCGCCGCCGATTCCGACGCCTACTTCGCATCGCGGCCCTTGGGCAGCCGGATGGGGGCAGCCGCGTCCAAGCAAAGCTCCGTGATCGCGTCGCGCGCCATCCTGGAGCGGGAATTAGCGAAACTGGAACTGGAGTATCCCGAAACCGGGCCGCCGCGTCCAAGACATTGGGGAGGATATTGTGTTCGTCCCGACGAAATCGAGTTCTGGCAGCAGGGCGAGTATCGCTTGCACGATCGCCTGCGTTATCGCCGCCGCCGCGACGGCGCATGGCGGATCGAACGACTCAGCCCATGACATCCTCAAAGGCGTCGAGGATCATTACAACCACGCCCAGACGCTCGAAGTTTCCTTCACCGAGAAGTACAGCGGCCACGGCCGCAACATGATCAACAAAGGCGAGCTGTTCCTGCGCAAGCCGGGACGGATGCGCTGGCAGTATTCCTCGCCTGCGGGCCAGTTGTACATTTCGGACGGGAAGTATATTTACTCGTATTTCCCGAACGAGAATCGCGCCGAGAAGATGGCCTTCAAGGAAGCCGACGGACATGAAGGCGCCGCTCGCGTTTCTATCGGGCCGCTTGAATTTTGAGAGCGACTTCAAGGAGTTCCACACCCAGCCGGATCGCGAAAATACCTTCATCACGGCGATACCGAAATCCGACAAGCTGCCGTATTCGGAAGTGAAATTCCTGGTGTCGCCGGATTCGTGATTCACTGGCTGACGGTGAAGGAGCAGGATGGCTCCACCATCGAGTTCGTTTTCGATAACGAGAAAAAAAATCCCCCGGTGCCGGATGCGATGTTTCGCTTCGTGCCTCCGCCCGGCGCGGAGTATCTCGATCTGACCAAGTAGACTCGACTTATGAAGGTCTCGCTCGCAGTTTTCGCGGCTCTCTTTTTACAAATTTCTTTCGCGCAGCAGAGTGGCGGCAAGGGCCACTCGAGTATTTCCGCTCCGGAGCCGGAACAGGCCAAGCCGAGCCGGTTCATACGCTCGAAGATCAAAAACCGGTGGTCACCAAACTGAGAGCAGTTCAACGGCAAGACTCTGAGCTACACCGCGACCACCGGA
>CAVPKR010000140.1:0-11023 GCA_963705675.1 Terriglobia bacterium
CGTTGCCGAGATAGTATTTGCCCACCAGATTAATCCGAACGCCGCTCGAATCGGGCTGGGTCACTTGGGTATCCTTGATCCCAAAGACCGTCAGATCGAAGCCGGCCGTCTCGCTGAGCTTGCCACGGAGTTCCACGTGATTCGCCAGCCCGGAATTTGAGTAATACTGGCCGCGATAAGTGAGATCGAAGCTCCGGCTGATGGCCCAGTAATACCCGAAACCGACCATGGTCCCGTGCAGCGAGTTATTGCCGACATCGGGTATCAGAAACCCGCTTCGCCTCGGCTCTTTCTCTAACGACTTGTAAAACCAGGGTGTGTAAAACAGCGGGATGCGCTTCAGGTAGAACCATGAACGGCGGGCAATCGCGTGATCGCCCGGCACTACGTCGAACACCGGGCCCTTGAGTACCCACCACGGCCGGGGCATCAGGCAATCGGTCAGGAATCCGTCGTGCAGGATGTAGTGATCCTTCAACCTTTCTGCCCATTTGCTCTCAAAATAGAAGGGATTCTGGGTGGTCAGGAGTCCCGGCCGGGCCTGAACCTGCGACATCGCCGATCCCTTCACGTTGTAGAATCTCCCGGTGTCGTCCTCCATATTGAGTTCGGCGCGGTCGCAATCCAGCCTTTCGCCGCGAACATAGTTCGTGTAATGGACGTTCCCGCGCAGCTCCACATCGCCGGTGTCCCCGTTGTAGTCGATTTCGTCGGCCACCAGCAGCGCATCGCTGGTTTCGACTCTGGCGTTCATGCGGAGATGACGCCATGCTCCGTCGGTGGTCTGCTGAATGGCGTCGAACAGGTAATCACCCGGCGGAGGGCCGTTTTCGCGGGCGATTTTCAGTTTTTGATTCACATTCGGACTAGGTTGAACCGCCGGTTCCCCCGGCGAGGGTAAAGGAGGACTGAAGATTTGGGCGCCTAAGTTCAGGCAAAAAAGCAGTACTAGAACAAAACGACTTGAATAAAGTACGTGACAAATTCCGCCGAGTATGTTAGGAAAGATAAGGGCCGTAGTACTGCAGCACGCCCTAGGTTCAGAAGAAAGGCTCAACCGAGCACCGTAACAGAGCGACCTTGCTACAGTCAAGCGGAAGTCAAAATACGCAATGCCGGTCCTGCCGCACTTGGAATGAAGCGGATGAGCGGCGGTGTGTCCGCTGCGGCCGGCGTCTCCATCTGTCAGCCGCGCGCTCAGCGCCGGAGCCGTTTCCGATCTCGAGCGCGACCGCGCCTGCTCTCGATACGTTTTCTCGGCGCGAACCTGATGTGGCTCCCGAACCGCCGCCCGCCCATATAAGTTTTCAGCCACCGCTATTCCGAGACGCATCCGGAGCCCCCAAGGTAATCCCAATTCCGACGCTGACGCCGGTGCGCCGGCGAGAGATGGAAGAACCGGCACACCCCCGCCGGGCTTCGCGTCCACCGTCGAAGCCGGGGCCCCGGCGAGGGTCGGACGCACAGCAGCAGCTCGATTTTCACGCTCAAAGTCCACTGGGAATGCAGGTGGAAGCCGTAATCTATTGCGACGCTCCCGTGGCCTTGCCCACGCATCGCTTGCTGGCGACGGCTTTCGACGCGAGCATGGTGATGATCGCGGTAGGCGTTTTCCTGGCAATTTTCTTCATCTCCGGCGGCGTGCTCGCCTTTACCAAGCAGAATATCCCGTTCTTCCTAGGGGTAGCCGTGCTGGTCGCGCTGCTCTACCGATCCTTGTGGTGCCTGGCGAACGGCGATTCCCCCGGGATGAAATTTGCGGGACTGCGGCTGGTGGATTTCGACGGCCGTCCGCCCGATCGCGATCAGCGCGGAATGCGTCAGATTGCGAGCGTTTTGAGCCTCATTTCAGCGGGTTTAGGGGTGGTTTGGGCCTTGGTTGACGAGGAAAATCTCACCTGGCACGATCACATCTCAAAGACTTTCCCGACCGCCGGATAAAACCTTCCGCCGCAAAGCTGCATCCCGCTGCATCAAACGCAGATATCTCGATTCTTCCGGCGCTTGCTTAGCACGAATCAACTCCTCCGGCATCCGTGGCATTTTCACCAGCTTTCTTAGCTCGAACCCATCCCATTCCGGTCCGCCGTTGTAAATCAAGGCTGCGCGAGCCAGTCGCCGCAGAGTCGCTGGCGATGTGCGATAGCTGCGATCGGCCGAAATCGCGGCTTCTTCGCGGGCAATCAGCGGCGCGATTTCCTTGGATGTCGTCCGGAACCCGAGTTTCCGGTAGAACCAGAACGCGCCCGACTCGATCGCCTCCTCATTCTCATGGCCGAGCTGATATGGGTCCACCGAGTAGCACGTGACCCCAAGCTGCTCGCGAAACAGCTTCAGAACCTTGGCATAAAGCCAGGCGGTTTCTCCCTCGCGAAAGGTGTAATAGAGGTTGAACCCGACCTCCATCCGCTCGAACAGCGACAAGCCTTCCACGTAGCCGAGCGGCACTCCATTCTTGAAAAACATCCCGCAATGGCAGGCTCGCAGGGGCAGCCTCCATTGAGGCGGAACGCCCCAGAAAAACATCTCGACCCCGCGCCCGAAATCGGCGTGATAGACGTGAGCTTCATCGGGATGCGTGAAGCCGTACAGCTCGCGATACCGGACAGCCGAGGTGTCGACGATCAAATCGAGAATCTTCCGGGGACGCGCAATCTTCTTCACGGCAATTTTGGGTGCGGCGAATTCGGCTTCGAGCGAAACGTCGCTGCGTTTCAGAAACGGCCGGTGATGATAGAAAATGCTCTTGCCGGGAAGCCGCGTTCGGGAGCGCGACGCCATCGAATCGTCCAATTCCCAGCGCACCGGAATTTCCAGCAGGTCGTAAGTTTGCGGATCTACGCGATCGAGCAGCCAGCGGATATTTCCACCCGCGGATTCCAGCCAGCGTCGCCAGTCGACATGCGGCTCGACAGCGGCATCTTCGCCCGCCAGCGGAATGGCGCGCGCCAGCACCGGACCCAGACGGTCCGGGTGTTCATAATTTTCCCAATCGATGTGAATCGGGTAACGGGCCGCCAAACCGCGGACGATTTCGTAGCTAAAGTTCGTCGAAAGGCCGGTTCCAGCGATGCCGGAGACCTCCGGATCCTCAAACCGATCGCGATTCACGCCTCGCAACCGTTCCGCGAACGAAAACAGGACCTGATCGGCCAGGCGCAGCACGCGCGGGCTCTGGGGATAGGCGCGAAGAAACAGGACGGTCTCATGCAGACGAATCAGCTCAACCGCATCGCGCAGGCGAGTTTTCAAAGTCCGATCGAGCAGCTCCGTGGTGCGTCGCGCCGCCTCGCGCCCAAACAACCCCTTCATTTCTTCCAACGAGTCCAGCAGCGAGCGCGGCATTGGCTAAGTGTAATGCTAAATTAGTAGGACGATGCAGAAAACCAGCAACGCCGCCGAGCTCGCGGCGATCGCCAAACAAATGCGCCGCGAATCGATCGAAATGATTACGGCGGCCAAATCGGGCCATCCCGGCGGCTCGCTTTCGTGGGCGGAAATCGCAGTGACGCTGTTCTTTGATGTGCTAAGGCATGACCCAGCCGATCCGAAATGGCCGGAGCGCGACCGGTTCATCCTTTCAAAAGGGCATTGCTGCCCGATGCTTTATGCGGTGATGGCCGAATGCGGCTATTGCCCCAAGGATCAGCTCAATACGCTGCGCAAACTTGGCTCGATTTACCAGGGACATCCGGACGTCCGGTTCATTCCCGCGCTCGAAGCATCCACGGGATCGCTGGGCGAAGGCTTGTCGCTGGCGATCGGGATGGGACTTGCCGCGCGGCTTAACCAGAACGATTCGCGAGCTTACGTCGTGCTCGGCGACGGCGAGATTCAGGAAGGGCAAATCTGGGAAGCGGCGATGTTCGGAGGCAATTCCGGCCTGGATAATGTGTGCGCGATCCTCGATTACAACGGGATCCAGCTGGACGGCTTTGTCAGAGACATTATGAGCCTGGAGCCGATCGAAGACAAGTGGCGCAGTTTCGGATGGCACGTGATCCGGGTCAACGGGCACGACATTGTCGCGCTTCAGAAGGCTTTCGCGGAGGCGGCGGCCTGCAAAGGCAAGCCGACCTTCATCGTCGCCCACACGATCAAGGGGAAAGGCGTCTCTTTCATGGAAAATAATCCAAAATTTCACGGCACGGCGCCGACGCCCGAAGAGGCTGAGAAAGCGCTAAAGGAGCTCGCATAATGCCGACCCAAATCAAACATGAGCTGAAGCTCGGCATGGCGACACGGGAAGCCTGGGGGAAGGCGCTGGTGGAGCTGGGCGCGTCGAATCCCGACGTCGTGGTGCTGGACGCCGACCTTTCGAAGTCGACATACACCGCGGAATTCGGCAAGAAATATCCCGACCGTTTCTTCGAATGCGGCATCGCGGAGGCGAACATGGTCGCGATCGGGGCGGGCCTGGCATCGTCGGGAAAGATTCCGTTCGTTTCCAGCTTCTCGGTGTTCGTGCTCAATAAAGGATTTGAACAGTTTCGCGTGACCGCGGCGTTCCCCAAGGTGAATCTGAAAGCGGTGGGAACTCACAGCGGCATTTCGATTGGCGAAGACGGGCCATCGCAGATGAGCATCGAGGATATCAGCCTGGCGTGCTCGCTGGCGGGATTCACGGTAATCTGCCCGGCCGATGAAGTCGCCATGACGAAGCTGGTGAAGGCTGCCGCCGCGCATGTGGGGCCTCTGTTCATTCGCGCCGGACGAGCCAAAGCGCCGGTGATATACCCGCCTGAACAGGAGTTCACCATCGGCAAAGCGATTCAGGTCATCGACGGCAAGGACGTGACTCTGATCGCCACAGGATTGCTGGTGGCGGAATCGATTAAAGCCTCGGACATCCTGAGCGACGAAGGAATTTCGGCTCGCGTGATCGACATCCACACCATCAAGCCGATCGACCGCGAAGCGATCGCGCGCGCGGCTGAAGAGACGGGAGCCATCGTGGTTTCTGAAGAACACCTGCTTGATTGCGGGCTGGGTGTGCGCGTCGCGCAAGTGGTGGCGGAGACGCATCCCGCGGCGATGGAATTTGTCGGCATCGACAATACTTATGCGGAATCCGGCGCGCCCGATGCCCTGCTGGATAAATACGGGCTCCGCGCGGTCAACGTCGCAGATGCTGCCCGCCGGGTCATCAAGCGCAAGAGGTAATGGCCAAAGTTTCTTTATCGAAGAAAATCGAGCTGGCAGGAAAGACGCTGCACGACGATATCGGCCCTCTCCTATCGGCTGCCGGCCTGCGGCTGGAGCTGCTGCGCATGGATTTTCCGGAGACCACGGATCGCGTTCGCGAAGTCACCCAAACGCTCGACGACGCCCTTGACCGGGTGCGCGCGCTGAGCCAGGAATTGCGTCCATTCTCCCCCAAACTCCGTTGAGGCTCGTGAACGAGTACAATTGAGCGGTTATGGCCTTTGACGTCCTGCTCGTCGATGATCACAAGATCATGCGGGATGGCATTAAAGCCATCCTTAGCCGCGGTGATGAGTTTCGGGTGGCCGGTGAGGCCGAAACCGGCACTGACGCGGTGCAGTTCGTGAAACAATTCCGTCCCGATATGGTGCTGATGGATATCGGTCTGCCGGGATTAAACGGCGTCGAAACTACGGCGGAAATCCTTCGCTACCACCCCGATTGCAAGATCGTGATTCTTTCGATGTATGACGACGAAAACTCGGTGGTCAGCGCCATCCGAAGCGGAGCCCGCGCCTTCATTCTCAAGAAAGCCTCGGATACGGACCTGATGGAAGCGCTGCGCATGGTGTCGCGCGGCGGGGCTTACCTGAGCCCGCAGGTCTCGGACCGTTTGCTGACAAGGATTCAAAAAGGAGATCTGGAATCGCGGGCGGCGCCGCACGCGCTCGAAGGGTTATCGCCGCGCGAGCTGCAAGTCCTGCGCATGGTGGCCGAAGGGAAAACCAGTAAAGAGATCGCGGTGATGCTGGACCTGCGCGAGCAGACGGTGCGTAGTTATCGCAAGACTATGATGAAAAAACTGGGCGTGAATAATGTGGCGGGACTGACACAGCTCGCTTTGTCGACCGGTTTGACGCAGCTTCCCGGGAGGGCGGCGGGCGAATGACCCTGATCGAGCGAGAGTCGCCCTGGGGATCGATCCCGGTTGCCGACGCCCACGTCCACTTCTTTTCACACCGCTTCTTCTCGGCGCTGGCAGCGCAGAAATCCGGCCTCACAATAGAGGAAGTAAGCGCGCAGATCGGCATGCCCTTGCCGCCGCCGGAGCCGGAGAAACTTGCTGCCGCGTGGACGCATGAGCTGGATCGCCACGGAATCGCGCGAGCCTCATTGATCGCGAGCATTCCCGGCGATGAAGCATCGGTGGTTGCGGCGGCGCACGCCCATCCCGGCCGGTTCTTCGCGTATGCCATGGTGAATCCGCGCGGGTGGAAACCGGAAACTTTCGCGGACGTGAACGCCGCATGCCTGTTCCCGGCGATGCACGCCTATTCGATCCACGATGAATGCGTCCGCCCGGTGTTCGAATGGGCGGAGCAGAACCGGCGAGCGGTGTTTGTACACTGCGGGGTGTTGAGCGTCGGCGTTCGGGCGAAACTCGGTCTCCCGTCGCTGTTCGACTTGCGATATTCGAATCCCATCGACCTGCATTTCGTCGCGCTAAAGTATCCCCAAGTTCCCATCATCGTGCCGCACTTCGGCGCGGGGTATTTCCGGGAGGCGCTGATGCTTGCGGATCTTTGCCCCAACGTCTATCTGGACACGTCTAGCTCGAATGCGTGGGTGCGTTACCAGGAATCGCACCTGGATCTGCGGCAGGTCTTTCGCCGCGCGCTGGAT
Source organism: Terriglobia bacterium (assembly GCA_963705675.1). Lineage (GTDB taxonomy): Bacteria > Acidobacteriota > Terriglobia > Bryobacterales > Bryobacteraceae > Palsa-187. The sequence goes on from CAVPKR010000140.1 coordinate 6,829, forward strand.
GTGGTGGGACCCAAGCGGCTGCTGTTCGGCACGGATTCGTCAATGTTTCCGCAAGGTTGGCGTCAGCAGATTTTCGACGATCAAACTACCGCGCTTTATGAGCTAGGCCTGGATATCGGCGATGCACGTGCAGTCTTAGCTGAAAATCTGCTGAGAATCATGCAGCCTTAATCGCACCTCTTAAGAGTGGACGGTCGATTTCCCTGGCTTCCCAAGTTGACGCGCAAGGCGGTCTTTCAGTATCCAATTCCGCCCGCTCCCCGTACCGCCGTGCTGGTGCCCGGGTTCCGGTCGCGAGGCTCGGTGCGTATTTTCCCGGCGGGATGGGGCGAAGACGTGGCGAAATTTGTTCCACAGGCTATTGCGGCCGCATTGCCGCAACTGGATGCCTTGGCGGGCGTGGTTCCAGTGACTCACGCAGTAGTCGTGTTCCGCAGCGAACATGAGCCGCGGCTCGGCGAAGCGGAGCGGAAGCGATTGTGGTGGGCATTTCGCGTGCCTGCGTTCGAGCAGGTGATCGGAGAAGAAGGCGTACTTCTGGCGAGCGAGTGCGAAGCCCACAACGGATTGCACATCATCGCGAAGCTCACTCTGGATCGACATGCGGTGGATTCAGCGCCCTGCGGTTGTGGACGCACCGAGCCTAGGCTGATTTCCGTCGAGCCCGTGCAGCTTCTTCGCCGCGCGGCGTCCTCCACCGGTTGAAATATCAACCGCTCCCGTCGCCTCACATCCCTAATTTCGGATACCAGACCGCAACCACTTGACCTAGAATCGCCACCACCAGTGCGGCGCTGCCTAGAAAGCTGCCGAAGGGAAGTTCCAGCGTCCGCCAGTTTTTTCGGGTTACCGCGGCGTAGATTAATCCCACCACGGAGCCGATGAGCGCGGCAACGATCAACGTCAGCAAAGCCCCTTGCAATCCCAGAAAAGCTCCAATCATGGCCAGCATTTTCACGTCGCCAAGCCCCATGCCTTCGCGATGCCGCAGCTTTTCGAACGCCCAACCCATGAACCAGATCATCCCGCTAAGAAAAGCCGCACCCAGCGCGGCTTCGCAAACCGACGCCAGCTTTGGAGGCGTCCCACGCGGCAGCAGGATGGTCGCCCAACCGAGCGGCATCGGCACGAATGCCGCGAGTGCAAGACCGATTCCCGTTCCGCCCAGCGTGAATTCGTCGGGCAGCGTGAAGGTCTCCAGATCGGAGGCGACCAGGGTAATCAAAATCGCGGAGAATAAGCAATATTTGAGCGCCGCCGGTGACAAGCCCAGTGCCGCGACGCACAGCCCGAACATCACGGCGGTAATCAGCTCCACAATCGGATAACGGGGCGGAATTCGCGCATGGCAATTCCGGCAACCGGCGCGAAGCAGAACGTAACTTAAAACCGGAACGTTGTCATACCAGACGATGGTCTTCTCGCACTCGGGACAAAACGAGCGTGGACGGACCACCGAAAGATCGCGCGGCAGGCGATAAATACAGACGTTCAGAAAGCTGCCGATCAACAGGCCGAACGCGGCGGCTAACACCACCTCGATCATCTGAGAACCTCGGCATACGCTGCCTCCGTCTGGCGGACCATGATATCAATCGTAAACTGTTTTTCGACGCGTTCCCGCCCGCCGCGGCCCATCTCTCGCGCCAATTCCGGATTGTCGAGCAGCCGACGGATCGCGGCGGCGAAGGCTTCGGGTTGATTTTCGACCAGGATTCCGGCGTCGGCTACGGCTTCCGGCAATCCGCCGGCTCGGCTGGCGATCACGGCGACGCCGGCGGACATCGCGGCAAGTGCAGCCGATCCGAGGCCTTCCATCTCGCTCGCGTAGAGGAATATTTGTGCAGTGGCAAGATCCTGCCAGAATTGCGTGGCGAATCGAATCTCGACTCCCGCGATTTCGGCGGCGCGGCGCACTATGCCGGTGCACTTGGAAGTCGAGCGCCACGATGTCCTGGCCTAGCGCCGGATCTACCAGGGGAACTCCGTCATAGATCACGCTGATCCTTTCCATCGCGATCCCTGATTGCTCCAGTTGCGCCGCCACATATCTCGACACCGCCAGGTATCGATCCGCGCGGGCATACTTCATTCTCGATAGCAGTCCCGGCTTTACCGGAAATGCCACGCGGCGCGCGACTACCAGCTTCATCCCCGGAATGGCAGCAGCCAACGCGTGTGCTCTTGCATCGTGTGCGTGGACCAGGTCGATGCCGCGTGCCACTCGCGCGGTCGAGCCCAGCGTCAGCGGACGAGCATCCACGCCGCGCTTCTTCGCTTCCTCAAGCAGCGGCGATTTTTCCGGAGCGAGCAGCGTCGCGTGCTCCAGCCGCTCCACCAGATAGAGCGCCTGCCATTGTCCTCCGCCCATCTGTCGTCCCGTGTCGATGTGAAGCGTCTTCACCGTCCGGGACTCATAAACCGGGCCTTGGCATATTTCAGAAAGTTGTAGACGGCCGCCATATTCGCGATCGCCAGTCCCTCGACCCCGTCCAGAAACCCCAGCTTTATCACATAAGTTCGAAAGAAGGTCCACGGAGGCTCGAAAATCAGACGGCCCCACGTTACCTTTTGCCCGGTGCCCAGCATCTGCTCGGCTGCCAGCGTCGTGTAACGATCCATGGTCTTCAAATGCTCCGACAGCGAGCTACAGGTGAAATGCAGCAGATTGGAGTTCAAATGCCCCACGGGTCCGCCAACCTTCACCGATTCATGTACAAAGTCGCCCTCCCAGTGCGCCTTGGTCCGGTTGTACAGCCGCACTTTGCGATCCGGATACCAGCCGGAGTGGCGAATCCAGCGGCCGAGATATTGAGCCATGCGCGGCATCGTATACGCGTCGAACTGCGTACCATTCTTCTTAAGCTGCCAGATTTCTCCTTCGAGCGCCTCGCTCAAGGATTCGTCGGCATCGAGTGAAAGAATCCAATCGTGCGCCGCCTGCGCGGCTGCGAAATTCTTCTGCTTGGCATAGCCTTGCCATGGCGTTTCGACGACGCGAGCGCCCAGCTTGCCGGCGATCTCCACTGTGCGGTCACTGGACCCGCTGTCGATCACGACAATCTCATCCGCGCAGCGCAAGCTTTCAATCGCGCGAGGCAGATTGCGCTCCTCGTTATAGGTAATGATGGTGGCGGAAATCTTCACAAGCCCGCTGTGCGGATAGGAGCCAGTGTAAACGACAAAAGAAAGATGATCAATGCGACGAGCCCCAACCACCCGCGCGTACGGCCCAGCGGCCTCGGATCGACGATGGCCGGATGGCGCATCCCGATGAACAGCAGCACTACCGCCCAAAAGAGCCACATATAGCCCATCTTGTAAACGCTGGTGAATAACTGGATGGCCCCTAACGCCGCCAGCGACGCCACGAAAATCCGCGACAGGATCTTGGTGCGATCTCCCAGGAAGGAATAAAGAATATGTCCGCCATCCAATTGTCCGATCGGCAGAAGGTTCAGAGCGGTGGCAAGCAATCCGACCCACGCGGCGCGCGCCACTGGATGCAGATATAGATCCTGGGTAGCGACGCCTGGGAACAGGACCATTTCGAAGCCGCGCAGAAACAGCGGCGTTCCGAATACCAGTTCGCCTCGGCCGCCGATCCCCGGCACTACTTTGGACAGCGACACTCCGATGATCAGCGGCAATATGAGCGCCGCGAATCCCGCCAGCGGGCCTGCGATGCCGATGTCGAACAGCGCCCGCTTCGATAAGATTGCCGAGCGAATCCGAATGAATGCTCCGAACGTGCCGATTAAGGTGGGCGCCGGAAGGAAAAACGGCAGCGTCGCATCCACGCGATAATAGCGAGCCGCCACGTAGTGACCCATCTCATGCGCCAACAGGATCGCCAGCAGCGTCAGCGAGAACGGCAAGCCATCCAGCATGGATGCAGGATCATGCCAGAGCCGCGCGTAGCCGAAAAAGTCGGCATCGAAATCGAACGGCCGGCTAGCCGCGAAGCTGCGCGCCAGTCCTGACCCAACCACCGTCGTCGACACCAGCGTCAACAGGAAAAGCAGCGCGTGCAGCCAGTATCGATGCCTGGGCCGGGCGTGCTCCCCTTGCAGCATCTCGAAAAAGCCGGGATTGACGGCCGTCGGGGAGTAGCCCTTCGTGGACACAAACTTCTGGACGCCTATTGCAGCGTCTGCAGCTCCTTGCCGGGCTTGAACCGAACCGCTTTGCCGGG
>CAVPKR010000141.1:0-51389 GCA_963705675.1 Terriglobia bacterium
GTCACCAGCGGATTCGCGCCCTTAACTTTCGCCGTTTCTCTGCCATACATATCCGAGCCGACCAGTGAAAGCCTTGCGCCCGTGTACGGTCTGGGCATGAAGCACAAGATCGTTCGCTATGGCTGGATTCCGGATTTACCAGACGCACGGGACCGTATGTATCGCGCGCCGCGCAAAACCGGCCCGATGCCGAAATCGATGGATCTGCGCCCTTCGTGTCCGCCGGTCTACGATCAGGGTCAATTGGGAAGCTGCACCGCCAATGCGATTGCCGCCGCCATCGCCTTCGACCAGTGCAAACAGAACACCCAGCAATTCACGCCGTCGCGTTTGTTTATTTACTACAATGAGCGTGCCCTGGAAGGAACCACTGCCTCCGACAGCGGCGCCATGATCCGCGACGGGATCAAGGCCGTAGCCGAACAGGGCTCCTGTCCTGAGCCGATGTGGCCCTATGTAGAACAGAACTTCGCGGAGCATCCTCCGGCGCAATGCTACAAGACCGGGAAAACGCATCCAGCCGTGCAATATAGCCGTGTAGCGCAAAACATGGTCCAGTTGAAGGCCTGCTTGGCGGCCGGGTACCCGTTCGTGTTCGGGTTCACGGTATATGAAAGCTTCGAGAGCGACCAAGTGGCCCAAACAGGTATAGCGCCAATGCCGGCGTCGTCCGAAACCGCGATAGGCGGCCATGCCGTGATCGCGGTAGGCTATGACGATGCCTCAACCCGCTTCATCGCCAGAAACTCCTGGGGCACCGACTGGGGAATGGGCGGCTACTTCACCATCCCCTACGGATACCTGACCGACAACGATCTCTCAGACGATTTCTGGACCATCCGGTTGGTGAAGTAGTCGAGGGGTTCCTGTCGGGTTCCGTCTTATAAGATATAGTTTGATGAGTTGATGAAAAGTCTCAAAAATTCGAAGGACGCTACTCCGGCCCCAGGTTCTGCATACACTCGACGTCTATGGCACGCCGCCGTCACGGACGCCAAGGCCTTTTGGACCGATCATAAAGTGGCGACGACCCTCGTCGGCGGTTTCGTCGGGTTCTTGGCGTCAGCTGTTTTCAAAGGGTTAGACGGACGACTTCAGGTCTTCCAAGCACTGATAGTTTCAGTGCTTTCTGCACTTGGAGGGGTCCTTGTTACATTCGTTCTTAGCATAGCGAAAGCTCCAAAATTACTCGACGACGAACGGATAGCTGAGATCAAGAAGCGCGACGACGAGCATAACGAGACCCGTGAAAAGTTCGCTGCTGAGGTGTCGGATCTTAGGAGCCAAATCCAGAATTTAATGCCGCCGAAGCGTACCTCTGCGGAAGAGCAAAAGCACCGGGAAGCGCGCGCCGCCTTAGCGAACCTTGGGCCCAACGCGGGAGCCGCACTCAGGCATCTGGAAAGGCAGGAGACACTGGTGTTTTCGGATGGGCCCTTAATAACCCCAGTACCTGACGGAATGAGCCTTAGCGACCTGCGGAACCAACTAAACCTCTGCGTCTCGAAATCCTTGGTTAAAGTCAAACAAGGCGAGCAGCGCGGGGGAGGCGCTTATCCAGTGAATGACGTTTGCTATATGATTGCTCCTGGAATGAAAACGGTGCTTCTTGAATTGCTATATCCTTCGGAATGAACCTCGGTAACCGGGTCCGCGGAGATTCTCGCGCGAATTACTGCGCTGGCCTCGACGAGTCCGTTGTCAGCCTTACATTAATAAATTTGATTACGAAGTCAGGATCCGTCATTGCGCCATCTTCGGTAACCTTGCATCCCGCAAAAAGTCCAAATTACCTGAAGCGAAGATACCGTCAAAACTAACTTTGTCGCCCACGGCGAGATTAGCGACGCGTTCATAGAGTGCCGAACCTTGCGGAATAAGCGTGCCACTTCCTATGTCGGAAAGGCCGTTGTTCCATGTTCTTACCGTTGTCGAATCATTGCCCGGGAGCCTCACCGCCAGGATTCCTTTCCCGTCGGAAGTAATTTCCATAGCGGAGACGCGACCGGTCCACCCTTCTACCGTAAAACTGGGAACGATGTTAGCCAACGCTGCCGCTCGCTCCCTACGAAGCGCGGATTTCTGAAATTCATTCGGTGCCGCTCTGTAGCGAATCTGGAAAGCTCTAACCACTGATAGAAACTTCCTTTCGTCCATTGGTATGACTTGATCTTCGACGGCGCCGGATACTGTTGTGGCGCTTTGCTTCGTTGTAGCACTCTCAGGAGAGTTCGACGTCACGTTGTTCACGACGCCTATAGCGATCAATAGTGCGAACAGCGAGATGATGACGAGAATCAGTCTTCTGCCACTTCCGGTCGGAGTCGGCACGAACCCGATTCCCGGCTGCGAAACGACCGAGCCACAACTGTTGCAAAACCGAGACTCGAAACTCACCAACCGCCCGCATCTGGAGCAGAACATGTCGACCAGTAAGTATATCAACCCGAGGGCGTAAGAGCGCCGCCGCAACAGGATACAAATTTCCACCGATCACAACATCCGCGCCCACCCATTTCCCCCACCCCCTCAACAACATCCCACTCCACCCGACCACCCAAATCCCAAACCAGCCTTACCTTATCAACAGAGGAGATTGTTCGCTCTACTGTCAGAGGGTCGATTCCACCTGAGCCGGTGTACTAGTCACCATCGGCTGCCGTGTGCGTGTGATGGTTGTTTGCCTGTACATTAACAGGTCCCGAGCCGTCGAGGGTTACTAAACGGACGCTCGGTCGTGAGCGTAATCGCGGCTAGGGCGCCCAAATTTGTCTTAAAGAAAGGAAAATTAAATCTTACGCTAACGGCCGAATAATCTGCGCTCCCAGTCGTGGAGTCTCTGACGCCAACGTGATTCCGGCGGCGCGGCGCGGGTAATGGATCGAAACTGCGCGACGCCCGAACCTCCGGCAATGGCGGCGGCGGCTGGTACGGCGTCTTCGAAACCAGCTTCACTCGAAAACCCGCAAAGGCGTACGTCCGCCGAGTCAGTTTGCCGTCTTTATCCTCGATCACCAGCGAAAATGATTTCTCGTCCTGACCCGGCAGGTCCTGCGTTTCCACCGGAAAATAGCCTTTCACATTGCGTTCGATATAAGCGGTTTCGTAGCGGTGATGTTTCAGGCTCCACACGAAGACGCGGAAGCTGTCGAACTCATAGGATTCACCCGCCGACGCCGTGGTCCAGATCCAGTTGGGTTTGGTCTCCGACTTCTCTTTATCCTTCACCGCGCCCAGCGGAAGATACGCGGTAATGCGATGCCCTTCCGCATACTGCGCCACTTCATCCGGAATCGACATCGTCAGCATGCGCGAAAGCACCCAGCCCACTTTGCCGTCTTTGGTCCGGACCAGGCTCCAATCATCCAGCGATACCGGCTTGGCCGCGGGCGCAGCGTAGCCTGGAAGCTCAGAGGCGCGGGGATGCGATAGCTGCTCCCAATTACGCGGCGGCGGCGGAGGCTTGGGCATGTCCGGCATGGGCCCCGTCCGCTTCGAATCTTTAGCCTTGGCTTTCTTGGCTGTCGATGTGGACCTGCGAACCGGCGAGACCGCGGAAGGCGCCGGGAACCGCGGCGCGACTCGATGGCCGATCACTTGGACCGAGCCGGTGTCGGGGATTTGAAAAAAACTAGGCGATTGGCGGCTCGGATCGGCATGCATGTTCAAAGGCTCATAGACCGTCGCCGAGCCTTGCGAAGGAAGCTTCGCCGCGCTATCGGCCAGCCGGCGCAGATCGTCCATCTGTTGCGGAGTCAGCAGCAGATTCGAATCTGTCCAGCCGGTGACCCCTTGTTCCGATCGGACCCTGACGAAGCGGCGGCGCGTTTCAAGAACGTCGAGCTTCTCTCCGTGCTTGACCGACCCCACGACCGCGGACTTCGATGCCAGGTCCTTCCGCAAGTTCAGCGTCGCCGGCCCCGCGAAAGCGACGCCGGTGGGCTGTTCAGGGGGATGAGAAGCGCAGCCTGACAACAGGAGCGCCAGCACGATCAGCCAATGCCCAATTCGTCGACCCGCTCCAGTGGAGTCCCGCAGCGGCGGCAGATCAAGGACGCACAATCGCCGCACAGCAGAGGATCGTCGACCGGTTTCTGGCAAGTAGGGCAATAGAACTCTGAGGGTTGGGGATTTTCCGCCATGGGTACTTCGACTCGACACCTTACTTATTGTTTGATCACCGCTTGAATGGTGGCGGACTGGGCTTCGGCGACCACATCGGCGCGCGCTTTCAGGAAACGGTCATACTGGCTCATCAGGTCGCGAAACACGGAATCGCCCAGCATGCGATATCCGGGTCCGGTGAAATGCACGTAATCGCCCTGCGCCATTCCGGCTTGCACCCACTGCTGCATCGATCCCTTGCCGCCCATTTTGGCGCGCAGATCCCAAAACGCGCAACCCGTGGCGATCGACACCTGCCGCTGTGCTTCGACGATGGTGTCGATGTGATCCATCGCCTGCCATCCCTTACGCGTATGCTGAAAACGATCCGGCGGCCCGATCACCAGGATGGTCGCGGTAGGCGCGGCGGCGCGAATCCGTCCTATCAGTTCTTCGAACATTTTCGAATAACTTTCCAGCGTCCAGATTTTTTGGCCGCCTTCATTGGTCCCGTAAGCGAGCACGATCAGCGACGGATTGCGGCGCTCGATATTCGAACGCAGCACCGGCTCATTCCAATCGAGCATGATGGACGCCGAAGCTCCGTTGATCCCCAGGGTTTCATAGGTCACGCCGGTGGAATTTTCGGCGGTCCAGCCGAACAGGCGAACCGGAGCGTGATCCAGCGTTTCCACTTCCAGCTTGTGCGGGCCGGGAACGGTTTCGTAGTGAAAATAGCCGGGCTCGGCTGCGCCGTCCGTAGAGATGCGCTCCACCAGGCCGCCGTTATCGTAGATCTGGATCGCGCCGCCGCCCGGCTGCTGAAGATAGAACAGCTCGAACTGCTGGCCGTCGGCTTGCAGATATACGGCTTCTCGCGGGGACTGCGTCGACATGGAAACCCCGCCCAGGCCGTAAACTCCATCGCCGGCGCGGCCCACCAGGCCATCGGTATGCCATCCCTTAGTTGACCCGGTGCGGACGTCGAAGCGGCGGTATCCGTTCCAGGGCCGCCCGGCGAAAGAATAGCCGCTGCCGCCATCGCCGAATTTTTCCTGAAAGCGCGACCGCAAATCGCCGGTCCACTCATCCGCCGCGGTGTGCGAATCGCCGTAATGCAGGATGCGAACGGGACCCGCCATCTCGCCTTTCTGATGCCGGTAGAGCAGTTCGAAGAACGGGATCAGTGCGGAAGCGTTCTCCACCGGGATATCGGCTCCGTTGGCGACCTTTTCGAACACGCCTTCATGGGCCTCAGCTCGCGTTTTCGCGGATACCGGCGGTCCCTTAGGGAACGTCACGCGGCGATGCACGGCCGCGATCACCCGCTTGGCTGGATTCTTCTTGGCTGCTGCCGCGGGCTTTGCCGGCGCTCGAACGGTACTTGCGCCTCTTCGGCTTGGTGTTGGTTTTCGTCGACTTAGGGTCGACGGGAACAGCAGCCCATCGCGAGCCCCGCGCAGGCGAGCACGGCGAGTCCGAATTGGAGCTTAGTGCTCTTTCGCTTCATCTTTAAAGGCGGGCTGCACGGCCGCCCTATTGGTCAATTGTCGCAGTTTATATTGGTTATATCCATCGCGTAGGGAACTGTACAGCAACTCCCCGACAATCTTGGCGCCGCCGGCATGGGATGAATGAAGTCCGCGCCCACCAGCCGGGGCTCGGAAGTATACCAGCGGCCCATGGTTCCCGCGCCTCCCATGGCTTCGAAAGTATTGAAAAACGCGGCTCCGGTGTCCCTGGCGACGCGCGATTCGATATTGACCAGGCGCGGCAGGACGGGAACGGTCTCAATTTCGCCGCCGGTTTTACGCTCGCCGCGATCCATCGGACTCATCAGGAGCAGCGAAGTTCCCGGCAGCGCGGCGCGTATCCGATGGACCGCGAGCTTCATTTCGGGCCCCCACGTCGTGTCGACGAAACTGGCGAAGCCGCTTTCGTTCGTCCCGTAATTGACGATCACCAGGTCGGGATTGTAATGGCGCAGCTCGGCGGCCCAGTGGGGTTCGTTGAAGGATCGCGAAAGCATCGTGACATTCGCGCCGTTGATCCCGAGGCTCGAATAAATGACGCCCGGATTGCTGCGTCGAAACTCCGCGCCATACAGCCGTACAGTTCCGCGCGTCACCCGAACCGTAAATTTATTGGTGGCGGGAGGCAGGTCGAAGGCCGCGAAACCTATGGTCTTGGCCGGACCTTCTGTTTCGACGGTACCGATTTCCTTGTCGTTGGCTGCCACCGTGAAAGCCCCGCCGTCGGGTTCAGTCATGTAAGCGACTTCAATCGATTGCTGCTGGGGGGAACGGATTTTCCAATTTGCCGTCGCGCCGGCCAGCCGAAAAAGCTCACGCCCCCTAATCCATGCATGCCGTCTTTGACCTTCGCGATGGCGGCGATCTCGATCTTCCAGCCCGAATCGCCATCCATTTCTACGCCGCGATGGTTGTACCAGGCCCACGGTCTCGCGATCAGGATGAATCCTGCGCCCCCATCGCCGAATTCTTTCTGAAGGGCAGCGCGGGCGTCGGCCGTAATCAGGTCGCCGGTGGTCGGGGAATCGCCGTAGTGGAGAATGCGCACCGTGCCGCCTTTGAGCAAGGCTTCGTAGAAATGATCGAGCGCGTGCGAAGGGTCAAGCAGGTGATTGGGGATGCGGGTTTCGACATGCGTTTTGCTCAGTCCCACCTTTTCGAGCTCGGCTGTGGCTTTCAGCTTAGGGATGGGAAGATCCAAAACAGTGGGAATATTGTGCGGGTCCAGCGATTGATAATTTTTCAGCGCAGGCGCCACCTGCGGCAGCAGTATCAGCCCGATGAAGGTCAAGATGGCGAGTCCGGTCTTGATGGCATTCTGCATTTCAGAACCTGTTATATATGAACGGCGTCGCCCCGTCTGCGCCACGTACTGCAGTCCGATCACCATCAGCGCCAGCGCCACCGCCTGCGCGTAGAACGGTGCTCGCACAAACAGACTAAGGCTGAAGTCATACCACTGTCTTCGGGACATAATGGGCCAGGGCGCCGATGAATCATAACGATACACAAGCGGCGCGGAAATATTCGCGGCAGAAGCCGTCAGCGAGCCGATGCGGGAAAGAATCGCCATCGCGTTGTCGAACGTGGAGGCGCGGAAGAAAATCCAGGCAAGCGTGACAAAGTGGAAAGTCGTGAAAATGTTGACGAGTCGCCAGACTCCGGTGGCCTTCGGTGTGGCTTCCGTTTATACGCTTGCCAGCAAGCGTACGACGGCGAGGCCGATGCCGTGAAGCGCGCCCCAGATGACGAAGTTCCAACTGGCGCCGTGCCACAGGCCCCCGATCACCATCGTGATGATCAGATTCACGTAGAGCATGAATTTCGAACGCTTGCCCGGCAGGGAAAAGTACAGATAATCGCGCAGCCAGTTCGAAAACGTGATGTGCCACCGGCGCCAGAAATCGGCGATATTGACCGCCGCGTAAGGCATCTTGAAATTCTCCGGCAGCTTGATGCCCAGCAGCAGTGCGGAGCCGATCGCGATATCGGTATAGCCCGAAAAATCGTAATAAATCTGAAGCGCGTAGGCGTAGACGGCGATCAGCGTTTCGGTCCCGCTATAGAGGTTGGGAAAATCGAAAACTCGATTCACCAGGTTGGCCGACAGGAAATCCGCGATCAGCAGCTTCTTGATCAGACCCATGCCGATCAGGAACAACGCTCGCCCACCGTCGGCGGAGTCGAGCTTCTTCGGTTTTTCGAATTGCTGAATCAGCGTGGATACTCGCGTGATGGGCCCGGCGAGAATCGTCGGGAAAAACGAAACCGCGGCCAGATGCGCCAGATAACTCTTGGTGCCTTTTGCGTCCCGGCGATATAGATCCATCGTGTAGGTAAGGGCTTGAAACACATAGAAGGAGAGGCTGACGGGCAGCGTCCACGGCCATTCGCGCGTCGGATGCCCGGTGAGGGCGGTCCAGTTGCGGAGGATGAACGGCATGTACTTGAGCGAGATCAGGAGGCCGATGTTCATCAGCAGACTGGCTCCCACCAGGATGCGGCGGACCAACGGCCGATTCGAATATTGCAGGCCAAGGCCGAACACATAATCGCAACTGGAGGCTGCGGGGATCAGCGCGAGGTAGAAAAGATCCCACTTGGCGTAGAAGAAATAATTCGCGAAAAGAATGACGCTTAACGCCAGCAGACGGACCCGCGAGACGGGCCAGAACACCAGGAATACGGCGGCGAGGAAAATGAAGTACGTCGACGACGAGAGGAGCAAACTTCTAGGATAATCTACGCATGAGCATGTTTTGCCTGGTGCACGGATCGGCGCAGAATGCTTCGGGATGGGATTTGCTGGTTGCCGAGTTGAACATCCTGGGGCATTCGACGATTTGCCCGGCGCTGCCGAAGGATACCCCGGAGGCGAGTGCGACCGAGTATGCCCGGGTGATCGCGGACGCGTTGCCGAAGGGCGTCGACGATGCGGTGGTCGTAGCCCATTCGGCGAGCGGGAACTTTCTGCCGCTGGTTCCGGCGATGAGGCGGGTGTCGCGGATTGTGTTTCTCGGGTCTGTGCTTCCTCAGATCGGCATGAGCGTCATGCAGCAGATCCAAGCCGATCCATCGATGATCAATCCGGCGTGGATGGGCAAGAATCCGGTCGCGTACGAATCGGACGCGCGGGAATTTCTGTTTCACGATTGCTCCGAAGAAAGAATCCAATGGGCGTTGGCGACCATGAGTCTCCTGTTCGCAAAACGGGCCGTGATGGAGGCTACGCCGCTGAAGCAGTGGCCGGAAGTGCCGATGTCCTACATCGTGTGCGCGGATGATCGTACGATTCAGCCGGAATGGTCGAGGCGGGCGGCGCGTGAACGGTTGGGTGTCGAGGCGATTGAGATTCCGGGCGGCCACTGCCCGTATGTATCGCGTCCGGCGGAGCTGGCGGCTTTACTTCACCGGATGTAAGTGCCGGATGTAAGTAAGGGTATGGTGCGTCAGCAGCCGGCCCTTCGGATCCGTGCATTCGGCCACTCCGTAAATCAAGCGCCTGCCGAGCTTCAGGATTTTCGCGGTGCACCGAAAGCTTTCTTTTTTAGCCGAGCCGAGGAAGCTGGTCTTCATTTCGGCGGTAACCGACGCGTCGTCCATACCGAGCTTCGTTTTGATCGCGAGCCACATGGCGACATCGGCCGCCGCCATGTAGATCTGGCCGGCGACCACGCCTCCCGGCCGCTCGAAGGCGGCCTGGAATGGTATGTCAAGGGAGCAGTAGCCATCTCCGGCTTCGTGAACTTTGTAACCGATGTCCCGGGTGAAGGCGTGCGCGTCCAACAGCTCCTGAAACGCCGTGACGGTCACTGGGGATAAGTCTCGATGACTCGCTTCACCCTATTCGGCGTCACATAGGGAGCCACCAGGCTCTCATTGCCGTCTTTGTCGATAGCCTTGATGCCGAAGACCACTTCGTCGATGGAGACTTCGGGCATATTGTATTCGGTGACATTGCCGGCGTAGATTTCGCGTTCCCAGTAAGGGGAAGTAGATTTGCGCATCAGGACTACGTACCCGGCCAGATCCGGCTCGGGATTGTCGTGCTTCCACTTGAGCAGTGCGTCGTAACGGGACTGGCCGCGAGTTAACAGCAGCGTGTTGATCTTCTGCCCGTTGCGTTCGCTGATCACATTGGTCTCCGGCGTTCGCGGAGCCCAGGCGAGGGATGCCGCTACGGCTCCATTCACTCTGGTGACTCGTGCGACGTAGGTGGGCGAGGTGTTGGCGAAAGTGTCGGTAGCCGAGTGCTGATTCGCGAAATTCTCTACCGGCGTGGAGACACGTATGGCGGCGAACCCTTCGAGATTGAACGGCGTGTGGTCGCCGCCGCGTCCAAACCGATCCGCGCGGAAAATCGGGTCGACGGTCATGGAGGGAACGTAGCGCTCGCCGATTTCCTTCATATAGCGGGCGATTTCACGGGACGGGGAATCGATAGGGTCCTCGCTGAAGATGCTGACGCGTCGATTTTCGGTGCGGCCATCGCCGCCCACGTCGCTGCCGATGATGTCGCTGTTGATCACGGCTTCAATCTTCTGGTCCTGCGTGCGGGCTTTAGCTGCGTAAAGCGTGCTGCCTAACAGGCCGGCTTCTTCCCCGGCGAAAGCCACGAAGACGATGGTCTTTTCGAACTGATACTGGCTCAAGACGCGCGCGAGCTCCATTACGGATGCGGTGCCGCTGCCGTCGTCGGTGACGCCAGGGGCCGGGATATTCGGGTCGCGAGGCGGCGCCGGCGGATCGCCAGGCTGCGGCGCGGGCGAGCCGGTCGGGCGAGCGCTGTTCACCGTGTCATAGTGGCCGCTGATGATGATGCGCTGATCCTTATTGATGGTCCCGGGCAAGACCGCGATTACGTTGTAGAGATCCACGTCGTTAGGAATGCGCGAGCCCGGCGCGGTGCTTTTCTTCAGCCGGTACTGGTCGAAGGAAACCTCCAGGCGGGGGCTGTAGCCGCGGAACTGCTCGTAAATCCATTTGCGTGCGGCGCCTACGCCGTGATTAGGATCGTCTTGAGAAGAGAAGATGTTCCGCGTTTCGAACCCTTCCAGCTTTCGCAAAATATCCGCGATCTTCTGGTCTGAGACTTCAGAAACAATCTTGGCCACCTGCGGATTTACGGCCTTATACTGCGCGGAAGCCGTCAGCGCTGCGAAAATACAAGCCAAAGCGAGGGGTTTCATAGGGTGAATCATAGTCGAGACGACTCCGGGAATGCAAAGGTAACACTTACCTTGCGGGATAGGATTTGGTGTACTTGTTGCGTGGATTGA
Organism: Terriglobia bacterium; assembly: GCA_963705675.1. Taxonomy (GTDB): domain Bacteria; phylum Acidobacteriota; class Terriglobia; order Bryobacterales; family Bryobacteraceae; genus Palsa-187. The sequence continues at coordinate 10,916 of CAVPKR010000141.1, forward strand.
ATACGGTAAACGTGCCGTTCGACTCCGCCGTGACCTTCAGGAATTTGCCTTCGCACGGCTCGTCCACGTTGGCGATGAACGTATCCGGCGAATTCGCGTCCTGGCCGCCGGCCACGGCGAAGTGGAGCTGCCACAGATCTTCGAGACCGGGCGAGGCTTTGACGGTTTTCCAGCCTTTAGGATCGCCGCCCTTGCGCGCGCCGTTGTTCATGATGGCTACCCGAGGGGCCATGGCATAAATGGCCTTGGACGTTTCGCCGCCGTGATGCGAGGTCAGGTATAAGTCCACTTTGCCGATGCGATTTTCGGGACAGAGCAGCGCCAGCTCCTTGTTCCAGGTGAGATCGCCAAAATCGGCGAAACGGAACTTGCCGAACTGTACGACGACGCCCGCGGATTGGGCGTTTTCCGATAGCTCCGTTTCCTGGGGAACGAGACCGGCGCAGTACGGATTGGCCTCGCCGGACTTTTCGATATGCGCCCCGCCGGCGACGACCACGGTGACGTCCAGGCCCTTGACGGGAATTGTGTCGCCGGGTTTGATCAGCTCGCGGTGCTGGGATTTCATGGCCTCTTCGTAGGCTTTGTTGGTCTTGATCTGGTCGGGAGAAGTGTCGGTGGTAGGGCCATGATCGTAGAACGTTCCGACGGTGAAGCGCTGGAGCAGGTTGGGAACGCCTTCCTCGTGATCGGAGTGGTGATGCGTGATCAGCACGTAATCGAGATGCTTGACGTGGGCGGATTTGGCGGCGGCGAGGATGCGGTCGGCGTCGCGGCCGCTGTAATTCGAATAACCGGCATCGATCAGCAGGGCTTGGCCGGACGGCGAAACGACCAGGGTCGACTGGCCGCCTTCGGTGTCGATGAAGAAAATTTCGAGAGACTTCGCCGCCTGCGCGGAAACCGCCAAACCGAGTGCTAATAGGATGCGCGTCGCGATCAAACTATGATCCTAACATCGCTTAATCGCGTAGCGGGGCTTAATCGAGTAGCGGGAACGGAATCGACTGGCGTATCGTAACGTATAGCGAATGCCCTTTTGCACCCAATGCGGAAACCAGGTCGGTGCGGCGGACCAGTTTTGCGGCAAGTGCGGGTCGCGGCAAAGGGGTCCGGCGGCGGGCGCGTCGCGGCAGCCGGATATTATGGCGGGGATCACGAACCGGAATGCCTCGCTGCTGTGCTATATCCCGATGGTCGGATGGATCGCGGCGATTGTGGTCCTGGCAAGCGACCGGTTCCGGAAAGAAACGCAGGTCCGGTTTCACGCATTCCAAGGACTGTATTTATTCGTCGCCTGGCTGATGGTGGAATGGGTGATTTCGCCGGCATTGTATTTTTCCGATTGGACCGGCGGGTTTCCCATGCGGCACTTGGTCTCGCGAGGCTTGCAGTTGCTGATCTTCGCGGCCTGGATCGTCATGATCATCAAAGTCAGCCATGATGAAGACTTCAAATTGCCCATCGTGGGCGAACTTGCCGAGCGGTCGGTGAGCGAGCAACGCTCCTAGCCATCCCGTAGTATAATTATTCATTATAGTGAATAATTACTCATCCACGCCTGTCGGCATCGTCGGATTCCACGGATATAGTGGCGCGGAACTGATCGCGATCCTCTCGCGGCACCCGCACGTCGAGCCGGTGCTGCTGGAGCATCGCGAATCCGGCGAACGTCCGCGGCCGATTGGCTATCAGGGTCCTAAGCGATTGCCTTGCACCGCGGATTCGGTTCGATCGGCGGGGCTGGCCGCGGTATTTCTGGCCACTCCTGCCGATGCGTCGATGCAGCTTGCGCCGGCGCTGATGGACGCGGGGGCCAAGGTGATCGATCTGAGCGGCGCGTTCCGCCTGGGCACGGCGGAGAATTTCGAGCGGTGGTACAAAGAGCCGCACACGCAACCGGGGCTGCTGTCGGAGGCAGCCTACGGTTTGCCGGAATTTTGCCGAAGTCGAGTCGCCGGGGCGCGGATGATTGCGAATCCGGGATGCTATCCGACGGCGGCGAATCTGGCGTTGCGGCCTTTGGTCGAGGCGGGCGCGATCGAACGAACCTCGGGAATCGTGTGCGATGGCAAGAGCGGAACCAGCGGCGCGGGGCGGAAGCCGTCGCTCAAAACCAGCTTTTGCGAGGTCACCGAAAATTTCTCGACGTACGCGATTCTAGAGCACCGGCATGTGCCGGAAATCCTGAAGATTTCGGGACTTGAGGAAGGCGAACTGAGCTTCACGGCTCAACTGCTGCCCATCGACCGGGGAATTCTGGAGACGATTTATTTTCGGACCAGCGGAATTAAGTCCGCGGATGAGCTTTTGGAAATCTACCAGAAGCAGTATCGAGACGAGCCGTTCGTCAGGCTGTACGCTCCGGGCCAGGTGCCCGATATCCGTTCCGTATCGCGGACCAATTTTTGCGATCTGGGCATTCAATACGATGCGGCGACCCGGAGAGCGGTGATTGTCGCGGCGATCGACAATCTGGGCAAGGGAGCCGCGGGACAAGCCGTGCAGAACATGAACCTGGCGCTGGGGTTCGAGGAAACGGCGGGACTGTTGTGAAGGTGCTGGTAAAGATCGGTGGGACGCTGCTCGATTCGGAGGAATCGCGCGCCCGGCTGGCCGGGGAGATCGCGGAGCTGAGCCGCGATGTGCAACTGGCGGTGGTGCACGGCGGCGGGAAGCAGATGACGCGCTTTCTCGAACATCAGGGCGTCGAGAGCCGGTTCGTCAACGGACTTCGGGTGACCACCGCGGAGGTTCTGGATGCCGTGCTCAAGGTGTTTGCGGGGACCGTGAACGCCCAACTGGTCGCGGCGCTACGGGCGGCCGGATGTTTGCCGGTGGGCCTGACGGGAATCAACGCCGGCCTGGTGGATGCGGAGCCGCTGGATAAGGAACTGGGTCATGTCGGCACGCCGGTCCATTGCGATCCCCGGCTGTTGCAGGTTTTGATCGATGGCGGCTACCTGCCGGTGATCGCTTGCGTGGCCGGCGACGCGAAGGGCGGGATGTATAACGTAAACGGGGATCAGATGGCCTCGGCTTGCGCGGCCGCGTTCCATGTGGACAAGTTGATTTTCCTGACGGATGTCGAGGGAGTCCGCGATGGGACGGGCGAGACTCTTCGGACATTGACGGCGGAGGGGGCGCGGGAACTGATCGAATCGGGCGTGGCGGCGGGTGGGATGCGGGCAAAACTGGATGCGGCGCTGGGCGCTTTGCAGAATATTGAAGAAGTCGTGATCGCACCAGGGTCCCATCCTGGAATTCTCAATCGATTAGTTGTTGGAGCGAGCCTTGGGACACGGGTAGTTTCCTGAAATGGTACAGATACGAAGAGCAACGATGTTCGAAATCCCTTCGGTGGTAAGGCTAATTAACGATTATGCCCGCGACGGAATCATGTTGCCGCGCACCGAGTTTGAGATGGCGGAGAACATCCGGGATTTTATGGTGGCCTGGGACGAGGATGAACTGGCGGGGGTGGGGGCGCTGCACTTCTACACCCCCTATTCGGGCGAGATCCGTAGCCTGGCGGTGCAGCCGGGGTCGAAAACCAGGGGAATCGGGCGGAAAATCGTGGAAGCGCTGGAGGCGGAGGCAGTGGAGAATGGGCTGCATTCGATATTCGCCTTTACATATGTTGACAAATTCTTTCATAAATTGGGGTTCGAAGAGGTAGATCGAGGCGAATTACCGCTGAAGGCGTGGAAGGATTGCCTGCGCTGCCCTAAGCTTCAGGCGTGCGATGAAATCGCCATGTTCAAGCGGCTTAAAATGGGATTGCCGGACATGGCCGCGCAGATTAGTCAGATCAGGGAAGCCGCTACGTTCCCGATACTGCACAAATAAATCCGCAAATTCTCATTAAAATCGAGTGAGAATAGTTTCGTCTTTACTCTACTATTGTACCGAGCAGTAGCAGAACCTCATGCCGATCCGGCTCGCGCAGTGGGCGGGATGGATTGAGGACTACAATAAAAGGTGGCGAAGCCAAAAGGCTGCAATCCGTTAATGCGGCTCTGGAGGTGGTATGAAAGCTCAGACAGTAGACGTTAGCGACTCGACGGGTCGGATCCTGTGTTGCACGATTTTTCGTCCAGGGGGACGGAAGTTGCTGGCGAAGGGGCATGTGCTGAGCGAGGAAGATGTGCGGCTGCTCGCGATGGAAGGGTTAGAGCACGTCTGGGTGACGGAGCTCGAAGACGGTGAGATCGGCGAGGACGATGCGGTCTGTGAGGCGGCCCGGGAGATGGGTTGCGGATGCGTGGAGATTCGCCTCGCGGCCGGGGGCCGCGCGAATCTGTTCGCCACGGAAGACTGCTGCGTGCTGGTGGACGAAGAGGTTCTGAAGCAGATCAACTGCATTTCGAGCATTGTGATCGCGACCTCGGTGAACTTCAGCTTCGCCAAAGCGGGTCAGCGCATCGCGACGGTCAAGAGCGCGCCATTCGCGATCGCTCAATCGCATCTGGAAGCAGTAACCTCAGTGCTGCGGGAACGCGGCCCCATTTTGCAGGCCCGGCCGGTCCGTGCGCCTTCGGTGGGGGTTCTGTATACCGATCCGGTGCATGGGGATCGGGCTCGCCAATTGTTCGAAAGCATCATGCGGCAAAGGTTGGAGCATTTCAGCGCGAGTGCCAGTTTTGTGCTGGCGGCGGTGGAAGAGGAGGCGGCGGTGGCGCGCGGATTGCAGCACTTGCTGCGGGCGAAGCCGACGGTGATCCTGGTGGCGTCCACTACGGCGCGGCTGGCCCTGAAGACGTCATTGGCCGCGCGATGAGCAGCATCGGGTGCCATTTCGAGCGATTCCTGGCGCCGGTGGAACCCGGCAACCTGCTGCTATTGGGATATAAAGACGAGACGCCGCTGCTGTCGGCGCCGGGGTGTTTCAGGTCGGCGAAACCCAATGTAGTCGATTTGGTACTGCCTCCGATGCTGGCGCGATACCGGGTGTCGGGCTGGGAAGTCGCGGGGCTTGGGCACGGCGGTCTGCTGGGATAGAACTTTTCAAACGCCCGCAGGCCATAACCTCCGAGTGGCTTGCTCGCGTTGTGCCGGGCGGCTGGTTTTAGCGCCCGGCATTTTTCGCTATCCCGCGGTCCCGTTGTAGAATTGTAGCGGCTCTCGCCCACGATGAAGATTACGGCTGTCGAAGCGTACCTGCTTTCGTATCCCTTCCCTCAACCGATCCGGCTTCCCTATTACGGCGGGGAGCGGACTATCGTGAAGCGCGACGCCATGCTAATCCGGATCGCCACCGACGCGGGGTTATTCGGCTACGCTCCGGGCGAGGCGACCGTAAGCGCTAAACACATGATTGACCGGCTGATTACGCCGTTCCTGATGGGGCGCACGCTAGGGGATCCAGATGCGTTGAGGATCCTGTTCCAGCAAGGGCCGGGGTCGGATGCGGAAGCGAGCCGGATTTACAGCTCGGTGGAGATTGCGCTGTACGATTTGGCGGGGAAGGCTCGGAACCTGCCGGTGAGCGAGCTGATAGGCGGGCGGGTTCGCGACCGGATACGGTTGTATGGGAGCGCCGGGATGTATATGGCACCGGAGGGCTACGCGGCGGAAGCGGGTCGGGTGCGGGATTTGGGTTTTCGCGCGTATAAAATGCGTCCGGGTCGCGGTCCGCAGGAAGACGTCGCGGCGGTTCGGGCGGTTCGCGAGACGGTGGGTCCGGATTTCGACATCATGGTGGACGCGCACACGTGGTGGCGGATGGGGGACCGAAGCTACTCGCCGGAAACGGTGGAGCGGCTGGCCGGCGAAATGGCGGAATCCGGCATACGGTGGCTGGAGGAGCCGTTTCCTCCCGACGATCACGAATCGTTTCTGCAATTGAAGCAGAAAGGCCTGGTTCCTCTGGCCAGCGGGGAACATGAGCCGAACGAGCTCCGGTATCTGGATCTGATCGAGACGGCGGCGGTGGATTACGTTCAGATGGATGTAGTTTGCCAGGGCGGGTACGCGACGGCGCGGCGGTTGTTCCCGGATATTGCGCGCGCGGGACTGCGGTTCGCGTTCCACAGTTGGGGCTCGGCGCTCGAAGTGGTGGCGGCGGCGCACCTGGGAATTTGCTGGCCGTCGAGCGTGGTGCCGTGGCTCGAATATCCCTGCTATTCGACGGATACTCGCGAGTTCATGTATGCTTTTCCGCTGGCATCGGAGATCGTCAAGCAGGTGCTGGCAATCGAACGAGGGGAACTGGTGGTGCCTCGCGGGCCGGGGTTGGGAGTGGACGTGGATGAAAGCGTGATCTGGCGGTATCCGTGGATTGAGGGGCCGTGGTCCTACTTCAAGCTCGAATCACCGGCGGGGACGTGGGCGGTGTCGTCGGATCACAGCGCGAAGTGGGCGGTCTGATCTTCCGATGGAGTCCTCCAATTTATTGACTCGCCAATCTCCGGTGTGATAACACGGGAGCACGATGACTACGAAATATCAGCCGGGGTTCGGGAACCATTTTGTTTCCGAGGCCGTGGCCGGAGTTTTGGTGGATGGGCAAAATAGCCCGCAACATGTGCCGCATGGGCTCTATGCGGAGCTGCTTTCGGGGACGGCGTTTACCGCGCCTCGGGCGGAGAATCGAAGGACCTGGGTTTATCGAATCCGGCCTTCAGCCGCGCATAACCGGCCGTTTACGCAGATCGATCAGCGGGCGCTGAGGAGCACTCCGTTTAACGAGGTGCCTCCGCCGCCGACGCAGATGCGGTGGAATCCTTTTCCGATTCCGAGCGAGCCGGCGGATTTCGTCGAGGGGCTGATTACTATCGGCGGGAATGGCGATGCCAGCGTCAATTGCGGCATGGCGGCTCACGTGTATGCGGCCAACCGGTCGATGACGCGGAAGGTGTTTTACAACGCCGATGGGGAAATGCTGATCGTGCCGCAGCAGGGCGGGCTGCGGCTGATCACCGAGCTCGGGGTGATCGACGTGGTGCCGCAGGAGATTGCGGTGATTCCGCGAGGGATGCGGTTTCGCGTCGAATTGACGGATGGAGTGGCGCGCGGTTACGTCTGCGAGAATTACGGGGCGATGTTCCGGCTGCCGGAGCTGGGGCCGATCGGGTCGAATGGGCTAGCGAATTCGCGGGATTTTGTTTCCCCGGTGGCGGCGTTTGAAAACACGGACGAGCCGCACCGGATGGTCGCGAAGTTCGCGGGGAATTTGTGGGCGCTGGAGACCGACTCGTCGCCGCTGGACGTGGTGGCGTGGCATGGGAACCTGGCGCCGTACAAATATGATTTGCGGAAGTTCATGGTGATCGGGTCGGTGAGCTTCGATCATCCGGACCCCTCGATTTACACGGTGCTGACGTCGCCTTCGGACACGGCGGGGACTGCGAATGTCGATTTCGTAGCGTTCGCGCCGCGATGGCTGGTGGCGGAGCATACGTTTCGTCCACCGTGGTTCCATCGCAACGCCATGACTGAGTTCATGGGGTTGATCCACGGCGAATATGACGCCAAGGCGGAAGGGTTCGTGCCGGGCGGGGCGAGTCTTCACAATGTCTGGAGCGCGCACGGGCCGGACGCGCAGACGCATGAGCGTGCGACGAAGGCAACGCTGACGCCGCAGAAAATCGACGACACGATGGCGTTCATGTTCGAGACCCGGTATGTCATGCGGCCGACTCAGGCGGCCATGGAGGCGGCGGAATTGCAGTACGATTATTACGAGTGCTGGCAGGGGCTGTCGGCTCGTTTTCCGCGGACGTGAGGGATCGGGTAGGCTTAAAGCATGAAGTCATTACGGGGAGCCGCCGGCCTTTTGGCCGTGTCGAGCCTTGCATTCGCCCAAACACCGGCGGCTGAACCGAAGCCCGCCGCATTGCAGTTCGAAGTCGCTACGATTAAGCCGGCGGCTCCGCCTAATCCGGCGATGTTTCAGGCGGGAAAACTGCACGTCGGGATGAACATCGACGCGGCTCGCGTCGACATCGGATTCCTGTCGCTGGCGGACTTGATGCAAGCCGCGTTCAAGGTGAAGCTGCACCAGATTTCGGGTCCCGATTGGATGGCTGCGCAGAGATTCGACATCCTGGCCAAGATGCCGGAGGGCGCGACGAAGGACGATGTTCCGCAGATGCTGCAGGGGCTTCTGGCGGATCGGTTCAAGCTGACCTATCATCGTGAGAGCAAAGAACAGTCGGTGTATGCGCTGGTGGTGGGGAAGAATGGTCCGAAGCTGAAGGATTCGCCGCCGGATGAACCGGAGCCTGCGGCCGACGCCAAAGATCCTAAGGGGACCACCACGATTGACACCGGGAACGGCGCGGTGAAGATCACGCAGAGCCGGAACGGCGAGGGTGCCGTCGCGACTGTGAAGAACAAAGAAACCGGGACGACGAAGATGTCGATGGGTCCGAACGGGACGATGCACATGGAAGCGTCCAAGGTGACGATGTCCCAGTTCGCCGATCTCCTGTCGCGGTTCATGGACAAACCCGTGGTCGACATGACGGACCTGAAGGGCACCTATCAGGTGGCGATCGATTTGTCGATGGACGATCTTCGGGGGATGGCCCGGAAGGCCGGCGTCAACATTCCGGCGGGAGAGGCCGGCGGGACCGGGAGCGGGCGGTGGCGATGCGGGAGCGAAAGCGCCTGGGGAGACCGCGTCGGAGCCATCGGGAGCCTCTATTTTCATGGCGGTACAGCAGCTTGGGCTGAAGCTGGACGCGCGCAAGGCGCCGATCGATCTGATCGTGATCGATCATCTGGAAAAAACTCCTACGGAAAACTGACCCTGAACCTTCCTGGAAGCATCCCGTCTATACGGTTATGAGGCGGACGTCGGTCCGTATTGTCGAGGGGCTGTTCGCTACGGCGATGGTGGTGAGCTGCGCGGTATTCACTACCACGCTTCAGAGCGTCACGGTGGCGGCTTGGGACCAATATATCGGCCATGTGGAGCAGGAAATCGCCACGGGAGCGCCGCCGCTGGCGGTGACCGGCGATGCCGCGTCGCTGAGCGATTTGAACCCGAATGGAACCAACGCGGGGGAGGATATTCGAGGCGGATACATTCACGATTGGATCGGCGCGGTTTTGATCCCGAATTCGCGAGTGGACGCGGTGGAGGCGGTGCTGGAGAGTTATGGCTCCTATACGCGGGTGTACGGGCCGGGGCTGAAATCGGCGGCGGCGACGAAGACAGGCGGCGGTGCGCGCGAGCGCGATTACGACGTCAGGCTGGTGACGGAGCGCGTCGAAGGAATGGGGGTCCATTTTGCTTTCGACCTGCGCAGTCACGTTACTTTTCGTAAGGCGGACGGGGAGGCGAGGGTCGATTCGCGGTCGTATCAGATTCGCGAGAGCAATCGCGGGAAAGCTCCATACACGGACCTGTTGCCGGAGGGAAACGATCACGGGATTGTGTGGAGGCTGAATTCATACTGGCGGCTGCGGCAGATGGGGACGTCGGTCTACGCGGAATGCCGGGTGATTTCGTTATCCAGAAAACCGCTGCCGGGGACGCGGGACCTGGTGAAGAGCCGGGCTCGGGAGTCGCTGGAGACGACGCTGATGCAGACGCGGGCTGCGGTTGCGAAGGCGGGCGGTTAGTATCAGACCGTCAATTTCCAGGGGGCGCGGTAATCGCGCGAAAGGTATTTTTTCGCTTCGGGCTGTGCCACGGTCCAATGCTGAGGATCGAAATCGACGCGCTGGCGGGTTCGCAATGCCACGTTGCCCAGCAGACACGCGGTGGTGGAGCGCTGGCACTTTTCGATGTCGCTGATGGGGCGCTGGCGGGTGTGGACGCAATCCAGGAAATTCGCCCAATGCTCGAAATTGCCGCTGGTGGTGTAGGGCATCTGCCAGGCGGTTAGCGTCGAGCCTGGCTCCGGGATGATGCGGCATTCGCGGCGGTCGACGAACATGGTGGCGCGCTCGCCGTGGAAGAGGATGCCGTAATCGCGCTCGAACATAGATTGTTGATTGTTCTCGCGATTCTCATAGGTCGCGATGAAGTTCGGATATTCGAGGGTGACTTGCAAGGTGTCCGGCGTCTCGCGATTGTCGCGCAGATAGAATTTGCCGCCGCTGGCTGTGGCTGAGGTCGGCATGGCTTCATCGAAGGCCCACTGGACGATGTCGAGAAGATGGATGCCCCAATCGGTCATCATGCCGCCGGCGTAATCCCAGAACCAGCGGAAGCGGGAGAAATATTTGTCTTCGGGATCGACGCCGAAGCGATTGGAGTTGAACGCCCGATGGGGGGCGGGTCCCAGCCAGCGGTCCCAGTCGAGGCCGGGGGGCGGATCGGAATCGGGCGGGTTGCCAATGCCGGCAGGGCTCGAATGGGAGTAGTTCCAGGTGCGGACGAAGGCGATTTTTCCAAGTTCTCCGCTGCGGACCAGGTCGACGGCTTTCTGGAAATGCGGGGCGGAACGCTGCATGGTGCCGGCCTGGACCACGCGGTTATACTTGCGCGCGGCTTCGACCATTTTCGAGGCTTCGTCGATGGCGCAGGCGATGGGTTTTTCCACGTAGACGTCTTTGCCGGCCTTGCAGGCTTCGACGGTCATATAGGCGTGCCAGTGGTCGGGGGTGGCGATACAGACTACGTCGATGGATTTGTCATCCAGGATCTGGCGAAAATCATGAATCGCTTTCGCCTGGCCGCCGGTCAGATCGACTGCCATTTTGCGATTGCGGTCATAGACGTCGCAGACGGCGGCGACGGCGAGATTGGGCTGGCGCATGGCGTAGCGCAGATTGTCGCGGCCCATTTTGCCCATTCCGATGAACGCAGCGGAAACTCGATCATTGGCGCCGCGGACATTTCCGGTGAAGATCTGAGTGGTGAGGGCGGCCCCGGCGGATTTAACGAAAGCGCGTCGATTCGAATCCATAGCGGCCATTTTAGATCAAATTTGCGGCTGCGTAAGATAGAATGGCGAAGGGTTACTTATGAAGAATAGACTCTGCCTGCTGTTTCTCGCCGCGTCTTCTGGGTTCGCTTTCCAAGGCGCGGACATGGCGCGCTGGGAGAAAGAAGCCAAGAACGTCAGGATCGTCAGGGATGACTGGGGCATCGCGCATGTGTACGGTAAGACCGACGCTGACGTTGTGTTCGGCATGGAATATGCGCAGGCTGAGGACGACTTCAATCGCGTGGAGACGAATTACATCAACTCCATGGGCAGGCTGGCGGAGGCGGAGGGCGAGTCGAAGATCTATCAGGATCTGCGCATGAAGCTGTTCATCACCCCGGAGACGATGAAAAAGCAATACGCGGCGAGTCCGGACTGGCTGCGGGCGCTGATGAACGCGTTCGCGGACGGCTTGAATTTTTATTTGGCGAAGCATCCCGACGTAAAGCCTCGCGTCATTACGCGATTCGAGCCGTGGATGGCTTTGAGTTTTACGGAGGGAAGTATTGGCGGCGATATCGAGCGGGTGAACCTGGGGCAGCTCCAGTCGTTTTATGGGCACGATCGGGTGACGCCGGCTCCTCCGGAAAGAAATGAGGACATGGAGCCTCGCGGATCGAACGGCGCGGCGGTCGCGCCATCGAACACGGTGGGGCATCATGCGCTGCTGTTGATTAACCCGCATACCTCGTTCTTCTTTCGATCGGAATTGCAAATGGTGAGCGACGAAGGGTTGAACGCTTATGGGGCGGTGACGTGGGGGCAGTTTTTCATATATCAGGGATTCAACGACCGGGCCGGGTGGATGCACACGTCGAGCGGCGTGGATGCAATCGACGAATATCTGGAGACGGTGACGAAGAAGGGCGACAAGTATTTCTACAAGTACGGAAATGAAGAGCGGCCGGTGATTGTCGAGCAGATCACGGTGCCGTTTAAGACCGAGCACGGACGTTCGGAAAGGAAGTTCACGGTTTATTACACGCATCATGGACCTGTGATTCGGGAGGTCAACGGGAAATGGGTGAGTATCCGGCTGATGCAGGAGGCCATCAAGGCGCTGGAGCAATCGTATACGCGGACGAAGGCTCGGGATTACAAGTCGTACCGGCAGACCATGGAGCTGAAGGCGAATTCGTCGAATAATACGATTTTCGCGGATGCCGACGGCGACATCGCCTATTTCCACGGGAATTATATTCCGCGTCGCGATACGCGTTTCGATTTTACGAAACCGGTGGATGGCAGCGATCCCAAGACGGATTGGCAGGGACTGTTGTCGATCGACGAGACACCGCATTTGCTGAATCCGAAGAGCGGGTGGCTGTATAACTCGAATAACTGGCCGTGGTCGGCGGCGGGGCCGAGCAGTCCGAAGAAAGAAGATTATCCCGTGTATGTAGAGACGCACGGAGAATCGGCTCGGGGGCTGCATGCGGTGAAAGTCCTGGAGAATAAGAAGGATTTCACGCTGAATTCGCTGATGGCGGCTGCCTACGATAGCTATTTGACGTGGTTCGATAAGCCGATGCCGGCGTTGCTCAAGGCTTGGGATGATTCGGCGGGATCGGATCCACTGAAGGGGAAGTTGACGGAGCAGATCGGGATGCTGCGGAAATGGGACCATCGGTGGGGCGTGAATTCGGTGCCGACATCGCTGGCGGTGTTCTGGGGCGAGGACATTCAGCGGCGGGTGCGCGCCGATGCGCAGAAGGCCGGGGTCGGTGTAGAGGAATACCTGGGAACGCAGGCACCGGCGGATCAACTGTTGCAGTCGCTGGCGACGGCGTCCGACAAATTGGCCGCGGACTTTGGGACGTGGAAGACGCAGTGGGGCGATATCAATCGATTCCAGAGATTGAATGACGACCTCGCGCCGACGTTCAATGACGCGGACCCGAGCATTCCCGTCGGGTTCACCTCGGCGACGTGGGGGTCGCTGGCGTCGTTCGGAGCACGGGCCTATCCGGGAACCAAGAAATGGTATGGGACCAGCGGGAACAGCTTCGTGGCGGTGGTCGAGTTCGGGCCGAAGGTGACGGCGAAGGCTGTGACGGCCGGGGGCGAGAGTGGAAATCCTAAGTCGCCGCACTTCAATGACGAGGCGAAGCGGTACGCGACCGGCGACCTGCGCGACGTTTACTTTTATCCCGATCAGGTGAAGGCGCACGAACGGCGCGAGTATCATCCGGGAAACTAATTGGCGGGAAACTAATTCACGATTTCGCCCGGCAGGTACAATAAGAGATTCCATGCGCATTGCTCTGGCGCAGATCAATCCCACCGTGGGGGATCTTGCGGGCAACGTCGACCGTATGACGGCGGCGCGCGCGAACCGCGGCGTCCCGCGGCGCCGAGCTGGTGGTGTTTCCCGGAACTTTCGCTCACCGGCTATCCGCCGCGCGATCTGGTCGAGAAGCCCAGCTTCATCGACCGGAGCGAGGAGGAGCTGCACGGCTGGCGCGGGAAACGGCGGAGCCTCGATTTGAGCGTGATTTGCGGCTACGTGGCGCGGTCGCAAGCGGAGACGGGTAAGCGGGCGGTCAATAGCGCGGCGGTGATCCAGAAAGGGGACCGTGGTCTTTCGGCAGGACAAGATGCTGTTGCCGAACTTACGACGTGTTCGATGAGGCTCGGTATTTCCGGCCGGCGGAGCGCGAACTTCTGTGCACCGTACGCGGCAAGACGTCGCGCTGACGATCTGCGAGGACGCCTGGAACGACCGGCGGTTCTGGAAGCAGCGGCTCTACTCGCGGGATCCGGTGGAGGAATTATTCGCGGCGGGCGGCGAACTGCTGATCTGCATCAATGCATCGCCTTACAACATGGGCAAGCGCGAGATGCGGCGCAAGCGTGTATCGCGCGGCGGCGCGGCGCTATAAGCGGCCGGTGGTATACGTGAACCAGGTGGGCGGCAACGATCAACTGGTGTTCGACGGGTCGAGTTTCGCGATGAGCGGCGGACGGCGAGGTGATCGCGTCGGCACGGTCTTTCGAAGAAGACCTGGTGATCGCGGATACGCGACGCGGGGACGGGCGATCTGCACGAAGATTTCATCGACGAATGCGAAGCTGTTTATCAGGCCCTGGTGCTGGGCACGCGCGATTACATCCGCAAGTGCGGATTTTCGCGAGGTGTTGATCGGGCTGAGCGGAGGGATCGATTCGTCGCTGACGGCGGCGATCGCGGTGGAAGCGGTGGGCCGGGAAAACGTTACCGGAGTCGCGATGCCGGGGCCGTATTCGTCCGAGCACAGCGTTGCGGGATGCGAGCGAGATGGCGGAAAAGATGGGTATCCGGTTCGAGATCATCTCGATCGACGGGGTTTATCATCGAGATTTAAAGGACACTGGGGCCAGTTTTCGCGGGTCGCGAGCTGGACGTAACGGAAGAGAATCTGCAATCCCGACTGCGCGGCGTTACTCTGATGGCTCTATCGAACAAAATCGGCGCGCTGGTGCTGACCACCGGCAACAAGAGCGAACTGGCGGTGGGATACTGCACGCTCTACGGAGATATGTGCGGCGGATTGGCGGTGATCAGCGATGTGCCGAAGACGATGGTGTACTCGCTATCACGGATGGCCGAACCGGCGGCACGAACGGCGCAATTCCGGAGAGCGTTTTCACCAAGCCTCCCTCGGCTGAGCTGAGGCCGGATCAGAGAGACACGCGATTCGCTTCCCGAATACGACGTTCTCGACCGGATTCTGCGAGGCTTATATCGAGCAGTACCGTACGCCGCGCCAGATCGCCGATAGCTTGAGCCTGGACATCGGGCTGGTGGAAAGCATCGTGCAACAAAGTGGATCGCAACGAATACAAGCGCCAGCAGGCTGCTCCGGGCTTGAAGGTGACCACCAAGGCGTTCGGAGTGGGACGGCGCTTTCCCATCGCGCAGCGTTACTCGGAGTAAGGAGTATCGAAATGAAAAGATATCTGACGTTCGGATTTGTGATGGTATGCGCGGGCGTGCTGTGCTCCCAGCCATCCTTTAGAGAACAGGTGGGGCCGCAGGCCGACGGAACGGTGCTTCTGTCGAACGGATGGAAGTTGAAGCCGGCGGGGACGCAGGTCCCGCTGGACACTTTGCCGATGTCGACGGCGTTGTCGAAGCGACGGGAAATTCCTGCTGGTGTTGAACGGCGGGTACAAGCCGCCGTCGATCAGCGTGCTGACTGTGAATTCGCCGCACGAAATTTCGCGAGTGCCGGTGGCGGATGCATGGCTGGGGCTCACATTTTCGCCGGACGGACGGCACGTGTATGCCGGCGGAGGATCGAGGGCCACGTGTTCGAGTTTTCGTTTTCCCCGGAGGGCGTGCTGGAGCCGGAGCGGGAATTCGTGGTGGCTGCGGCGGACAAGCGCACCCACGAAGACTTTATCGGCGACGTCGCCGTGTCGCCGGATGGAAAGCTGATCTACGCGGCCGAGATCTTATCACGACTCGATCGCGGTGATCAATGCGCAGTCCGGCGTCACGACACACTTCAAGACTGGACTGCGGCCTTACCGGATTCTGTTTCATCCAGACGGAAAAGCGTTCTTCGTATCCAGTTGGAGCGATGGATCGGTTTATCTTCACGACGCGCGCACGGGGTCGAGATGTCGCGGATTCGGATCGGCCCGCATCCCACCGATATGACGCTGAGCGATTTCAAGCCGGAGGGCACCGGTAAGGACATCGAATACCGGTTGTTCGTGGCCGCGGCGAATACCAACAATGTGTTCGTCGTCGGCGTCGGCGAGCCAAGGAAATGAAGGCCATGAGACGATCAATGTCGCGCTCACTCCGCGGCATCCTCTGGGAATGACGCCGAGCGCCGTGGCGCTCAACGCGGACCAGAAGAAATTGTACGTCGCCTGCTCGGACGCGAACGTGATCGCGGTGGTGGATATTTCCGAAGCGCACAGCAGGTGAGCGGGTTTATTCCGACGGGATGGTATCCGACCGCTGGCCGCGTCTCGCCGACGGGCGGCTGCTGGTGCTGAACGGACGCGGGTGCGGCAGCTATCCTAATCCCGACTATCCGGGGCCTCGGCGGGTACCGGGCGTGCATAGGGCGATCCAGGCGAGACTATGTCGGCGAACATGCAGACTGGCACGATGTCGGTAATCGATCCGTTGACCGAAGAGCAGCTCGACAATACACCAGGACGGCGCAGAGTCTGTCGCCGTATAAAGACACCGACCTGGACGTGAGATGCTGACTGAAGACAGCGTGATCATTACCAGGCCGCGGAAACCTCGCCGATCGAGCATGTGGTCTACATCGTGAAAGAAAATCGCACGTACGACCAGGTGTTCGGAAAAATCGGAAAGGGCAACAGCGAGCCGTCGCTAACTTTGTTCGACGAATCGGCCGCGCCGAATCATTACAAGCTGGCGAGGGAATTCGTTCTGTTCGATAACTTCTACGTCAACTCCGATGTCAGCGCGGATGGGCACAGTTGGGCGACGGCGTCGATCGCTCCGGATTACATTCAGAAATTGTGGCCGAACGAGTACGCGGGGCGCCGCAAACATTACGATTTCGAAGGGCAGGAGCCGGCCAATTCGGCTCCCGCGGGGTATCTGTGGAACAACGCGCTGGCGGCTGGGCTGACGGTCCGGAACTACGGGTATTGGGTGACAAACAAGAAGAATGCCGGTCCTGACGGCGTTCAGATTGAAGGCGTGCAGGACCCGTCGCTGAAGCCGATCACGAATATGCGCTACCGGAGTTTCGATTTGGATTACCCGGACGTGGGGCGCGCGCGCACGTTCCTCGAAGACGTGAAGGAATTCGAAAAGAGCGGGACCATGCCGAATATGATGATCCTGCGCCTGGGCAACGATCATACCAATGGCACTACGGCGGAAAAGATGGCTCCGCTATCGCTGTTCGCGGATAACGACTACGCGCTGGGAATGATCGTCGAGGGAGTTTCGAAGAGCAAGTTTTGGGCTTCGACGGCGATTTTCGTGATTGAGGATGACGCCCAGAATGGACCGGATCACGTGGATTCGCACCGTTCGCCGATGCTGGCGATTTCGCCGTACACGCATCGCGGGATCATCGACAGCACGATGTACAATCAGTCGTCGATTCTGCGGACCATGGAGCTGATTCTCGGCATGCGCCCGTTGACGCACTTCGATGCGGGCGCGCGTCCTTTGTATGCGGCGTTCGCGGGGAAGCCGAATCAGGCCAGCTATACGGCGGAGAAGCCGAGGATTTCCCTGACCGACAAGAATCCCCCGAAGTCGGCGACGGCGGAACGATCCGCGAAAATGGACTTTAATGACGCCGATGAGATCGACGATGATGAGTTGAACGACATTTTGTGGATCGCGATCAAGGGGACCCAGCCTCCCGTTCCGGTGCGAAGCTATTTCGCGGCTAGACACTAAAGTCGACGTCCTGTTCGCCGCATGACCACGCTTTGTTTCCTGTGGCACATGCATCAGCCGTTCTACAAGGATTTGTGGACCGGCGAATATAAGCTGCCGTGGACCAGGCTGCATGCGTTGAAAGATTACGCGGGGATGGTCCAGATCCTGGAACAATTTCCGCACGTTCACCAGACCTTCAACCTGGTGCCCTCAATGATTTCGCAGATCGAGGAATACGCGGCGGGTACCGCTTCCGATCCATTTCTGGATGTCGCGATTACGCCGGCGGATGGCCTGACGGAATCGCAGCGGGTCTTCATGCTGCGTTATCTGTTTCAGGCGAACGTGGAGCACATGATTTATCGCTATCCGCGTTATCGGGAGCTCTACGAAAAGAAAGACGGCTTGTCCGCTCAACGGGATATGCGCGATTTGCAGGTGTTGAGCCAGCTGGTCTGGTTCGATGAGGATTTGCTGGCGCGGGATGCCGAACTCCAGGAATTGGTAAGAAGGGCCGCGATTATTCGCTGGAAGATCAGGCGACGATGGCGCGGAAGCAGCGGGAATCTCTGGCGCGCGTGCTGCCGGTGTATCGCGAATTTTCGGCGCGCGGCCAGATCGAGATTTCGACGACGCCGTTTTATCATCCGATTCTGCCGCTGATTTGCGATTCCGATATTGCGGGGGTTTCGCATCCTGGAATCGCTCTGCCGCGGCGGTTTGAATATCCACAGGATGCGCGGGACCAGCTTAGCCGGGGTCGTTCGTATATGCGGGATAAGCTGGGCGTGGAGCCGGTGGGGCTGTGGCCGTCGGAGGGTTCGGTTTCGGATGAAGCGCTGGGGCTGGCCGCCGAGTGCGGGTTCAAGTGGGCCGCCAGCGACAACGGGGTGCTCGCGCGGACGTTGAATCGCGAGGCCGGAGCCGACGTCACCTATCAGGCGTACTTATGGCATCAACAGGACCGCGAGATTCGGCTTTTATTTCGCGATCATTATTTGAGCGATCTGATCGGGTTTCAGTATCAACGCATGAATGCGGCGGATGCGGCGGAACATTTCTTGTCGCGCATCCGGGAAAACACAGGCGGGCGGCGCGATGCGCTGGTGCCGATCATCCTCGATGGCGAGAATGCGTGGGATTGGTATGAAGCGAACGGGCGTCCCTTCCTGCGCGAGCTGTACCGGCGCATTTCGGAAGCCCCGGATCTGGAAGCCGTGACGGTTTCTGAAGCGCTGGCGAAGTTTGAGGCGCATCCGCTGGGCGGAGTTTTTCCAGGATCGTGGATTAACGCAAACTTCGATATCTGGATCGGCTCGAAGGAAGACAATCAGGCGTGGGAACTGCTGCTCGACGCGCGGCTGGCTTATGAAAGCGCGGCGGGGTGTCTGAAGAGATGAAGTCGCTGGCGTACGAGGAGCTGCTGATCTCGGAGGGCAGCGACTGGTGCTGGTGGTATGGGCCGGAGCACAGCTCGGACAACCGGCAGGAATTCGATGAGCTGTATCGCGCAGCATTTGTCGAATGTCTATCGTGCGCTGGGGCTGAAGCCTCCGGCGGCGTTGTCGCGTCCCATTCTCCAATCGCATGCGGGGGAGTTTCGTGAAGCGCCCTCGAATCCGATTCACGCGACCATCGATGGCGAGGTGACTTCGTACTTCGAATGGCTGGGAGCGGGCCGTTATCGTCCGGATACCAGGTCGGGCTCGATGCACGGCGGGGGGCCGCCGGTTCGCGAAATTTTCTATGGGACCGATGGCGAGCATCTTTACGTTAGGCTGGACTCCGATGTGACTAGCGGGTTTGGGATCGAGTTCGATACTTGCCGAGCAATGGTGCAAGTCGCGGTCGGGCGGATTGTCGAGATAAGCGCCCGGCTGGTGGGCCACCGCTTTCGGGTGACCATCGCGCAGGATGAGTTGCCGGCGAAGTGGTGCCCGCGCAGGGGTGGATTGAGGTTTAATAGGGGGCATGCGAGCTTGGCGCCATGCTTTCGCGCGCGCTAAGGGTCCGAGTAAGGCCACGATCAACGATTCCATAGAACCACAATGAGTAAGATATTTGTCCGCTTGCAAATAGCACTTGGCTTCGGAGTCTGTCTCGTGGCCGCTGCGAGCGGCGCAGACCAGTACTGCGCTTTTGCAGTGAAAGTGAGCAGTCCGTCCGGCAGACCCCTCGCTGGCATTCCCGCCGTGATTATTCAAAGAGAGTCTAAAGAGTTCGGAGACGAAGCACGCACCGATGGTCTGGGCATTGCAAAATTGTGCGACGCGCCACTGGAACCCGTGACTATCATTGTTGGATTCGACATGTGCGGCGCGGTTGCGATTAAGAACGTTACCCCTTCGTGGCCGGTGACAAAACAGTTGTACTTTACCTATGTGCCGGAAGGCTGTAACCATTTCGGCCCATGGGCTTCCTCGTGCACAATTCTAGTAAGAGTTCGAGATGAAGACGCTCGTCCTATACTCGATGCCGCTTGGACGGCTGAGGGAATCTCGGGGCGCTCGACATCTAGCGATGCGTTTGGACGCATCCTGCAGTCAGTTGACGTTGGAGGAGAGCTGCGTGGTGTCCTCACCAAGCGCGGATTCGCCCCTGCAAGGGTGTCTGTGCCGTGCGAGCCTGACGGCGCGCGGCTAATAGAGAGAGAAATCACCATGCACCGGGCTCGAGAATAGGAAATTCGGGATGGAATGGATCGGCCGAAACCGCACTCGGGCGGAGAAGCCGTCAGAGAATTGATAGGGGGATGACATGCGGGCTTTGAAAATAGGTGCGGCGATTCTGGCGGTGGGGAGTTGCGCGATCGCGCAGACTGGTCCTGGTCCTCAATTCGAGGTCGCGTCGATAAAGCCTGCGGCGCCTGGCGGGCGCGGGATGTACATGCGAAACAGTCCCGGCGGAAGGGTCAATATAAACAACCTGACGCTGAAAGATATGGTGCAGATGGCCTATCGCATTCAGCCATTCCAGATTTCCGGCGGACCTGCATGGTTCGATTCGGCGCGATTTGATATTTCCGCCAAGGCTGAGACGACGCCTAAGGAGGGTGAGATTCCGCTGATGCTTCAGGCGCTGCTGGCGGACCGGTTCCAGTTGACGATTCAAAAAGAGACCAGGGAGATGCCGGTCTATGCGCTGGTTTTGGCGAAGAAGGACGGGAAGCTGGGGCCTGGCCTCGCGGAGTCCAAGGAAGGCAGCACTTGTTTAGCGTTCGATCCTCTTAAGCCTCCTCCGCCGCCGGCGCCGGGGCAGGCGCGTCCAAACTACTGCGGCGCTATGATGATGCAACCGAGAATGGTGAGTGCCTACGGGGTCCCGGTGTCGCAGCTCGCGCCGACGCTTTCGAGGTTGCTGGGGCGCACGGTCATCGATAAGACCGGATTAACGGCTAAGTACGACATTAAGCTCGAATGGACTCCGGACGAGAGTCAGATCGCGAATATGCAATTGCCGCCGGGCATGCCGGCTCCGCCGCCCGCCGATCCCGCGGGACCGTCCATTTTTACGGCGGTTCAGGAACAGCTCGGGTTGAAACTCGAATCGCAAAAAGGACCGGTGGAGATTTTCGTGATCACTCGGGCGGAGAAGCCGTCTGAGAATTGAGCACTTTCCGGTGCAGGTCGACCAATTCGGCGACGCTCAGTTGCTCGGCGCGGCGTTGAGTTCCTTTTAGCGATGTAATCAGCTCGGTTCCGTAGACCGGCGCGAGATTATTGCGCAGGGTCTTACGTTTGTGGCGGAAAGCCGCCGAGGCGAAGCGCAAAAACGCCGCGGGGTCGGTGACGGCGAGCTCGGCAGCTACATTGCGAGGCTCCAGCCGCACCACCGCGCTGTCGACTTTAGGCGGCGGGCGGAAAGCGGCTCTCGATACCTGGAACAGAGTTTCGATGTGCGAGTGGAACTGGGTCTGGACGCTGAGATAGCCGAAATCGCGATTGCCCGGCGGCGAAACCAGGCGCGCGGCCACTTCGGACTGGACCAGGAAAACAGCGCGAGTCCATTGGTCTCCCAGGGTGAACAGCTTTTCGAGAATCGGCGAAGTGATGTAATACGGAAGATTGCCCGCGATCACGGCGGGTCCCCAAGCGGTCAGGTCAGTCTTCAGCACGTCGCCTTCTATAAGAACCAGGCGGCCCTGGTCGATCGGGTCGCGAAATTTCTGTTGAAGGTAATGGACCAGATACGGGTCGACTTCAATCGCGACCACTTTCTTTGCGCGTTCAAGAAGGGGCTCGGTCAGGGCGCCCTTGCCGGGGCCGATTTCGATGACTAAAGGAGTTTCAACGGGGCAAGCGGCTGAAGCGATGCTATCGAGGATCGATTTGCGTGCGAGGAAATGCTGGCCGAAGCGCCTGGGCACTCGAAGTGTTGGTCAGCCTCTCACGTCGATGTGGATGGTCCGCAGCGAGAGCCGCATTTTAGCTTCCACGGGCTGACCCAAGGCAGTGGCGGGAATAAACGTGGTTCGCAACAGCGTTCCTTCGATGCTTCGACGCAGCGATTCGTCCCGCGCCGCGTTGCCGCTGACGATCTTGTAATCCACCATGCGGCCGAAAACGTCGACGGTGACATCCACCACCACGTCGCCGGTGTTGGCGGCGATGGGCGCGGTGGTTTCGAGCGCAGCCGGCGTCGTCAGGCCCGTCGGCACGTCAAAGGCGCCGGACCCACGTACGGGATACATCGGCAGCAGGCACATGCTGAACAGAGCCACTGCCGAAAACAGGCCGCCCGCGAAAGGCAGCGCCAGGGGGCGCATCAGATTCGTGAAGAACAAGTGCATACGGTCAGCCAGCGCGGCGCCGGGCCCGTAGACGATGCGGCGGCGCTCCCGCGAGGCGATGACACGCAGAGAACTGGCGAGATTCGGCGGAGGAATGCGCCGGGGCAAGCCGCGCAAGGCTCGACTCAGAGTCTCGTCATTCAGCGCTTGTTCACGTTCGCGTTTCATACCGCCATACACTCTCTTGACTGCACGCACGATGCTTCGATCTTCGTGCGCATGTTAATCCGCAAGTTGAGGCGACCAGTCCGGAGCCGCCGCCGGCTCAACTGTCCCGCCAAATGTTTTCTTAGCGCGTCCCGCCCTCGCAGGATTCGCGATTTCACGGTGCCGAGAGAGATATCGAGAATCTCGGCGATCTCCTCGTAACTCAGGCCTTCGAGCTCGCGCAAGACCAGCGCCGCCCGAAACTTCGGATTCAGCTTCAACAACGCCTGCTCAATCAGGGCTTGGGTCTCCGCATCCAGGGTCAGGTCAAACGGCGACCGGCCCGGATCGGGCAGCCAGTCCCGATATCCAAGAGCTTCGTTTTCAAGACCGTAGGAATCGCCTTCCAGGCAAACCTCGCGCCGGCGATGCCGGCTGAACCAGCGGCGATGATTACGCGCCTCATTCACGGCGATCCGGTAAATCCAGGTCTTAAGCGAGCTATCCTGCCGGAACGATACGATGCTGCGGAAAACCTTGAGGAAAACTTCCTGAACTACGTCGGCGGCGTCCACAGGATCGTCCATCAGGCGGCTGACGATGTTGAAAACCGGCTGCTCAAAGCGCCGGATCAGGTCTTCATAGGCCGATTCGATGCCGCCGCGGAGGTTGAGTACCAGGACGGACTCGTCATCGCGCAGCACGGGCGCGGCCACATCGGGCCTGCACGCGTCGAACTGGAAACCGACGGTAGTATCCGCCACTTTTTGGCGCCCCTCGCACCAATCTTACCGCTTCGACAACCATAATGACACCACCTGGGGTCCGGAAGTTCCCCGCTGGGGCGCTATTGGACAAAAACAATGACGGGTTGTTTGATTCCGTCGGCGGTGATGGTGAAAGTATTGATCCCGTTGGTGTCGGCGCGGCCGATCACGATGTCGGCCTGGAACGTTCCCGCAATATCGCCCACCGCGATGACGTCCTTCACACGGGCACGGGCGTTGGACGTGGTTACTGTGGGATTACTTTGGGGATCGAGGGGCATATTCGCCACGTCGGCGCAGCGGAAAAAGATCTGCGTGGTGTCGCCGGTGGTATCGAACTGCGGGGAGTTCAATACGTTAATCGTCTGGACCGAGTTCCCAAGGACGGCATACCAATAAGGAATCCGGGTGGAAATTTGGGTTTGCGTGCCGGCGATCACGATGAATCCGTGATAGGTTCCGGGCGCTAAGCCGCTGGTGCTCAAGCTGACATTGATGGTTTGCGTCGCGCCGGGGTTAAGGCTGAAGGACGACGTATCGATGTTAGGCGTGGCGAGGTTATCGAGTGAAGTCACTGAAACCGTGAAATTGTCGGAGGCCGATCCGACGTTGGTCAGGGTCACCGCCTGGGTCACCGATGTGGCGGCGGCGGACACGGCGGGGCGCGCGGAAGAGCTGCCACCGCCCGGGGGCGTCAGCGGAGCGGCAAAGTTCAGCGATGTGGGCGAGGCTGCCAGGTCGTTCTGAAGCGCGTTCATGACGTTCAGAATGCCTGACCCGGCGAGTTCAGGCGGGGCGATGCTCCCATCGGTATACTGATCGAGCTCGGGTGCGCTGTTCAGGATCAGAGATTTGTACTGTAAGGCCGTCAGCCCCGGGCGAGCCGATTTCACCAAGGCGATGGAGCCGGTGATCAACGGGGCCGAAAAACTGGTGCCGCTCCCGTAAAAATAAGGCGTAAGCGGATCGTTGGCGGTCGCGTCCGCGGTAAACATGAAGTCGCCCACGGCGAGCACGTCCGGTTTCAGGCTGCCCCCGGGCGTCGGGCCATGGCTGGAGAAATCGCTGACGACGTTGGTAGGCCGCGGAAGGGAAGTGATGCCGTCCAAGTCCATATTCCCCTGGATGCCGGCGTTGGCATCGATTGCGGCCCGCAGCGCCAGGCCATCGCTTTGGCTGATGAACAACATCGGTATGTTGGTGACGGTGATGCTTGGGAAGAAAAGCGTCCCGTCGAAGTTCATGTCGATGGTGAAGTCGTAGAGCGCCTCATTCTGATCGTCGAAGACAACCACGCCCGCGGCGCCGGCGTTCGCCGCGTTGGAGATTTTCGTATCGAAGGCGCAGGCGGCGCCGATGGGTCCGCGCTGGATCAGAGCGATCTGGTTGAGCAGGCTATTGTTGGGCAAGGCATTGCAGCCGTAGCCATTCCCATCGATCGCGCTCACATCCACCACCGTCCCGCCGAGCTGCCCGCTTACGAAACCCTGGAACGCGTCCGGCAGAATGGCGAGGACCGGCGGCAAGGAGCCAACCGAGGCACTGAAGTAGAACATCCGCTCGTTTTCACTGGACCCGGCAGTGATCGCATCGCGCCCCGCGCCGGGGCTTTCGACCGCTCCGATGGCGGGTTGTCCCGGCAGCCCGTCATTGCCCGCGACAGTCACGAATAGCGTTCCCGCGGCCACCGCGGTTTTAATCGCCGATTCGGCAGGACCATTTTCGTCAGTCGAATTGATCACCGGACCGCCGGCGCTGTAATTGGCGACGTCCATTCCGTCGTTGACCGCGTCTTCGAGGCCGGCGATTAAAGTCACATCGTCGCTGGCACCGGTGTCGTCGGCAATTTTATAATTCCCCAGCCACGCCCCGGAGGCGACGCCTACCAGGGTCCCGATGCCGGTGATCCCCGGATTGTTGGGCATCCCGGCGGCGACCATGGCAACCGCCGTCGCGTGACCGCATTCTTCGGTAGCGAAGGAAGCAGTGCAAGGGGTTCCGGTGGTGACCGATATACCATCCGCGTCATCGGTATAAAAACGCGAGACGATGATTTTGTTGTTGGTATTGGCCACCTCTGCGGCGTTGGTGGTCATAGGGTACCCACTGGGGATGGCGGTGGTAAACCCCTGGAAGCCGGGGTGGGTCACGTCGATTCCGGTGTCGAGGATGGCGATCTTGATCCCAGCGCCGGAGCCCGCCTGGCCGCCTGAAATCGCCTGCCATGCCTGCGTGATCTGGTGCACGTTGACGGCGTGGTCCAGGCGGATATGGTGCCGGTTGACCGGATGAACCCATTTCACGCCAGCGGTTTGGCGAAGCTGAGCGGCAGCATCCGGGGTCATCGTGACCGCCATCCCGTTCAGGACGGTGTCGAAGTGATGCGTGACGGCTCCGCCGAGGGCGGTTATGGCGGCTTCGGCCTGGACATGTTCCGATTGGATCAGAAGCCGCTGTGCCTGCACATCCTTATCGGCGGCCGAGTAGCGCAGGCCCTTGGCGATGGACACGCCGGCGGCGGGCGCGGTCTCGAATACGACGATGTAGCGATTGCGGATCGGCTGAGCGGCCAATATGACGGCCGAGGCTAGAAAGATGGCGATGCGGTTCATGAAAAGACTCCTGGAGCGTCTATAAACGGTTCGGACAAGGCTGGGAACATCTTTATAAGAGACGCCGACTTTTCGGCGTGGGGTGACGTTACCGGAACTCATTTTAACGCGGCGGGCTCGCCTTTGTTACAATGAATTGA
Source organism: Terriglobia bacterium (assembly GCA_963705675.1). GTDB lineage: Bacteria > Acidobacteriota > Terriglobia > Bryobacterales > Bryobacteraceae > Palsa-187. The sequence goes on from CAVPKR010000141.1 coordinate 36,633, forward strand.
GGGTGTCGACCCCCTCTCTAAGGATTTCCGGTTCCCAATGGCCATAAAACCTGCCTTCGCTCAAGGCGCTCAAGTCGAACATCCGAAGTTCGGACTGGGGAGCGTAATGTCGTGCAATGAAGAGTATGTCGTGATCAAGTTTGACGATCATGGCGAAAAAAAGTTCGTTTTATCGATCGTCTTCCCGAATCTGAAAAAGAGCGACCGAACGCCTCCTGTCGAGAAGCGGCGGAGTCCGAAGAAGAAGACTCCGGTTGCCGCGACCTAGAATCATCGCGAGTTGAAGGTGCGCTGGAAGCGCAATTGCAACATCGCATTTGACAACCTTTTGCAGTTTCGCTATTCTCTATAGAGTTAGCGAGTTGATCTTCTGCTCTCGTGCTACCGCTCTTCTGATGGAGAGTCCGGCCGGGGCCGGCCCCGCTACTCTGACGGATTCTACGCTGTCAGGGGTATGGGCTAGTCCGAAGTCACCAACCTTTTTTGTTTTGGACCTCGCAAGTTTTGGGAATGGGCGTAAATTTGTTGTTCCGCGCTCGTTTTCTGGTGGATTCTAACAATTATCTTCAGAGAGGAAGTTCGTGCCGACGTTCAACCAGCTTGTGCGCAAGGGCAGACGCCCCACGCGCTATAAGACGGCCAGCCCGGCGTTGCAGGCTTGCCCGCAACGGCGCGGGGTTTGCACGCGCGTCTATACCACGACCCCGAAGAAGCCCAATTCCGCGCTGCGTAAAGTAGCCCGTGTGCGGCTGACCAACGGGATTGAAGTGACGACCTACATCCCAGGCGTAGGGCATAATCTGCAGGAGCACTCGATCGTGCTGATCCGCGGAGGCCGCGTGAAGGATTTTCCCGGCGTGCGCTATCACGTGGTGCGCGGGACGCTCGATACCGCGGGCGTGTCGGATCGCAAACAGAGCCGCTCGAAATATGGAGCCAAGCGTCCGAAGGGAGCCGCGAAATAGGAGTATGCCACGCAGACGCAGACCTGAATCCCGCGAGATTATTGCCGGATCCGGTGTACAACTCGACGCTTGCCGAGAAGTTCGTGAATTCGATGATGTGGGACGGCAAGAAGGCAGTCTCGCAGAAGATTTTTTACGCGGCGATGGACACGATTAAGGAGCGAACGCAGGACGATCCGCTCAAGCTGTTCAAGAAGGCCGTGGAGAACTGCAGCCCGCTGCTCGAAGTGAAGACGCGGCGTGTCGGTGGCGCGAACTATCAGGTGCCGGTCGAAGTTCCGAATAACCGGCGGACCAGTCTGGCGATTCGCTGGATTCTGATCAATGCGCGGACCCGGCCCGAGAAGGGCATGCCGGAAAAGCTGGCGAATGAATTGAACGACGCGGCCAACCTTCGGGGCGGCGCAATCAAGAAAAAGGACGACGTACATCGTATGGCGGAGGCCAATAAGGCTTTCGCGCATTACCGCTGGTAATCGAAGTAAGATTTTATGGCTCGCACTGTACCACTCGAGAAGATGCGGAACATCGGCATCATGGCCCACATTGATGCCGGGAAAACGACCACCACCGAGCGTATCCTCTATTACACCGGCCGGACCTACAAGATCGGCGAGGTCCATGAGGGCACGGCGGTGATGGATTGGATGGAGCAGGAGCAGGAGCGCGGCATTACGATTACGTCTGCCGCGACCACGTGCGAGTGGCGGGATTGCACGATCAACATTATCGATACTCCGGGTCACGTCGATTTCACGGCTGAAGTGGAACGCAGCTTGCGCGTTCTCGACGGCGCCGTGGCGGTGTTCGATGCCGTGGCGGGCGTGCAGCCGCAGTCGGAAACAGTGTGGCGGCAGGGCGATAAATACCGGCGTTCCGCGCATTTGCTTCATCAATAAGATGGATCGCGTGGGTGCGGATTACTTTCCGCTCGGTCGATACCATCGTCGACCGGTTAAAGTGCCGGCCGGTTCCGATTCAGCTTCCTATCGGCGCCGAGGATCAGTTCAAGGGCATCGTCGACCTGGTCACCATGAAGGCGTCGCGTGTGGCGCGACGAAGAGTTGGGCGCGGAATATCGACGAAGTCGAGATTCCCGAGGATTTGCTCGAGCTGGCCAAGGAATATCGCGAAAAGCTGGTCGAGGCGGTTTCCGAGAGCGACGACCATCTGTTCGCGAAGTTCGTCGAGGGCGTGGCGATCACGGAGGCTGAGTTGCAAGCGGGAATCCGCAAGGCGACCATGCGCAGAAGATTTTCCCGGTGGTGTGTGGCACGGCGTTCAAAAATAAGGGCGTTCAGAACCTGCTCGATGCGGTGGTGGACTATCTGCCTTCGCCGCTTGACGTTCCGCCGATCCAGGGTCTGGATGTCGACGATCCGGAAAAGCACATTGTGCGCAACTCCTCTGATGCGGAGCCCTTTGCGGCGCTGGTGTTCAAGATCATGACTGACCCGTTTGTCGGCCAGCTCGCGTTTATTCGCGTGTATTCGGGCCGGCTGGGCGCGGGCGACACGATTTACAACGTCTGCGAAATCGCGCAAGGAGCGGATCGGGCGTCTGGTGAAGATGCACGCCAATAAGCGTGAAGAGATCACCGAGATTCTGGCCGGCGATATATGCGCGGCGGTGGGATTGAAGAACGTGGTGACGGGGGATACGATTTGCGATGAGAAGCACCCGGTGATGCTCGAATCGATCGATTTCCCGGCCCCGGTGATCCAGCTCGCGATCGAGCCGAAGACCAAGGCCGATCAAGAGAAGCTGGGCATGGCGATCGCGAAGCTGGTGCAGGAAGATCCGACGCTGCGGGTGTCGACGGATAAAGAGACTGGGCAAACCATTCTCGCCGGAATGGGCGAGTTGCATCTCGAAATTATCGTTGACCGCATGCAGCGCGAGTTTAACGTCGGCGCCAATGTCGGCAAGCCGCAGGTGGCCTATCGCGAGACGGTGCGGCAGACCGCGGAATACGATTACACGCATAAGAAGCAGACCGGCGGCAGCGGCCAGTACGCTCGCGTCAAGTTGCGGATCGAGCCGTTGACAACGGGCGGGTTCGAGTTCGAGGACGAAGTACGCGGCGGCAACATTCCGAAAGAATTCATTTCGGCTATTGAGAAAGGCGTCGTCGAGGCGCTGGAACATGGAATTATGGCTGGATATCCGATGTCGGATGTGAAGGTTACCGTATTCGACGGGGCCTATCACGATGTCGATTCGTCGGAAATGGCGTTCAAGATTTGCAGCTCGATCTGTGTGAAGGAAGCGGCTCGCAAGGCCAAGCCGGCGCTGCTGGAGCCCGTGATGCGGGTCGAAGTGGTGGTGCCGGACGAGTATATGGGTTCGGTGAACGGGGACCTGATATCCCGGCGCGGACGCTTAGAGGGCACGGAGATTCTGGGCAGTACGCAGATCATCAAGTCGATGGTGCCGCTGTCGGAAATGTTCGGATATGCGACGGAATTGCGGTCGCGGACACAGGGCCGCGGCGCGTTCACGATGCATTTCGGGCAGTACGAGGAAGTGCCGAAGAGTGTTTCCGAAGAGATCACCAGCCGGGCGCAGGGCAAGGTCGCGAGTTAGGTTTTTCAGTTAGTTTTTGGTTTAGGGAGAGTCATATGGCGAAGGAAAAATTTGATCGCAGCAAGCCGCATATCAACGTTGGGACCATCGGTCACATCGATCACGGGAAGACGACGTTGACGGCGGCGATCACCAAGACGCTGTCCAAGCACAATCCGAAAAATAAGTTCCGGAGCTTCGATTCGATCGATAATGCGCCGGAAGAGAAGGCTCGCGGGATCACGATCGCGGTGGCGCACGTCGAGTATGAGACTGCCAAGCGGCATTACGCTCACGTGGATTGCCCCGGTCACGCCGACTACATCAAGAACATGATCACTGGCGCGGCGCAGATGGACGGAGCGATTCTCGTGGTGGCGGCGACCGACGGTCCCATGCCGCAGACGCGCGAGCATATTCTTCTCGCCCGTCAGGTGGGTGTGCCGTACATCGTGGTCGCGTTGAATAAAGTCGACATGGTGGACGATCCGGAACTGCTCGAGCTGGTTGAGCTGGAAGTTCGCGAGCTGCTCACTTATTACGGATTCCCTGGGAACGATCTGCCGGTGGTGAAGGTGTCGGCGCTGGGCGGGTTGAACGGGGAAGAGAAGTGGGAAAAGGCGATCGACGAGCTGATGGATGCGGTCGACACTTACATTCCGATGCCGGAGCGGGTGATCGACAAGCCGTTCCTGATGCCGGTGGAAGATATTTTCTCGATTCAAGGGCCGCGGCACGGTGGTGACGGGCAGGATCGAGAAGGGGATCTGCAAGGTCGGCGAGGAAATGGAGATCGTGGGGTTCACGCGACACGCGCAAGACGGTGGTCACGGGCGTCGAAATGTTCAAGAAGTTGTTGGACGAGGGTCGCGCCGGGCGACAACGTGGGGCTGCTGCTGCGCGGGATTGAAAAAGACGACGTGGAGCGCGGGCAGGTGGTGGCGAAGCCGGGGTCGATCAAGCCGTACAAGAAGTTCAAGGGCGAAGTTTACGTACTGAGCAAGGATGAGGGCGGGCGTCACACGCCGTTCTTCAAGGGCTACCGGCCGCAGTTCTATTTCCGGACCACGGACGTGACGGGCGTGGCGCAGTTGCCGGAAGGCATGGAAATGGTGATGCCCGGGCGACAACGTGAGCCTGGAAGTGGAGCTGATCACGCCGGTCGCCATGGACAAAGGGTTGCGTTTCGCGATTCGCGAAGGCGGACGAACGGTGGGCGCGGGTACGGTGACGGAGATTCTGGCGGAATCGAGACGGAGCAGTCAAAATGAGTCTTAAGAGAACGCATTCGAATCCGCCTGAAGGCGTACGATCACCGGATCCTCGATCAATCGACGACGGAAATCGTGGATACGGCGAAGCGGACCGGTGCGCAGGTGGCGGGTCCGATTCCGCTGCCGACGGTGAGGAATCTGTACACGGTGCTGCGCTCGCCGCACGTGGATAAGAAGAGCCGGGAGCAGTTTGAGATCCGCACCCACAAGCGGCTGCTGGATATTCTGGAGCCGACGCAGGATACGGTGGATGCGTTGATGAAGCTGGATCTGCCGGCGGGCGTGGATGTGGAGATTAAGGCGTTTGGAAAGGGAAAGTAGACAGGGAAATGAGCGACCCAGGGGCCAGTGATGGTGGCCCGGAGTCCTGTGGAGTTTCTATGAGCCCAGGAATTTTAGGCAAGAAGATCGGGATGACGCAGGTGTTCCGCGCGGACGGGCAAGTGGTTCCGGTCACGGTGCTGAAGGCCGGGCCGTGCGTGGTGGTGCAGCGCAAGACGCCGGCGACCGACGGTTATGACGCGGTGCAGCTTGGGTTCATGGAGTACGCCAAGAAATCGCGACGTCTCGAAGCCCGCGGCCGGGCACTGAAGAAGTCCGGACGCGGAGGGCGTGCGGTACCTGCGCGAGTTCCGGCTGCGCCGGGACTGACGGCGACTTAAAGGCCGGCGATCGCGTGCTGGTGGACGAGTTTAAGCCCAACGACAAAGTGGACGTGATCGGCGTGAGCAAAGGCCGAGGCTTTGCGCGGCATTGTCAAGCGCCATCATTTTAAGGCGGTCCGAGGCTCGCACGGTTCGATGTTTCACCGGGCGCCGGGATCGATCGGCGCTTCGAGCTTTCCTTCGCGAGTATTTCCCGGGATGCGGATGGCGGGGCAGCTGGGAACGGCCGCGTGACGGTGCGGAATCTGGAAATCGTGGAAGTGGACGCGGAAGAGAACGTACTGCTGATCAAAGGCGCGGTTCCCGGACCGAACGGCGGCTACGTGATGGTGCGGAGGGCGAAGAGGTAGCCATGCCGAGCGTAGACATCATCGATCTGAATAACAAAAAAGTCGGGCACGGTGGACTTGGCGGACGAAGTTTTCGCCGCACCGGTGAACGAAGCGCTGCTGTATGAAGCCGTCCGGCATTACTGGCGGAGCAGCGGCGCGGGACGGCGTCGACCAAGACTCGCCATGAGGTGGCTGGGTCGGGCAAGAAATTGTGGAAGCAGAAGGGGACGGGCCGGGCGCGCATGGGTTCGATCCGGCAGTCCACTGTGGCGTCATGGCGGCACGGTTCACGGACCGCAGCCGCATAGTTACGCGTATCGCTTGCCGAAGAAAATGCAGCTGGGCGCGCTGCGCAGCGCTCTGTCGGCGAAGCTTCGGGACGGCGAATTGCGGGTGGTCAACGAGTTCACGCTGGCGAGCCGAAGACCAAGCTGATGCGGAAGGCGCTCAACGTGCTCGAAGCGGCGAAGACGGTGCTGCTGGTGGATAACGACGAGACAATCGCAATTTGCAGCTATCGAGCCGCAACCTCGAAGGCGTAAAGCTGGTTTCGAGCCGCGAGGTGAATGTTTACGATCTGCTGGCGGCACGAGCAGGTGGTGCTACGGAAGCCGCGGCGAAGAAACTTTCGGAGGCACTGGCGAAATGACCGGTTTACGATGTGATCAAGCGGCCGCATCGTGACCGAAAAGGGCGTCGACCAAGAAAGACGCCGAACAAACCCTGTGTTTTGAAGTGGCTCTGGCGCGAACAAGACCCAGATCCGGCAGGCGGTCCAGACCATATTCAAGGTGAAAGTGGAGGATGTCCGGACGTCGGTGACGGCGGGCAAGCTGCGGCGGCGCGGCCGTTTTGCCGGGCTATCGCCGCGATTGGAAAAAAGCCTACGTCAGGCTGAAGCCCGGCGAGAAGATGCCGGAGTACGCGGAGATCTAAGGGGAGATGCCGATCAAGAGTTACAGACCGACAACGCCGACACGCCGTTTCCACGACGGTGGTTCGCGCGAGGACATCACCAAGCAGACGCCCGAAAAGAGCCTGGTAGGGGCGAGCGGGCGACCGGCGGCCGGAACAGCACGGGGCGGATTTCGTCGCGATTCCGGGCGGCGGGCATAAGCAGCGCTACCGCGAGATCGATTTCAAGCGCGACAAGATCGGGATTGCGGCGAAAGTCGCGTCCATCGAATACGATCCGAATCGCTGCGCGCGGATCGCGCTGCTGCATTACGTGGACGGCGAAAAGCGCTATATTCTGGCGCCGGCCGGGCTGAAGTCGGGCCGGATGGTCATGTCGGGGCCGGACGCGGATATTCTGGTCGGCAATGCGCTGCCGTTGAAGAATATTCCAGCTGGTACGGTGGTGCACAACATCGAATTGCGGCCGGGCAAGGGCGGGCAGATGGCTCGTTCGGCGGGGGCGCAGGCCCAGTTGGTTTCAAGAGAAGGCGGATTACGCTCAGTTGAAGCTGCCGTCGGGTGAAATTCGCAAAGTGCAGGTGGAGTGCACGGCGACCATCGGGCAGGTGGGCAACGTCGAGCACGAGAATGTGAGCCTGGGCAAGGCCGGACGGAAGCGCTGGATGGGCAAGATGCCGCACAATCGCGGCGTGTCGATGAATCCGGTCGACCATCCTCACGGCGGCGGCGAAGGCAAGACTTCGGGCGGCCGTCATCCGGTGACGCCGTGGGGTCAGCCGACGCGCGGGTTCAAGACCCGGAACAACAAGCGGACGAACAAGTGGATCGTCACGCGGAAAGAGAAGAAAGAGATAAGACATGGGACGTTCATTAGCAAAAGGCCCGTTCGTGGACGACCACCTGATGAAAAAGGTGGGCGCGATGAACGACAAGAACGAGAAGAAAGTAGTCCGGACGTGGTCGCGCCGGTCGACCATTCTGCCGGAATTCATCGGGCACACGCTCGCGGTGCACAACGGCAGGAAGTTTATACCGGTGTACATCACCGAGAACATGGTTGGGCATAAGCTGGGCGAATTTTCGCCGACGCGTACGTTTAAGGGACACGCCGCCAAGGCAGCTCCGGAGAAGAGCGCCAAGCCGCTAGGCGGGTCATAGGAATCCATATGCTAAGCTAAGGCAGAAGCCAGATACATTCGGACCTCGCCCCAGAAGATACGGCTGGTGGTGGACTTGATCCGCGGCCAGAAGGCGGGGGACGCGATCAATATTCTGCGGACGACGAACAAGCGGATTGCGCCGTCGGTCGAGAAGGTGCTGCGGTCGGCGATTGCCAACGCGGAAAACCGGTCGAACGACGTGGATGTCGACAAGCTGTTCGTGGTTGAGGCATACGTCAATGAAGGGCCGCGCATGAAGCGCGTGCGTCCCGCGCCGATGGGGCGCGCCTACCGGTACCAACGCCGGATGTCGCACATCATCGTGAAGGTGGGAGACGAGAGACGGTCGGAGGACACAAAGTAAATGGGTCAGAAAGTACATCCTTATGGGTTCCGGCTGGGGGTCACCAAGACCTGGCGGTCCCGTTGGTTCGCCAAGCAGGACTACGCGAAGCTGCTGCGTGAGGATCTGGAGCTGAAGGACGCTCTGCGGGAGCGGCTGAAGGCTGCGGGCGTGAGCTCGATTGAAGTGGATCGGCCCGGGAATAAGCTGCGCATCACGATTCACACGTCGCGGCCGGGGATCATCATCGGGCGCAAAGGCGCGGAGATCGAGAAGCTGAAGGGCGACCTGGCGAAGAAGACCAAGCGCGAAGTCTTCATCGATATCCAGGAAGTGCACAAGCCGGAACTGGACGCGCAACTGGTATCGGAAGCGATCGGGTTGCAGCTTGAAAAGCGCGTGGCATTCCGGCGCGCGATGCGTAAGGCGGTCGATTCGGCGCTGCGCTTCGGATGCAAAGGAATTAAGGTTCGCGTGTCGGGCCGCTTGAATGGTGCGGAAATCGCGCGGACGGAATGGTATCTGCAAGGGCAGCTTCCCTTGCACACGCTGCGCGCCGATATCGACTACGGATTCAGCCAAGCGTACACGACTTACGGGGTGATCGGGATCAAGTGCTGGGTGTACAAGGGCGAGATTCTCCCTGGAGGGCAGAAGCGCGGGTTGCGGAATGAGCCCGAGCCGCGCCGGATGCCGCCACGTGAGCGCAGGGATCGGGACCGCGATCGCGACCGGGATCGTCCGCCGCGTCCGGCCATGACGCCGCCGGCGCCGGTGCAGGAAGCCCACGGTGGCGCGACTCAGTCGCATCCGGGCGAGATGCCGTCGCGGGTGTCGACTCCGATTCTGCCGCCCATGGCATCGCCGCCGCAGCCGAGTTGGAAGAGCGAGAAGCCGGAAGCGGCTCCTGCTCCTGAAAAGACAATCGAGAAGACGACCGAAAAGACTCCTGAGGGAGATAAGACGGAATAACGCTATGTTGATGCCCAAGAAGGTCAAATACCGCAAGCAGCAGCGCGGCCGGATGACCGGCAAGGCGTGGCGCGGATCGACGCTGGCTTTTGGCGATTACGGATTGAAGGCCATGCGGTGCGGCTGGATCACGGATCGGCAGATTGAAGCGGCTCGTGTCGCGATGACGCGGTCGATTAAGCGCGGCGGCAAGGTGTGGATCCGGATGTTCCCGGACAAGCCGATTACCAAGAAGCCGGCTGAAACCCGTATGGGAAAAGGCAAGGGCGCGCCGGATCAATGGGTGTGCGTGATTCGTCCCGGCAAGATTTTGTTCGAGATGGAAGGCGTGACCGAGAGATCGCGGAGCAAGCCATGCGGCTGGCCGCGGCGAAGATCTGTCATGCCGACCAAGCTCGTGATGCGCGAAGGACGGCCGAGGGAAGCGTGAAGGAGCCATGAAAGAGAACGCGGACAAAGATCGGGCGCTGGATACGGCCGAAATCGAAAGCAGATCGCGGAAGTCGGCGGAGCAGATATTCCGGCTGCGGTTCCAGATGTCGATGGGGCAGATGGAGGGCTAAAAAAGCTGCGAGATGCTGAGAAAAGAACGGGCGCGCATGTTGACGGTCCTGCGGAGCAGGAATCGGCGCGGCGGCTCCGATGCCGGTAACAGCCGAGCGGCGCAAAGGTGAAGGCTCGCAGCCGAAAGCCTGCCAAATCGGCTGCGGTGAAACCAAGGCGGCCCCAAGGCGGAAAAGCCGCTAAGAAACCGCGGCAAAGGATAGGCGCTGAACAGGTGAGGCAGCAGAGCAAAGCCCGAGCAGAGCATCAAGAACGAAAAGATCGGCTCGGTGGTGTCGAACAAGATGGCCAAGACGATCGTGGTCCAGGTCACGCGGAGCGTTCCGCATCCGCTGTATAAGCGGATGGTGACCAAGCGGAAGAAGTTTTACGCTCACGACGAAAAGCAGGCCGGCCAAGGTGGGCGACGTGGTGCGGATCATCGAGTGCCGCCCGATGAGCAAGCTGAAGCGATGGATGCTGGGGACGATCATGCGCAAGGCGGTGCAGGTGACCACCGATCTGAGTTCGATCGGGATTCAGGCGAGCCGCGAAAAACGAGTACGCAGCCAAGGCCGAAAATAGCGGCAAGACAGAAAATAGCGGGCAGAATACGGCAGGCTAAGGGCTGGGGCAGGAGAAAGATCATGATTGGGATGCGGACCATTCTCGAAGTTGCCGACAACAGCGGCGCCCGCAAGTTACAGTGCATTTTGCCGCGCGGCGGCGATCTGGGATTGCACGCCGGGCTGGGCGACATCATCACGGCCAGCGTGAAGGAAGCTTCGCCCGATTCGGCGATCAAGAAGGGCAAAGTGGTTCGCTGCGTGATCGTCCGGATGCGGAAAGAGACCCGGCGCAAGGACGGGACCTATATCCGGTTCGATTCGAATGCGGCGGTGTTGATTAACGAAGTAGGCGAGCCGATGGGGACGCGCGTGTTCGGGCCGGTGGCGCGCGAGCTGCGCGAGAAGAAGTTCATGAAGATCGTATCGCTCGCGCCGGAGGTTATTTAGAAAATGGCGTTTAAAGTCAGACGGCGCGATTAGAACGCGCCCCAAGAAGCGATCAAGGTAAAGACTGAAGAAAGACGACACCGTGAAGGTGATCGCCGGGAAGGACAAGGGCAAGACGGGACGGGTGCTGGACGTGGATCGCGGACGCGGCAAGGTGCTGGTGGAAGGCGTGAGCATGGTGAAGCGGCATACGCGTCCGAATCCTCGCAAGCAGATCAAGGGCGGAATCGCCGAGCGCGAGAGCATGATTGCGATTTCGAACGTGATGATTGTGACCTCTGGCGGGGTGGCGACGCGCATCGGCTACCGGATGGAGGGACACGGCACGATCGACGCGGCGCGTGCGCATCGCCAAAAAGGGCGGCGAGATTCTGGACAAGAAGGCGTAAGAGTATGGCTGCGCAGGTTGAAAGAGACATTATCGAAAAACGGTGGTTCCGGCGCTGACCAAGGAGTTCGGCTACAAGAACGTGATGGCGGTGCCGAAGATGGAGAAAATCTCGCTCAACATCGGCATGGGCGAAGCGACGCAGAACGCCAAGCTGATGGACGGCGCGGTGAACGAGTTGGCGCAGATCGCGGGGCAGAAGCCGGTGATCACCAAGGCGCGCAAGTCGATCGCGGCGTTCAAGCTGCGCGAAGGCATGCCGATCGGCTGCACGGTGACGCTGCGCGGCGATCGCATGTACGAATTTTTCGACCGGCTGGTGAACGTGTCGCTGCCGCGCGTGCGCGATTTCCGCGGTGTGTCGAGCAAGTCGTTCGACGGCCGCGGCAATTACACGCTGGGCATTAAGGATCAATTGATTTTCCCGGAGATCGACTATAACAAGGTCGAGAAACTCAAGGGGATGAATATTTGCATCACCACGACCGCCAAGACCGATGCCGAGGGTCTGGCGCTGTTGAAGAATACTCGGTATGCCGTTCCGAGTGCATAGAGGAGAAACGATGGCTACAACTGCCAAGATTGCCAGGGCGAACAACTCGCGAATCGCCAAAGCCGCCAAGACGCCGAAGCTGCAATGCCGGCATCGCAACCGGTGTTTCCGGTGCGGGCGGCCGCGCGGATTTCTGCGCAAGTTCAAGCTGTGCCGGATCTGTTTCCGGAAGCTGGCGCTGGCCGGGGAAGTTCCCGGCGTGATCAAGGCGAGCTTGGTAGCGCAAGTGATAGGAGGAAAACGAATGACGACAACCGATCCGATCGCCGACATGCTGACGCGCATCCGCAATGCGCTGCAGGCGCGCCATCCCAAGGTGGACGTGCCGGCGTCGCGGTTGAAGACCGATATCGCGAAGATTTAAAGGATGAGGGCTACATCGCCAACTTACAAGTTGACCGAGGACGGCACCAAGAAGGCGATCCGCATTTATCTCAAGTACACTCCCGGCAACGTGCCGGTGATCTCGCGGATTGAGCGGGTTTCGCGCCCGGGCTGCCGGGTGTACGTGGGCTCAAAGGAAGTGCCCCGCGTATCTGGGCGGGCTGGGCATCAATATCCTGACCACGCCGCGCGGCGTGATGACCGGCTCCACCGCCCGCAAGGAAGGCGTGGGCGGCGAAGTTCTGTGTCATGTCTGGTAAGAGTGGAACGGAAACGGAGTAAGCATATGTCTAGAGTTGGAAAAAAGCCGATTCCGCTGCCGAAGGGCGTGAAAATCACGATCGGCGAACGAGCTTGATGGTCGAAGGGCCGAAGGGCAAACAGACGGTTCCGGTTCCGGGCGGTATCACGATCCGCCAGCAGGACGGCATTATGGAACTGCACGCGATGGCGACGATAAGGCCGCGCTGCATGGAGTTGACGCGCGCACTGGCGGCGAATGCGGTGCAGGGCGTTTCGACCGGATTTACGCGCGAGCTGGAAATCGTCGGCATCGGCTATCGCGCCGATGTGAAGGGCCGCGTGGCGACGTTCACGCTGGGCTATTCGCATCCCATCGAGTTTTATCTTCCGGACGGCGTCGACATGAAGGTCGACAAGCCGACGCACCTGGTGTCTGACGGGCGCGGACCGGCAAGTGCTGGGCCAAGTGGCGGCGAATATGCGCGCGCTGCGTCCGCCGGATCCTTATAAGAATAAGGGCGTGCGGTATACCGGTGAGGCTCTGCGTAAGAAGGTCGGCAAAACTGGAGCGTCGAGTAAGTAAGGAATGAGAGGCTAGTCATGGCACGGGATTCTAAAAATCAAATCCGGCTGCGCATTCATACGCGCATCCGCCGCCGCGTAAGGGGAACCGGGGACCGTCCGCGGCTGGCTGTGTTCCGCAGCGTGAAGCATATTTACGCGCAGGTGATCGACGATGCGCAGGGCCACACGGTGGTGGCGGCGTCGTCGAACGAGAAAGACGCGGGCACGGGTGGGAATGTGGCGGGGGCGAAAAGCGTCGGCAAGCTGATCGCCGAGCGCGCCAAGGACAAAGGCATCAAACTGGTGGTGTTCGATCGCGGCGGGTATCTGTATCATGGGCGCGTGAAGGCCTTGGCGGAAGCGGCTCGCGAAGCAGGATTGGAGTTCTAGACAAATTATGTTTACCACGCCGGCAAAGCGGATCGACGCGAGCAACCTGAACCTGAAGGAACAGGTGGTGTCGATCAACCGCGTCACCAAAGTAGTCAAGGGCGGAAAGAACCTGAGCTTCTCGGCGCTGGTGGTCGTAGGCGACCCGGGCGCGAAGATTGTCGGGTTCGGAACCGGCAAAGCCAAGGAAGTTCCCGCGGCCATCAAGAAGGGGATTGAAGCCGCGAAGAAGAATCTCCGCAAAGTTCACGTCCTGGCGACCACCATTCAGCATACGGTCACGGGCACGTTCGGCAGCGGGCGAGTTTTACTGAAGCCGGCTCCTGAAGGGACCGGAGTGATCGCGGGCGGGCCGGTGCGCGCGGTAATCACGGCGGTAGGGATTCCGAATGTGCTGACCAAATCGATCGGGTCGCACAATCCGCATAACGTGGTCAAGGCGACGATCGATGCGCTGGAACAGTTGCGCGACAAAGGCGAGGTCGCGGATATGCGCGGGCTGGCGCTCGAGAAGGTGAGATAGGTTATGGCGGGAACGATCAAAATCAAGCTGATCCGCAGCGTCATCTGCACTCCTGAGAAGCACAAGGTGATTGTGCGGTCGCTGGGGTTGAAGAAGATGAACCGGATTGTGGTTCGTCCGGACACGCCGGGGTTCCGGGGCATGGTCAAGAAGATTCCGCATCTGCTGGCTATAGTGGAGTAAAGGGACATGAATCTAAGCCAATTACGGCCGCCGAAAGGCCAGAAACATAAGAAGCAGCGCATCGGACAGGGTATGGGTTCGGGGCGCGGAAAATTTTCCGGCCGCGGGGCTAAGGGCGCGAAATCGGTTTCCGGCTATTCGCGGATGCGCGGGTTTGAAGGCGGCCAGATGCCTCTGCACCGGCGTCTTCCGAAGCGCGGCTTCACGAACATTTTCCGCAAGGAATTTGCGATCGTGAACGTGGCGAAACTGGAACTGCTCGAAGGAACGACGTTCGATCCCGGCACGCTGCTCGCCTTGGGCGTGATCAAGAAGCTGAACCACGGGCTGAAGATTCTGGGCACGGGCGAGTTGACGAAGAAGATCAACGTGAAGGCGCATGTATTTTCGAAGTCGGCGCTTGAAAAAATCGAAAAGGCGGGCGGCACCGCCGAGGTAATCAGTGCGGAGAAGTAACACCGCGGAGATTTAGCCATGAAGTTTTTTGAGGCCGTAGCCAACGTATTTCGGATCCGGATCTGCGCAAGCGGCTGATGTTTGCGCTGGGGTTGCTGGCGGTGTACCGCATCGGCGGGCACATCCCGATACCCGGCGTCGACGTGAACCGGCTGGCGAGCTTCTTCCAGCAGAACGCCGGAAGCGTGTTCGGGATGTTCGACCTGTTCAGCGGCGGAATGCTGCGGCGCATGACCATCTTCGCGCTGGGCATCATGCCGTACATCACGGCGTCGATCATCAGCAAGATGTAACGGGTCAGTAACGCGGCAATAAAGATT
>CAVPKR010000142.1:0-26784 GCA_963705675.1 Terriglobia bacterium
GGTCACATCGAGATGCTTCGTACAGGACAGACGTAAGACCGGCCGCCGATCTCAACCTCTCCGCATTGAACGGCGAGATCAGACCGGATGATGGGAGAGGAACTGTCCAAATCGGCGTGGATGGCAATACGACGAACAACACCTGAATCAGCACTGAGGGGTACTTCTCCGTGGTACACCGGATGGTCACGGAAGTTAACCTCCATTTGTTCTTCGGGCTTTGTATAGCAACAATAATCAACCGGTAATGAGACCCGAATTTAGGAATGTTGAACGAAAGACGGCCAGCCGTCCATCAACCGGGTCCAATTCCCATCTCGCCCACTCAATACCACCTTGCGCGAAATCGTTGAAGACAACGGAGAGGATCGGTCCGAACTCTCCAAATGACAACAACCCAGGGTGCATCATCGTCTGAGCTGATTTGGCCTGCTTCGTATCAGGATCCCCCACGACCTCAGCTCCGTTGCGGTAGGCGATCTTATCGTCTGGACTCGCCAATGCAGTGGAGCTGAATCTTTCGCCTTCGATGACTCATGCCGGTTGCCTGCGGCCTGTTGTTGAATCGACGCGCTCTCGGACGGCCAGAAAATCGGGAGATGCCGCAACGCGGAGTGAGCATACGCGGCTCCTCTTTGAACAGTGCTGCGTAATTTCCGGCCGCGGCAGGGAAGAAACTGGACTCTCACTTGGCAGGCGGAGAAGCGAAGATCGAAGGAATCCGCCTGCTAATGATCGCAGCTGCTCAACGCTCTCCGGGCCGGGCATAGTTTCGCTGATGATTCGGTCCAACGCTTGATCTCTGAGCCGCTCAGCCGGCGAAACCTAACTCAGGCGATTGGCGGTTTCGGTGTCGGAACGTCCTAATTTGTCCTGCTCCAGGAAGAAACGAGCGCAGTTGTGCGATTGAGACGTTCTGCGCCCGAACTTGAGAAAGAAAGAATGCTGTAGTGAACCCCCAAAAAAGGAATCGGGCCAAGCGCATGGGTCTAAGTCTTTTGCAACCGCAATCCATTTAGACTCTCGCATCGCCTGATCATCAGGTTTGCGGTTGAATCGAAGCTAGGCAACATCGGAAGCGCCTCGCGGAGAAAGATAACGCTTCACCATGAGTGCTTCTCCGCGAGGCGCTTCCGATGTTGGCCAGGCGATCACCGGACGTTACATAAAGCTTGCAGCGTCCTCATTTGCCGGAGACTGGTCAGAGCCTGAGCTTTTTGCATTCACCTCAACTTAGTGGGAGCGTTTGCGGGAAGGAATTCCCGTGAGTAGCTTGATATGAATGTCTTGGGCGGCGATCTTGCGTGCCCATTCCGCTGGGTCTCCTGCGAACAGCTTAGCAACGAGAACAGGAGCTGGCTCGGATTCGATATGCTTAAACATATTAATAGGTTGAATTGATATGTGATAACATATCGATATGCGGGCCAAGAGAGACGAACACCGTCGACTGCTCCGGTTCAAGGGGCTTCCAATCGAGCTCCGCGACCAGATCAAGCAGGCACGCGCCAAACGGGCCCTGGGGCGAACGACAGCTCGGCGCAGCCGTCGGGCTCCCGCAGCCGCACATCTCGGCCATTGAGTCCGGCGAGATTGTTCCACGATATGACACTCTGCTCGACTTGGTACGCGTTCTTGATTTGGACCTTCTGCTGGTGCCCCGCCCACTGGTGCCCGCTGTGCAGTCCCTCATCCGGGCGCAGAAAGAGCCCGAATCGAGGAGAAGCCGCTTTATGCCGTAAATGAAGACGAATCCGAGTTCGGTAAAGAAGAACACGATGAATTTTGATCTCAAAAACCTGAGCGCGCTTGCGGTCAACTTGCACGATAGCCGTATTGGGGTGATCAATCGCATCAGCGGCGATCGGTACCTGTTCTCCTTCGGTGAGCGCTACGTGAAGTGCAGGTGCTTCAAGGCTTGCGTGCCGCTTGAAGCCGTTTCCACTGGTCGGGGAGCCAGTTGTGCAGTTCGCTGTTGCGCACTCGCGGTAGGTTGGTGCAGCAGTTGGGTGAGATACAGTTGAGGATCCATGTCGTGCCGGCGGCAAGTGCTGGTGAGGCTGGCCAGGATAGCCGCGGTTCTGCCGCCGCGTGGATTGCCCACGAAGAGGCTGTTCTTGCGATTAAGAACGACGCGCTTCATTTCCCGCTCCGAGACGTTGTTGTCGATTGCCACCGCGCCGTCGGAGCAGAACACGTTCAGTTCCGCCCATTGGCCCAGCGCGTAGTTCACCGCCTCGGCCATGGGATGCTTGGGCAAGCAACTGTTCTTTCCAGTGAAGAAGCTTGTTCGCGCAACTGGGCCAGCAGCGGCGCCGATTGCTCGCTGGCGGAGTTCCAGGCGCTCATCTGCGGACACATCTTTGCGCCTGCTTCTCCACAGCATAAAGAGCGCGCACTCCGCTCGACGGCTTCGCGCGCGATCTCGGGAGCGGCCTTCTCGGCATCGATCACTTTCCGTCTTCAGGTGCGCCCAGCATCCGGCGCGCGTGATCTCGTTGCCCGCAACGACGCCGTTGTAGCCGCCGTAAGCGTCGGCAAGCAGAACCTGACGATAATCTTTCAGAAAATACTTCGGTCCGTCGCGACCACGGTTCAGCGTGAAGTCGAAGACATTGTACGGATAGTCGTCGTCGCCGACATAGACCCACATGCGCGCGTTCGCGGTTTTACCTTTGCTCAGCATCGGCATGATGGTGTCGTCGGTGGCCACCACATGCGAAGCTCGCACGCGCTCCGCCATCAGCTCCCACAAGGTTCGAACAGATCGCTCATGTCTCCGCACCACACCGATTGCGTTGCCCGCGAGATCTCGAACCCTTGCCGCTCGAAGATGTCTTCCAACCGGTATAAAGGCAGGTAGTCAGAAAATTTGCTGGTAGCGATGTAGGCCAGCAGTCCCGGCCCGGCCATGCCCTTGTCGATCGCCATCTCCGGCTTGGCTGACGTTTCCATCTGCGGGTTATTGCCGTTGCTCTCGCAACCCGCGCAGGCATATTTCTTGCGCAGATGATGGATGCGTTCGAAATGGCCGGGAAGATATTCCACCTGCCAGCTTTCGTCCGCGCCGATCTCCTTGCGCTCGGCGCCGCAGCAGGGGCAGGCCCGCTCGGCCGCGCTCAACTCGTGGACATGAGTGGTTACGGGAAGGTTTTCGAAGTTGGCAAGATTCCGACGCCCTTTGCGCCGCTTCACGCGCCGAAGTTCTTCCTGCGGCTCGGAATGAGGCGGAACGTCGTCAGGGTTGATCGGCTTGTGATCCAGTTCCTGAGCGAAGCCGAGTAGCAACTGGGCCAGATCGCCTGCCGATTGCAACTGATCCGCACGCGGCCCGTAGTATCGTTTCTTGTAGCTATATCCTAAAATGACTGTCTACGCCGTCACCATTTTCCTCAGTGCGTTTCTCCTGTTTCAAGTGCAGCCGCTGATCGCCAAAATAATTCTGCCCTGGTTCGGCGGCTCGGCAGCCGTATGGTCCGCGGCCCTGCTGTTTTTTCAACTTGTATTGCTGGCCGGATATGCATACGCGCACGCCGTGATCCGATTCTTAAAGCCGCGCGCCCAGATGAGTGTGCACGCGGCGTTGCTGGCTGGAAGCTGCGCGCTCCTGCCGATTCTCCCATCGCCGTCGTGGAAGCCTTCTGAAGCGGGTGACCCGACGTTGCGCATCCTGTTGCTGCTGGCGGTGACTATCGGCCTGCCTTACTTTTTACTTTCCTCCACCAGCCCCTTGCTCCAAGCCTGGTATGTCCGTCGATCGGGAAGCGGAATGCCCTACCGGTTGTTTGCATTGTCGAATTTCGGCTCCATGCTGGCGCTGATCAGCTTTCCTTTCCTGGTGGAACCCAAGCTCACGTCGCGCCAGCAGGCTTACACGTGGAGCGCCGCTTATGTTCTGTTCGCCGCGATGTGCGCCTTTGCGGCATGGTCCAGCCGCTCCGGCGTCGAAGCGAGAAGCGAGGTGCGGGCCGAAGGGGATGCGCCGCGGCCCAGCGTCGGCCAGCTGATTCTATGGATCGCGCTGGCCGCTTGCGCCTCCACGCTGCTGGTTTCGGTAACCAATCATCTCAGCCAGAATGTCGCGCCGATTCCGCTCTTGTGGGTGGTTCCGCTGGCGCTATATCTATTGACCTTCATCCTCGCATTCGAAAGCGACCGCATCTATCAGCGCTGGCTGTTCCTGCCGCTGCTGGCGCTGGCGCTGGGCGCGATGGCGAACATGATCTGGAGAGATCAGGGGAACCTGCATATCCGGTGGTTGATCCCGGGGTTCTGCGCGGGCCTATTCCTGGCCTGCATGATGTGTCATGGCGAGCTGGCTCGCCGCAAGCCGGCCGCTCGTCATCTGACGCTGTTCTATCTGATGGTTTCGCTCGGCGGCGCGCTGGGCGGGGTTTTCGTCGCCGTGATCGCTCCCCGGATATTTCACGATTATCTGGAGCTTCAGGTGGGCTTCGTGGCGTGCGCGATCCTCGCCACGATCGTCCTATGGGACGTTCGGATTCCTAAGCTGGGCGCGTGGCCGCTGCGAACCGTCCTGGCGATCGCGACCGGCGTACTTGCCGGGTACCTTGTGCGCGCTCAGCATGACGACGACAAGGCGTATCGGCTCATGGTCCGGAATTTCTACGGCGTCCTGCATGTTCGAGACGATAAACAAACTTATTTCATGGAGCGTGTCCTGTTGCATGGCACCATCAACCACGGCGAACAGGTGATCGACGACGAAAAGCTCAAATATCTGCCGACGTCGTATTACGGAGTGAATTCGGGTGTCGGGCGCGCGATTCGCGCGGCACAGGGACGCGGAGGACCCGTGAGGGTCGGCGTGATCGGCTTGGGCGCCGGCGTCCTCTCTACCTACGGCCGCGAAGGCGATTACTATCGCATCTATGAAATCAATCCGCTGGTGCCGATGATCGCTCAGAACCAGTTTTCGTTTTATCCTCACTCGCGGGCCGACAAAGCGATCCTGATGGGCGACGCCCGCCTGTCGCTGGAGCGGCAGGACCCGCAGAATTTTGACGTCTTGGCCGTGGATGCATTTTCGAGCGACGCAATTCCTGTCCATCTCCTGACGCGAGAGGCGCTCGGCCTGTATTTCCATCATCTGAAGCCCGACGGCATTCTGGCGCTGCACATTTCGAACCGCTACCTGGACCTGGAGCCGGTATGCGCCCGCGGCGCGGAGGCGTTCTCAAAGACCGCCATGTCGGTATCGGACGAAGGCGATGAAGCCGCATATCTGTCTTCGTCGACGTGGGTGCTGTTGACCTCGCGTCCGGGATGGTTCGATACCATCAGCTTCAAAGGCGCGGACATGTCCCCCGCGAAAGCCTCGAAGAACTTCCTCACCTGGACCGACGACTATAGTAATGTCTTCCAGATCGTCAAGTTGAAGTAACTACTTGTGCAGCAGCTCCACACCCGCGCGAAGAGGAGTGGCCTTGCGTATTGAGCGAACGATTCGCTTGATTCCTCGTTCCCAGTCGGGGAAAAGATCGACATATTGAACTTTCTCCGCGATTCCGGCGGGTACCGCGCAGCGCTCCAATCGCGCGGGGATTAGAAACACGTGGTCGAGCGGAAGCTGGCGCGCGCAATCGAGCGCATACCGCAATTCGCTTTGGAAATGTCCTCTCTTTGACACCGAGCGCGGCGAGAAACACACAATACATGCATCCGAAGTGTCGATGGCTCGCTCGATAGCCCGGGGCCAGTTCTGGCCGGGCAGCAACCGGTCTTTATCCAGCCAAGGCGAGCATCCCAGGGCCCGAAGCGATTCGCAAAGCCGGCGAGCCGCGCCAAGATCCTCCAAGGCATAGGCGATAAACACCCTCGGCTGCGCCTCCGGGCTGAAATGACATCCCTCAAAAGTCGGCGTGAAAGTACCCAGCCCCTCCACTTCAATGCTTTGACCCGCATCGAGAGACCGGCGAAGGATTTCGAGCACCGGGTCGTTCATCGCGCTTTCGGAACCAGTTTCCCGAGACCTGGCAGCTTCACTGCGGACCCTTTCTGGAGCTTTTTCAGTATCTTACGCACGGTTTCCTCCACCTGGTCGCGAGCCGCGGCTTGCGAAAGGCGAGCTTCGCGCGCGAAGGTTCGAGAAAAGTTCTGCGCTTTCATTTAACTTGAGCCTACTTCATCGCGGCGGGTTTCGACCGCCATTCGAGCACTTAAGTCTTTGTGTATAAGAGCCTTACGCGCAAGATAGATCAGTTGCCCTCGAATCCGAAATGAAGGCGTTTTAATTCACCCTTAAGGGTGACTTCATGTGCGGCTGCCATCATAATGACTGAAAGACGGCATTGAAGTCGTCGACACACCACAAGGAGAAATATCACAATGAGAAAGATCATGAGCCTGATGCTCGGCATGTCGCTCGTCCTCGGCGCCGCAACCTTCGCCCTCGCGCAGGACACCAAGAGCACCACCAAGACCAAGAAGCCCAAGAAAAAGACCACTTCGACCAGCGCGCCGAAATAATCTTTTTGCGATTTTTTTGAGTTAGACGGCCGCGTTCAGCCGCTCTGTTTGGGCTCCAAGCCATAGAGCAGCTGGCGCGGCCTTATTTTTTTGGACCCGCCTCAGCTTTTTTTGAATCCCATCGAACTTCCAGCCCATCAACAACGTTAAATAAGAGTACACCGTTAACTAAACCAAAGGACGAAAGAAGATAAACATATGACCAAACGCTTATTCCTGCTGTTTTCCGTGATCTCCCTAGCCGTGGCCAGCGCCGCGAATGCCTACAAAATCGATCTTCAACAGCCGACCACGGTGAACGGCACCAGCTTCAAGGCCGGCGAGGCGAAGATCGAGATTAAAGATAACAAAGCGATTATCCACCAGGGCAAGACCATGGTCGAAGCCTCGGTGAAGGTCGAGGAGAACAAGGCCAAGTACGTGTACACCACCGTCGGGTACAAAGAGGGTACCGGCCACCAGATCAAGGACATCTGCGTAGCGGGCACCACCACTCACCTTTTCTTCGAGTAACCCCGTTCACCTGCGCCCCGGCGAGCTCTCGATATCGCTGAGGCGCAGGTTTTGAATTTCAAAATCGCGACGAATATGGGCGAGAGGCTCGGCAGTGACGACAATGGGTGCAGTCGGCACCGGTTTCATCGCCCGCTAGATCCACAGGTTCACGGGACTGCTGTCCAGTTGCGCCGGGAAAGGCGAATAGGATAGCAACGGACCGAGCATCTCTGCCCGCCTGCCCGAAGAAAATCGTCACGGCGTCGGGTGGATTCCGAAACGGATACCGGCAAGTCACGTGCGTGATGCTTTCTGTACGCATCGCCGTACAGAGGCCGGCCCTCGGCACGGCGACCCGTTTCACATCATATGGAATAGGCGTTTGCCGCTGATTTCCGTACAACGTGGCAAAAGCCGAGGCGCGAAGCCTGACCGGCTGATTCCGGATCTTCTCAAAGAATGCGCTATCGACCATGATTCTTGGCCAATTCGAAGGGCCCTGGCCCTCCATGCGCGACCACGGACCGCTGTCGAATTTCCAAACCTTCCCGTCCGGCGCTTCGAGCGTAACGATCAGCGCATCCGGTCGAAGAATCATCCCTTGCGGGATCCCGCTGACTTTGATCGGCGCCTGCACAACCACACGATCGTCGCGCGGGGCCACGCGATGCGCGAACCAGGAATCACTATTGTCGACGCCGATTTGAACCGCCGATCGGTCCATACGATTTGAAATTCGCGATTGAATCCAGAAGGCGAAGCTGAACGGAACCGCCGCGCTCAGCGCAAACACCGCGACAAAGCCCGCAGCCGCGAACGCGCGTGCGGCTCCAGTTCTCCGGCGCGAATATTGCCACACCACCACCGCCGCGGCCACCAGCGCGACACCTAAAACCGCGATCGTCGTGCCAACCCAATCGAACGGGCCCGCCAGGGGCGCGCGAAACAGCAGCAAACTTCGAGCGATCGCGATGGCCGCGAAAGTCAGTACCGCGACCAGGACCTGAACTAAGCCGGTGGTCACGGCGGCCAGCGCCATCATCGGAATGAGGACTGCGGCTGTGATCAGGATCTGATTGGTGAGCAGCCCGGGAAGCACCCCGAGGACGGAGAATCCGTTAGCGTTCAAGATCACGGCATCGGCGACGATCATCGGCAGGTTCAGGAACACTAGTACAAACAGGACCTTAGCGCCCAGCAAACTTTGCCACCGATAAGGCCGTGTGATCCAGAACTGGCGGCGCCGGGAAGCGTTTCCGCATGTATTAATCGCGCGATCAGATACCACGCCACCAGAGGAAGTCCCAGCGGAAGCAGAAACCCAGTCACCAAGTCGATATAGCCTTCGCTCAGCGACAGACGAATTCCCGAGATCGTAAACGCAGCGACAAAAAATAGCGTGATCGCGATCTCGAACCGTAAATAGCGGACATCTTTTTTGAAAATGTGAAAAGCCTGTTTCATGGCGTCACGCAGCCTTTCTCGCGGCTTTTGCCAGCGTCAGGAAAATGGTTCGCAGCGGGATTGGATTCGTTGACACCGCTTTCACTTCGCCGAAAACCTTACCGATCTCGGCTGCGGTGCGGTCAATATCGAACTGAGTCTCGACAAACCGCGCCACCCCAGCCGAGGTCTCGAATTGCAGCCACGTCGGAGGCAATTTCGAAGGAATCAACGGCGGTGCGTCGAAAGTGATTTCCACTTCGCGAAACCTCGCCGCAAGTGAAGTCATCTCTTCGGAAAACTGCAATCGCCCCCGATCCAGATAGCCGATGTGGCTGGCAAAAGTCTCGATTTCCGCCAGGTCATGCGAGGACACCAGTATGGTTGCCCCCTCGGCGGCATCAAGCACGCCCTCAATCAGCTCATCCCGCACCAGCGGATCCAGCCCAGTGAACGGCTCGTCGAGAATCAACAGAGGCGGCCGATAGGCCAGCGACGACGCGAGCGCCGTTTTCATCCACATCCCTCTCGATAAATGTTTCAGCTTGCGATCGAGCGGCAGGTCGAACTGACGAAGCAGCTCCGCTGCGCGCGCGTCATCCCACGTGGGGTAGAACGGCTTCAAGTACGCCATGAAAGAGCCGACCGTCATCCAGTCGGGCATCTCCTGATTTTCGGAAACGTACCCGATACGCTCGAAGTCGCGCGGACCCAAATGGCGTGAATCGGTCCCGAGCACCTCCGCCCGCCCTTCACTCGGCTGTAGGATGTTCATCAGCATCTTGATGGTTGTGGTTTTGCCCGCGCCGTTCGGCCCCACCAGTCCGTAGATGCTGCCTTCGGGAACATCCAGATTCAGATGATCCACCACCGTACTGCGGCCGAAGCGTTTCGAAAGATCGATGATGCGTAAAGTGCCGGTCATGATTTTCTCCCATCCAAGCGTTTCCAATGACGGTCGAGCGCCGCCGCGACTTCCTCCTGCGACAAGCCCAGTTGTTTGGCTTCCACTACCAGTTGTTCCAGTTCTTTCTTGAGCAGGCTTCCGCGCTCGGCGGCCGTGGACGCGGAGGGTTCCGCGACTACTGTGCCGATGCCGGGGCGCACTTCGAGCACGCCCTCGTCGATCAGCTGCTGAATAATTTTGTGCGCGGTATTAGGATTGATTTTCAATTCCCGGCTGAGCGCACGTACCGAAGGAAACGCATCGCCGGGACGCATTTGTCCGGAGACGCCGGCTTTCTTCGCCGCATAGACCACCTGTTCGAAGATGGACCTGCCGGGCTCGAACGTGAGGCGAAACGGGATCACGTATGGTGTACTATATCACGTAGTACACCGCACCGGTTACATCATTCCCGTTCGCGCACCACCGCCGGCGGCGTCCACCGGCCTTCGAGAATCGCTTGATCGGGCCAATACAGCCGCAGACTCAGGTTGAATGTATCCGCCGGCGAGGGAAGCCAATTATGTTCCTTCTCCGATCCTGGCGACACGTGCTGAACATAAATATCGAGCGATCCGTCCGCGTTGAACTTCAAAGCATCGCGGTCGCCGATCGCGAAGCGATGAATCGCATTCGCTGTGAAATAGCCCTGCTCATCGTAGACTGTCAGCGACCAGAACGCCTTCACCGGCGGAATCCGCTCCTTGTCGAAATGAATCGTGTATTTGCGAGCGCCGCTGAGCGGCTGTCCATCGGCATCCTGATGGCAGTGCAGATAAGTCGCATCCTCCGGCGGATTCGCGCCCAGCCCGACGCGAGCCACCGCCGCGCGAGCCTCGTAATTGGTCCCATACCGGCCCACGAATTTCGATCCTCCGGTCCAACCGGTGGGCCCCGCCTTCCCGTTTCGCCCATCCAGCGAATGCAATCGCGCCGAAGCGGCGGCTGCGCCCTCCTCGATGGCCTTAAGACCCGCGGGCCCCAGCGGGGTTGGGTCGAATTTTCCCGGTTCGATTCCAATCTTGCGAATCTCGTTCATCATGGGTCCATCCCCTGACTGTGGCGGATTCTGTGCCAGCAACTCGGCGAAAAGCTTGAAAAATTCCGCCGCGTTTAATCGCTCCACCTGTTCGGGCGGGCGCACGAAACCCGTCATATCGCGACCCCTTGACGTGGGTGTGATCCTCACAGGCCCGTCAGGATACCGGCTCAACGGCATCAGCACGAAGCCGTTTTGGATCGCGTGCACCGCGGGATAATCCGCGACCCCATTCGTCTGAGTGCGGCCCAGCAGCCATGCCATGTTGGTGGGGCAATCGATCCTCTGCACTTGCGGAGGAAGCGTTCCCTTCCAACCTGGCCCCGCGATCGCGAACCAGCCTTCGCCCGTGCCGGTGGTCCGCTTGCCTGGGACCGAAACGGTCTCGGTCCATGCGTCCATCAACTGCATCAGGTAATAACGGCCATGCGTATCCTGCACGTGAAGCAGAACCGGCTCCTTCGAAAGATCCAGCCACGCGGACGAATATAGAGTGTCCGCGTTCGGTCGAATCACCTGGTGAAAGGTATCGTCCGGGAATCGCGGCACGTGGGTGAAGCGATTCACGTCCGCCGCGCCCTGCACCTGATACTGCATCGCATTGCGCCGCGTAAGTTCCATCAAAATGAGCGGATAGGCGAACGTGTAGGCCTTCTCCGCGATCGCCCGAGCGTCAGCCGGCGCGGGTTGCGCCGATACGCACCGCAGAATCGCCACCATAGCTACAGCGCAGGACAACGTCTTACCGGGAAGTCGCATGATCCTTGTATCCTACATGTTGAGAACGAAAATGGAAACGGCAAAATCCGGTGCACGGGAAAAGCTCGAGTCGGCGCGATCCAGTCTGGTCGACCTCAGCCATCGCATCCACGCTAAACCCGAGTTGGGATTCGAAGAGGAGCACGCGTCACACTGGCTTTGCGAAGCCTTGGACGCAGCCGGCTTTCGAGTGGAAAAGGGCGTGGCGGGCATGCCCACCGCGTTCATCGCGCGAGCCGGTAGCGGGCCGCTGAACATCGGCATCTGCGCAGAATACGATTGCCTGCCGGGCATCGGCCACGCCTGCGGCCACAACCTGATTGCCGCGATATCGGCCGGGGCCGGAATCGCCGCGGCCAAGGTCGCCGACGAATTGGGAGTCACCATTACCGTGTTGGGCACGCCCGCCGAAGAGGTCGGTAATGCGAGCGGGAAAATTCTCATGCTGGAGCGCGGAGCATTCGCGGGCTTGCATGCGTCGATGATGGTGCATCCTGCGCCGTTCGATGCCGCCACCATGAAGATCATCGCCGCTTCCATGTTCCAGGCTTGCTATCACGGCAAGGAAGCCCACGCCTCGGCATTCCCCGAGCTGGGCATCAACGCCGCCGACGCGTTGACGGTCGCGCAAGTGTCGCTAGGCCTGCTGCGCCAGCATATTCACCAGACCGACCGTATCCACGGCATCGTCACCAATGGCGGAGAAGCGCCGAACATCGTGCCGGCTCATACTTCCGCGAAATACATTATTCGATCCGAAAATCTCAAGGATCTCGAAGTTCTGCGCGAAAAAGTGCGGCGATGTTTCGAAGCCGGCGCGCTCGCCACCGGTTCCAAGCTCGAAATTTTAGGCGGTGACAAGCCCTACGCGCAGATGAATCACGACCTGGATATGGCCGCTATCTATCAGCGCAATGCCGAAGCGCTGGGCCGCAATTTTCCGGACTTCGGCCCCATGAAAGATCGCATGGCGGCCTCCACCGACATGGGCAACGTATCCCAAGTGCTGCCTTCCATCCACCCCGCCATTTCCATCGATTGCCTTCCGGCGGTGAATCATCAGCCCGAATTCACCGCGCACTGCATCACCGCATCCGCGGATCAAGCCATTTTCGATGGCGCGCTCGCGATGGCATGGACCATTGCCGATCTCGCGACGAATCCCGCGACACGCGCACGATTGCTCGGCTGATGACGATTCAAATCTTCGGCCTGAAAAACTCGCCCGCAACTCGCGCCGCGGATCGATTCTTCAAGGAACGTCGCATCCAGATCCAATTCGTCGACTTGAATCAGAAACCCATGGCGCCGGGTGAAATCAAGCGTTTCATCGATCGCTTCGGGTTAAGCGAGCTGATCGACCGCGATGGCAAGTCCTACATTGACGCCGGACTCAAGTACCTCAAGGTTTCCGATACCGAGCTTCTCCTGAAGATCGAGCGTGATCCGAAATTGCTTCGCTTGCCCCTGGTTCGCGCCGGAACGCGGCTCAGTATCGGCCAAAACGAAGCGGCCTGGAAGGAAATGCTGTGACCAACTACTTGTGGTAGTTGGTGCACCCGACTCGCTATCTTGATGATCTGATAGCGATGCTATTCGAGGTCCGTAATCTTTCCAAGCGCTTCGGTCAAATCACCGCTCTCGACGATGTCAGCTTTCGCGTCGGCGCCGGGGAAGTGCTCGGCTTGATCGGTCCGAACGGTGCCGGAAAATCCACATTATTCGAATGCCTCGCCGGAGTCCTGCCGTCGGACACGGGCACGCTATCCGCCGATGGCCGCTCCATCGACGCCCGCGACCGCTATTCCCTCCTCTTTTACGTTCCCGACGGAATCGCGCCCTGGCCGTCCCAGCGGGTTCGCTGGATCCTCGATTACACGGTAGGATTTCTCGGCGGCCAGGCATCTCTTCGCACCGAAGTGATCGACGAGCTCGATCTTCGCGATTTGCTGGGCCAGCCGATTGGCACTCTGTCGAAAGGCCAGCGCAAGCGAGTCCTTCTCGCCATCGGCCTCCTCACCATCCAGCCCGCGCTTCTGGTCGACGAGCCGTTCGAGGGACTTGACCTGCGTCAGGCCCGCGACATCGCCGCCGTACTCCGCACGCACGCCGAGCGAGGCCGTACGCTGTTCCTCTCGATTCATCAGATCAGCGACGCCGCCCGCTTTTGCGATCGATTCGTCCTGCTCAGCAATGGCCGAGTTTGCGGCGAAGGAACCGTTCCTGAGTTGGCGAAGCTCGCGTCGAAGCCCGACGCGAATCTCGAAGAGGTGTTCCTTGCGCTCACCTAGATCCGCCTTCGCATGGCTCCTGAATAAAGAATGGCGGGAGCTGGTCGCGTCACGATCCTGGTGGGTTCTGCTGTTCGTCATGGGACCCCTGGTAGGCGTATCGTTCATCACTTCCGTAAGAACCTACGCCGAGGTCAGCGGCCTGAATGGAACCGCGGCAGGCGTAGGAGAAGCATTATCGCCGCTGATCGGAATCTGGGCGCCCACCTTCAGCGCCTGTGAGCTCGCGGCCGTGTTTCTGCTCCCGTTTGTCGCGATTCGATTAGTCACCGGCGATCGCCAGAGCGGCGCCCTGAAGCTGGAATTGCAACAGCCGCTACCGCCGTTCGGCCGCATCGCCGCGAAAGCTTTGGTCCTGATGGCCGGTTGGCTGATCGCGATGCTGCCTCCGCTAAGCGCCATCCTGCTGTGGAAAAGTTACGGCGGCAGCGTCTATACTCCCGAGTTGCTCACCCTGATTGGCGGTCACTTCCTGAACGCGGGCCTGACCATTGGACTCGCCGCTGCGGTCTCTTCCTTCACAGATCATCCGTCGACCGCCGCGATTCTGACCCTCAGCGTCACCGTCGGCACCTGGATCGTCAGTTTCTTCGGAGCCATCCAGGGCGGCTTCTGGGAGCGTGCCGCGGGATACACGCCGGCCGCCATGGTCGCGGAGTTTCAGCACGGCTTGATCCGGCTGGACGCGGTGCTCGTCGCGATCACGTTGACCCTGGCCGGCCTCGCTCTCGCCGCCCTATGGATGCGGCTCGGCACTCCCGTCGATCGGCTGGTGTACGAATCGGCCGCAGTCGGCGTCCTCGCCGCGACTCTGGTGCTCGCGTGTACCTTCGCCAAGGCGAGCTGGGACACCTCAGAAAGTCGCATTAACTCATTCTCCGAAGCAGATGCAGCCGCCCTTCAGAAGCTTCCAGGTCCTCTGCGAATTGAAGTGCATCTCGCGCCCGAAGATCCGCGGCGCGTCGATCTCGAACACAACGTTCTCTCCAAGCTGAAGCGTCTCAGGCGCGACGTTGAAGTCCGATACGTATCCGCGACGTCCATAGGCCTTTTCGAGCAAACCAGTCCCGGCTACGGCGAAATTTGGTACGAAATCGGCCAGCGCAAAGCCATGAATCGAGCCACCACCACCGAGAGCGTGCTCGAAACCCTCTATTCTCTGGCCGGCATTACGCCGGCCGTTGAAGCGGATGAACCATTTCGCGGCCATCCCTTAGCCGCGCCACCCAACGGCGCCGGATTTTTGTTCTACGGTATCTGGCCAGTCCTGATCCTGGTCAGCGGATTCGTCATTCGAAGGAGTCTGATATGAACACAATCACCCGCAGTGGATTCGTCGTCCTGGCCGCCGCTCTTCTCTACGCGGCGGAGATCAAGGTCGACCTCAAGAATGAGCAGGTGGGCAAGCCGCCCGTCGCCTTTGAGCCGA
Source organism: Terriglobia bacterium (assembly GCA_963705675.1). Taxonomy (GTDB): domain Bacteria; phylum Acidobacteriota; class Terriglobia; order Bryobacterales; family Bryobacteraceae; genus Palsa-187. The sequence continues at coordinate 14,892 of CAVPKR010000142.1, forward strand.
TCGTCGGCAATTGGACCATTGTCCAGGACGGCGGCGAAAAAGTGATCATGCAGGACGGCCGCCCGTGGGTCACCAGCAAGGATAATCCCACCAGGCTCCTGCTCCAAAGCGCCCGCAAACTCTACGGCACCTCGAACGAGGAGCTAATGGATAACGCCAAGCAATTCGCCTACTATCCCGTAGCGGTCCTAAAAAACTTCGACAATTTCTCGAACGGCTCCATCAGTGTGAAATTCAAAACCATAGGAGGCGACGCGGACCGCGCCTCCGGGATCCTCTTCAACGTGAAACCCAATGGCGAATGGCTCGCGATTCGCTTCAACGACACGGAAAATAACGTAGCTTTATGGGAATTTCACAACGGCATCCGCCGCAATCTGAGGTTCAGCGATCGAGCCAAGCCCTTCATGCTCGACCGAGCCGCCTGGCACGAACTGAAGCTCTCGGTCGACGGCGCAAGCCTCAAAGGGACGCTCGACGGCACTCCGGCGATCGAGTATACCCTCGGCGTCGACCCCGTGGCAGGCAAGCGCGGTCCTCCGAATGAGGATTTGTTTCCCGCGAACAATCCGGTCCTTCGGCCGCCCGTCGCCGGCAAGATCGGCCTCTGGACCAAAACCGACAGCACCAGCTATTTCAAGGATTATGTTGTAACTCCCAAGTAGCCGTTTGCCAATTAGGCAGAACCGCCTGCCGATGCCGAGAAGAACTCGGTCGCGCTCGCCAGACTGGTTAACAGCCGGTATGGACGCACTGGTTGAAAGCGCTGCATGGCCTGCTCCGCGTCGCCGGTGAATCCCCACACCCCGACCACCATTTTGGTCTTGGGAAAACGCGCATGAAGCAGCCGGCCGAGCGCTCTGGCCCGCGTAAAAGCGAACGGAGGCACCGCCGAGATGCAAAAGATATCCTCAGCGGCCGGCTGTGTGATCGCGACCACATGTTCGAGCGCGGCATCGGGAGGAAATGAGAGCGCGACGCATCCCGCCCGCTCCAGCAGTTGTGCCAGCATCGCGGCAGCGATCTCATCCGCCTCGTCGCTGGCGGGAAGGCAGAGGATCCGGCAAGCGGCCGGATTCGCGGTTGGCTCCGGTTCGGCGTAATCCCCTGCCGGCGGGATCTTCTCTGAAAATTCGGCGATCATCTCTTTGATGCTCAGGAACACGAACTCCTCCCGAGCCGATTCGAGCGCGCCCTTATGCCGGTCGTGTTCCGCCATGGTCAGCGCCGGTATCAGGACCGAATCGTACAGTTGAGTCAGCGAATTCTCGCCCAGGTATTGATCGGCTACCGCTCGCGCATCGTGATCGTCCATCGCCAGCAGCCGCTGGTACACTTGCGCCTCGGGCGCAAGAACCGGCTGATCCCCCAGCAAAATGTGCAGAAAAGACAACTGCGGAATATGCCGGCCCAAAACCACGACACAGACCGTCAGTGGCGTTGATAGGATCAACCCAGCGGGCCCCCATAGCGACGTCCAGAACACGGTAGTGAGCAATAGCGCCATGGAGGAAATGCCGGTGTGCATGCCGTACAACCACGGCTCGATGAAGTTCCCGGTTAAGATCTCCAGAGTCGCAAACAAAACGAACACCAGCGCAGGCCGCATCCATCCGTCGAAGACTGCCAGCGACAGGATCAATGGCAGCCCGGTGGCGACCACGGGTCCCGCGTAGGGCACGATGCGCAGAATCCCCGCCACCGCGCCCCACAAGAATGCATACGGGACGCCGATGAAGTACAACCCGGTCCCGCACAGGACGCCCAGAATCGCGTTGACCACCAGTTGCAGCATCAGGTACCGGCTCACCCGGTGCGTCGCGTCATCCATGGCCTGGGTCATCACGTTCAGACGGCTCAATCCGGCCAGCCGGAATAGCCGGTTGCGCAAGTCGCTCTGCTCGATCAATAAGAAAGTGCTGAAGATGATAACGATGGCGAAGATGGCGAGAGGTCCTAATACGGGGCGGACCAATTGGATGAGATATTCGAACTCATTGTCCGTCGGGGCCACCACCTGCACCGGAAGAGGGCGCGCCGGCTGCGTTGGGGCTGCATGGCGCCCTTGAGGCGAAGTGGGCGCAGCCGCGGGCGCCCCATCGGTCGCCAGCTCTTTACCGATTTGCTTGACGCTCGCCGCGGCCCGTCCCAAGGCTCCGGTCGTCGGCATTCGCAAGGACACCAGCTTGTTGTGGATGTTTTCCTGGTAACTCGGTAAATCGCTGGCGACTTCTCCAGTTCATTGAAAATCACCCAACCCACGCCCCCCGCGAACGCGAGCGAAACCAGCATCACCAGGACCACCGCCACCAACCGGCCCAGTCCTATTTTTCGAAGCCAATCTACCGCCGGTGTTAAGACCAGCGTGAGAAGAATCGCGAACGCGAGAGGGACTAGTATGTCGCGCGCCAGGTACAGGACGGCGATCACCACCACCAGGGTCGCGGCGGTGTACGCGCCGCCGGACCCGCCTGAGGATTTCGTCATGGATGGCCTGGACAAGCCCGGAAGATTAGTTGACAGTATAACGTCAAGCGACCAAATGCGGTCAGCCTCCGCCAGCCAGGCCTATCGAAGCCCGCCCAACAGGTAGACGATCAGAATGATAAGCAATATCGTCCCCAGCCCGATCCCCACGCCTCCCCCGGGGCCCCAACGGCTATGTCCGTAGTAACCGCCGCCGCCGCCAAAAACCAACAATAGAACGATGATCAAAATTAGCATGGCCGATTCCGTTTCCTTTTCTTAAACTCTTGTCTTGTTTCCAACCGTTAGCAGCACGATGCCGCCGATCAGAGCCACCGCGCCTGCAATCGGCGGTAAGGGAATGTCATGAGTCTTGTCGCGGCTTGCATGAATCGGCCCAATATCGACCACCTTTTCGCGAGTCGTGTAGGTAAAACCACCCCACACCAGCGCAATCAAGCCAAACACGATCAAAATCAATCCAACCGCTTTCATTTAGGTCCTCCGATCGAAGTCTCAGGCAACTACTTCTCGAATACTTTCTCGACCTGTCCGACCTTCTTTTGCACTTTGCCTGCGATTTTTTCCGCCGTGCCCTCGTCGGCCTTATCGGGATTGTTCGTGATCTGCCCCGTCTTTTCGATCACCTTGCCTTTTACTTCGTGAAACTTGCCTTCCACTTGATCCTTAGTGCTTTGTTTCATGGGAGTCTCCTTTTTTTTCGCTCAAAGCTTGCGTTTCAGAAGGTCGCGAGCCCTGGCCCTGCACTGTGACAAGCAGGTTTAGGGCCTATGCGGCGAAGCGTGCGAAAGCTTTTATTTCCAGGCGCCCAATAGCCGCCGGACCAACATAGCTGCCCCAGGTGATAGCTGTTGTGATCCGCCGCCAGCAGCGCTTGGCGAAATACGGTTTGCCCGTCCCCGTGCGGGATGCGCGCGAACAAGTCTGTCGACGGATTCGACACCAGCGCGCACATCCCTTCCAGGTCCGCCTGGAACGCGCGCACGCTTTTTGCCCACGCGGCCGCCGACGGCGGAACCGGAGTCTTCGGCCAGTATCCTTCCGGCCACTTTGGAGACGCATGCTTCGCGTCGCGTGTGAACTCCAGAATGTCCCACTGCGCGATGCGCATATGCTCCAGCAGTTCCCAGCCGGAATGCGGAGAACCCTTGGGACGCTTGCCGCGAAGCGCCACCGGCCACCCCTTCACCGCCGAACGGAAGTCGATATGCGCCCCGCCGTCCTTCAGCAGATAAAGAACATGATCCCGAAGAGCTTTCTCGTCCACCTCTTCATTCTCGCAAACCATCACTTCCGGCTGGCGACCGCCCGGCCCTGGTCTTCGCTCGCTGCAAGTTCCGCCCGAAACTGCTTGGCCTTCTCAGCCTGATTCGAAGCCTCATAAACCGCAATCAAACCCCTGCGCGCCGTTTGGAGATAACTTACCGACGGATTCGTCTGCTTCATCAGGACTCCATACCCCGCCAGCAGGTGGCCTTCCGCCTCGCCGTAGCGATGCTCATGCACTAGCGTATTCCCCAGCTTCATTTCCGCGATCGCCGTGTTCAAATGATTCGGCGGCAGCGTCTCGCCGAACATGTCAAGAGCCTCCCGGTATACCCGCTCCGCCCGTGGATACTGTTTCCGCTCCACGTAGACGCTGGCCAGATTCGAAAGCGCGATCCCGATCAGGTAATGGCGATTGTGATAGATCTCCCGGTAAATCCCGACCATGCGCGTGAACCTGGCCTCCGCGTCATCCAGCTTTTCCTGCCGCGTGGCCGCGTTTCCCAAATCATTCAGCGTCGATGCGACGTAGCGGCTATTGGGGCCGTACACCCGCTCCTCGATTGCCAGCGCCTGCTGCAACACTTCCTCCCCTTCGGCGAAGCGCTTCTCCGCGACCAGGGCCCGCCCGAGCGTAGTCAGATTGTGCGCCGTCTGGGGATGCTCATCGCCATAATAGGCCCGATTAATCTCCAGCGCCTGCCGGTTCAGCCGCTCCGCTTCGCCGTAATAACCCAAATCCTGCTGTACGGCTCCGACGTTAATCAGATCGTCAGCCACCAGCGGATGGCGATTTCCATATAGCTGCCGATGCATCTCGAGAACCCGCCGGAATAACCCGTCTGCGAGCTGATAACGCCCCGCATAGAAGTGGACATTCGCCAACTCCGTCAGGCTGGTCGCCAGATCCGTATTCGCCGCGCCCTGCGCCGAGCTAAGCCGCACCGCTTCCCCCAGCACCTGGACCGCCGGATCATACGCGCCCCTCTCTTCGAGCACCTTCCCCAGCGCGATCGTCGCCTTCGCCACCGCCGGATCGTTCGGACCCGCGTGCCGCTTCGTCATAGCCAGCCCTTCGCGCGCCAGCCGCTCGGCTTCTTCCAGTTGCTCTTCATCGATCCGCAGCAGCCCCAGCGCCACCAGGCTCTCCGCCACTTCCGCGTGATCCTTACCGAAAATCGACCGCCGCCGTTCCAGGCCGGAACTCAGCAGCGAATCCGCCCGATCCAGTTTTCCCAATTTCTGATAAATGCCTCCCAGCGTCTGATACAACTCCGCCTGCACCGCCGGATCGCCGCTCAGGCTCTGTGCCTGCTGCACTCCGCGATCCAGCAGGCTCACCACCCGCAGATTATCGGCCGGCCCAGCCTGCTTGTCTCCCCCGTCGAACAAATTCAGCGTGAACAGTTGGATCCGCCGCGTCCGCGCCGCCTCGGCCAGCGCGGCGTTACGCGCCTTGGCAAGACGCACCGTGAAGAATCCGATCAGGGCCAGCACCACCAGGAACACCGCCGCGGCCGCCGTCACCGATCGCCGGTTTCGCCCGACAAATTTTCCCGCGCGATAGCCCCATGTATCCGGCCGCGCTTCGAGCGGTTCTCCCGCTAGGTAATGGTCGATATCCCGGATCAGCGCTTCCACAGAGCGGTATCGCCGCTGCGGATCCTTGTGCATCGCCGTCAGGCACAGCACGTCGAGATCGCTCCACGATGCCTCGCCCTTCGGCGCGATCGCCGATGGCTTCTCCGGCTCCTTTTCGAGCAGCATCCGTTCGGCTTCGCCCGGCGTCATCCCCGTTACATCGAACGGAAGCCTGCCCGACAGCAGCTCATACAAAACCACCCCCAGCGAGTACACGTCGGTATAAATTCCGACTCGTTCCCCTCGAATCTGCTCCGGCGCAGCGTAAGCCGGAGTCATCAGCCTCAATCCCGTCCGCGTCTGATCCACCGGCGCGTCAAACCGATCCAGTTGTTTCGCGATCCCGAAATCCAGCAGCCGTACATCTCCATCCGCGCGGACTAAAATGTTCGACGGCTTCAGATCCCGATGAATCACCGCATGCAAATGCGCGTGCTGCACCGCTTCACAGACGTCCCGAAACAACCTCAGCCGCGCCTCGATCGAGCAGGCCTGCCGCGCGCAATATTCCGTTAACGGTACGCCTTCGACGTACTCCATCACGAACCACGGCGTCCCGTCCGGCAACGCATCGGCATCGTACAGCCGCGCGATCGATGGATGATTCAACTGCGCTAGCGTTCTCTGCTCGCTGGCGAATCGCTCCCGCCGCGCCGGGGACATCCACGCATCCCGCAGAACCTTGATCGCCACCAAATGGCCCAGGTCGTCGCGTTCGGCGAGATACACCACCCCCATCCCGCCTTCCCCCAGCAGTGACTTGATCCGGTAGCGTCCCAACTGCGCCGGAGCCGCCACACCATGGAAAATCTGATGAGAGATCCGCGCGACGCCTCCGTCCAGCAGCGGAAATCCCTGGGTGTCTTCTTCGATCAGGACCAGCACGTCAGCCATCAACTCGCGGTCCTCGCCGCAGGCCGATGTCAGAAACGCGTGCCGCTCGTCGCCCGGAAGATCGGCCGCGTCGTGGAACAATGCCTGGATCCGGTCCCACCGCGCGCTATCCATGGTCGAACTATCATTTCAGAATTTAAAGATCACGTCCATGGCCAGTTGGAACTGGTTCCATCGAGTCCCGAAGTCATAAGCCCGCAGGTCGAAAGACCGGTCGAAGCGGATCTCCGGCCGTAACAGGACCGTGCTTCCCACCCAATGTCCCCACATCAAAGTCTCCTCCGCGTATCGAGTCTTATACCCCGTGCGCTGGCCCCTCAAATCGTCGAGAAAATCCGTCCGGAGGGTGATATAGTTCTGGTTCGACAACTGCTTTTCGAGATAATGCACCGCCGCCCATTCCGGGGCGAAGCATCGCACTTGGCCGGCGGCGCAGAACGCCCCATTGCTTCCTAACTCGATCGGCACGGGACCGCCCACACTCGGGACATCCTTCTCGTACATGTACCAGGACTCAGCCGCCATATGCCAGGTCGAATTGAACTTGTGATACCAAGTGAGATCGAACATTTGAAGATTGTTGAACCCGTACTCCCCCCGGTTGATCCCATTGATACACGGGTAGAAATTATCGTTCCCCTTGGCCGACGTGTAGCTGACGCACGCCGTCGCCGCGGCCCGCACGTCCTTGCTCCAGGGCGCGACATCGTGGCTGGCGGTCAGCCCCAATTGCACCAGCCAATGATCGTTCAGCTTCACCGTACCGATGATCCCGGTATCCGTGAACGGATCGACACTGTACAGCAGCGAATGCGTATAGACGTAATTATTAGGCGCCAGTTGCGCCTCGATCCCCGGCACAGAGATGAAGCGTCCCACTCGTATATTCAATCCCTGCGCCACCTGCGGGATGTACAAGTCGACATACTCCAGCACCGGATCGAACCCATACTGCCGATGCTCCTTCAGCAGTTGCTGGCTGAAATAGCCTTCATTCGTAGTGAAGCGATAGCTCGTTCCGTATAGCCCGCTCAAATGAAATCCCCAGTCCACGTGATCCGTCTGCACCGTGTCCGGAAGCCGTTCGACATACAACACCGCCTGGTCCAGCTCCACCCGATTCGGAAAAATATCGTAAGCCGTCGGCAGATTCGAATGCTCCGACGTGCTCAGATTCAGGCTGCCCTCCAGCCATCCATAAATCTTGATCCGGCTATCCTCCCAAGCCTTGCCGTTCGCCCCCGCATATAGCGCGGCCATCAGAGGCGGAACGTTGGTGTCCGGAGCGCCTATATCGGGAGCCCCTCCATACGACCAATCCGAATTAGGAAACGGCGGCGAATTCAGTGGCGACGGCAACCCGCGTCGCGGCGGCTCAGGTCCGCTTGCAGGCGCCGGATTCCAATCCTCCCGGTAAGCCCGTCCCAGCCGTTTGAAAAACCCGCCCGGCTTAACCGGAAGCCCAAGCGTAAGGACCAGGTCCAGCGATTGCCCCGGCGCCAGTTCCACCGCAGTCGTAGCCGATTTGCTGAATCCGTCCTTCGCCGCCGTCAACTGATAATGGCCAGGACGCGCGTCCCCGATTCTAAAAGTGCCATCCGCGCCCGCAACAACAGACTGATCCGCGTTATCTTCCACCCGGTGCAGCGACACAGCGGCCCCACCCGCAGCGACGCCGGCAGGAGTTCGCACCACCCCGCGCAAATCGCCGCCGCCGTCTTGCCCAACTAGAAGAGCGAAAATCGCATAAATCATCCGAGCCCCGATTATAGGTAGTGCGCTAATTGTGTGTTCCCCGTATAATCCTCTTCGCAATAACCCGGGAGGCCCAGAAGATCATTGAGCCAATACCTGCGACGAGAAAAACTAGGATCCCGGCCTTGGCAAGGATTGCGGCTGGTTGATAGAGTTCGTGGTCAATGATCCATCCCGGCGGATAGGTACACTTGTTCAGATGCTCGTGTAAGGCTGCCCATCCAACACCGACCCAAAACGCAACGAAACCGGCTATTGCGGATTTGGGACCCTTACTGAATCGCATGATCATAATCCTATCAATTCGCTTCCAGAAGCTCCCGTACGCTCCAAAGGCGATAGACGATCCCCGCTGCCATGGCGGGCGTCACGCGAAGCGATTTAAGGTTGGACCGCTGGCGGCTCGCACTCGCGGGGCCGCTACCCAAGAGAGACACGGATTTAGTGCTGCCCGATTATACGTGGATAGCATAGGCAAGAGCTAAGCTAGTAACAGGAGATACCAACGTGCGATCTCAAATCCGGCTCGGCAAGGTCTTCGGCATCGATATCGGCCTGCACTATAGCTGGTTCCTGATCGCCCTCCTGATCGTATCCTCGCTATACTCCCAATTTCACGCCTCGAACCCCGAATGGGGCGACGGCGTGATCCTGACCATGGCCATCGCGACCGCGCTCTTGTTTTTCGTCTCTCTGCTCCTGCATGAGCTGGCGCATTCCGTAGTGGCCACCCGCAACGGCCTCCCGGTGAAAGAGATCACCCTGTTCGCCCTAGGCGGCGTATCACAAATCGAAAAAAATCCTACCAGCGCAAGCCTCGAATTCTGGATGGCCTTCGTCGGTCCGCTGACCAGCGCCGCCATCGGAGGAATCTGCCTCCTGGCCGCCTACACCATCGGAGGCGCGTCCACCAACCCCTGGATGGCGATGCTCCTCTGGCTCGGATATATCAATTGCTCGCTGGCCGCGTTCAATCTGATTCCTGGATATCCTCTCGACGGCGGCCGTGTCCTCCGCGCCATCATCTGGTGGAGGACCGGCAATGCCGATCGTTCCACCCAGCTAGCCGCACGTGCAGGGCAGGCCGTGGCATTCATCTTCATCGCCCTGGGAATCTTTCGCGTTTTCGCCGGCGCGGGCATCGGCGGCCTGTGGATCGCCTTCATCGGCTGGTTTCTCCTGCAAGCCTCGCGCGAAAGTTACGTCAGAGTCGGCTTGACCCACGCCCTCGAAGGCGTTCGCGTAGCCGACGTGATGAGCAAAGATTGTCCCACCGTCGACGGCTGGCTGAATCTCCAGAATTTTGTGGAACACGAGCTTCTTCGCACCGGCAAGCGTTGCTTCATTGTCGTCGAGAAAGGCGAAATGACCGGTCTGATCACCCCCAATGAGATCAAACAAATCGACCGCGCCAAATGGCCCTTCACCACTCTCCACGACGTCATGCGCCCGTTGGAGGACGTCCGCTCCGTAGCCCCCGATGCCCCTCTCGCCAGCGCCCTGGAAATGATGAGCCGCGACGACCTGAACCAGGTCCCCGTAGTTTCCGCCGGTCATCTGGAAGGCGTCCTGTCCCGAGCCGAAGTCCTAAGTTATCTCCAGACCCACGTGGAATTGCGAGGTTAATTCCTGGTCTCCATCCGCCGAGCGACACCAGACGACGCCGAGTCCCTCATCGAGCATCGCCGAGCCATGTTTCTCGAAATGGGATATCGCGACCCGGCAGCGCTAGATTCAATGACCGCGGCCTTTCGTCCCTGGCTGCAGAGCAAGATGACCTCGCGTGAATACCTGGCCTGGGTCGCCGTCGATCCACCAGACCGCATCGTCGCAGGTCTGGGACTCTGGCTAATGGATTGGCCGCCCCACCTGATCGGTCCCGGCGCGCCCCGCGGCAATATTCTGAACGTCTACACCGCCCCATCTCACCGCCGCCAAGGAATCGCCCGCCGCTTAATGGACGCCTCTCTCGACTGGTGCCGCCAAAACGCAATCGCAGCCGTAATCCTCCACGCCAGCGACCAAGGCCGCTCTCTCTACGAACACTTGGGCTTCACCCCCACCAACGAGATGCGCTTACTGCTATCCGCAAAAGGGGACTGACCACTCTGTCCCAGGGCCCACGACATCTCCACTCCGCCGAACCCACCCCAGCGGACAGAGCGGTCTGTCCCCTTTTTAGACAACCCCCGATCTCCACTCCTACCAACAACCCGCCCGCAAAAAGGGGACTGACCACTCTGTCCCAAGGCCCACAACATCTCCACTCCGCCGAACCCACCTCAGCGGACAGAGCGGTCTGTCCCCTTTTTCAACAACCCCCGACATTTCCTTGCCCCTCGCGCAACCTCCACCCGTATCAACAACTCCCCACCGCCGCGCTAACACACAGAGCGGTCTGTCGCCTTTTTCGGACAGGTTTCCCCGAAGCAGCCCCTCACTGCGGCAAAACATGAAAGGGAACCATCGGATTCGCCTTCGCCCGTAAACGTCCAATCTTGATCGACGCCCTAAAGAGCGCCCCCACCGGAATCAAGCCCGCCAATTTGTGCGCCGCCACCGCCGCCAGCGCCATCGACGCAATACACCCGCACGAGCTGCAATCCGGATTCCCCCCGAATTGGCACGGAACGATCTTCGTTGAAAGGTCGGCCGATACCGTCTCCGTCGTCAGCGCAAACACGCATTCTCCGGGACCATGCGGCGGCTTCGCAAACTGCCGGATCAAACCCTCCGGCATGTCCAGCTTCGGAAATCTCTTTCGCAACTCCGCCAGCTCCTCGATCGCCCGCCACCGTTCCTCCGGCCGCAGGATTTCCTCCAGTTGATCGCCGACCTGTGGAGTGAACAAGCTGAACCATACTTTGCGGATCTCTGCTCGCGGCGTCCAGAACTCCAGAAATTCCTGAAGATACCCCGGCCGCTTCATCATCTGGCCGGTGATCGTACAGTGAACCGTCACCCCCTGCCCCGCGATGTTCTTCAGGATTCGATCGTAAGTCGCCGGCGCTCGCCGAACATCGTGCTCCGGCCTCAGCCCGTCGATCGACACCACCACGTTCAATCCCTTCAACCCCCCCCAGCCGTTCGGCAGAGCGCGGAACGCGCTGGTCACCACCTGCACGTAGATCCCTCGCCCTAGCAGCATCGGAATCAGCGCCTCCAGCTCCCGGTACCGCACCAGCGGATCGCCGCCCACAATCGACAAGTGCTGCGGCCGCGCACGATCCACCAGCTTCACCACCCCGTCGATCAGCGCCTGACCCTTCAGGTCTCGCAACCCGCGTAACGTCGCGCCCCCGCCCCAGATGATGATCGTCATACGCGTAACATCCCGGGCACCGCAGTGGACATTCCCGTGTAATCTCGATCGAAAGTGAAGGCCGCTCGCCCTTGAGAATCTTCCCCCACGCGCGAACCACTTCGAACGTCTTCACAATCCCTCTTTAGGAAAGGGACTCTCCCCGCCAGGAATTGTTTCGTCGCCAGCCGGAGCCCGCCTGTGGTACGATCCGGTCGCATGCGATGTTTCTTCTTCTTCGCCCTGATTGCCTCTAGTGCCACACTCTTCGCGCAGCCCCCCGACGCCGATCGGGCGAAAACCCTGCTCGAAGATTCGCTTAAAGACAAGAACCCCGATACCCGGAAGCAGGCCGTAGAGGCCCTCGGATTAGTCGGCCCGCGCGAGCCTTATCTCTCCGAATTAACCGGCATGCTCGACGACAAGGATGTCGAAGTCCGCCTGGCCGCCATCACCAGCCTGGTCGATGTCAAAGATAAAAAGACCGTCCCCGCCTTGCAAACCGCCCTCGTGGACGATGTCCCCGAAGTCAGCTTCGCCGCCGCGAAA
>CAVPKR010000143.1:0-37343 GCA_963705675.1 Terriglobia bacterium
GTAGGGTCGCTTGCGGATGAGATTTATCGCAAGTGGGTGGAGGACAATCGCGCCTATGTCGCCAAGATCAGCGGCGGCAAGCTGGGCTACGTCCATATAAAGGATATGTCGGAGGGCGCGCTCACGCAGTTGTATCTCGATTTGGATGCGGAGAATCGCTCGAAGTCGGGAGTCGTGATCGACATTCGAAATAACAACGGCGGATTTGTGAATGCGATCGCGCTGGATGTTCTGTCGCGGCGGCCGTATATGACGATGACGAATCGCGGAGGACCAGCGGCGCCGGCACGCACCACGCTGGGCCAAAGGTCGCTGGAATTGCCGACGATTCTGGTGGTGAATCAGCATTCACTTTCCGATGCCGAGGATTTTACCGAAGGGTATCGAACGTTGAAGCTGGGTAAGGTGGTCGGCGAGCCAACGGCGGGGTGGATCATTTACACGGGCGGAATGGACCTGGTCGACGGCACGGTGATGCGGATGCCAGGCACGCTGGTAGTGGGCGCGGACGGAAAGAAGATGGAAGGAAATCCACGGCCGGTGGATATCGCCGTAACGCGACCGATTGGGGAATCGTATACAGGCCGGGATTCGCAGCTGGATGCGGCCGTCAAAGAGCTGCTGGGGGAGATTAAATGAGATCATTCACACTGTTGATGCTGGCCGCATCTGCTCTGTTCGGGCAGGGTGTCGAGTTTATCAAGGCGAACTACACCAAGTACGAGGTGCAGATCGCGATGCGCGATGGGAAGAAGCTGTTCACGTCGATTTACGTACCCAAAGACGATTCGGAGAAATGGCCGATCATGTTCGACCGCACGCCCTATAGTGTGGCGCCGTATGGAATCGACAATTTTAGAAATAACCTGGGTCCCAGCGAAAAGTTCGGGAAAGAGAAGTTTATTTTCGTGTACCAGGATGTCCGCGGACGGAATATGAGCGAAGGCGTGTTTCGCGATATGACACCGCATCTGGATAATAAGCGCGGGCCGCAGGATGTCGATGAGGCGTCGGATACTTACGACACCATCGACTGGCTGGTGAAAAATATCGCGAATAATAACGGGAACGTGGGGATGTGGGGGATCTCCTATCCAGGATTTTATACCGCCGCCGGAGTGATCGATGCGCATCCGGCGTTGAAGGCGGCTTCTCCGCAGGCGCCGATTTCGGACTGGTTCATCGGTGATGATTTTCATCACAATGGCGCGCTGTATTTGCCGCACGCTTATCGATTCTTCGATGGATTCGGCCTGCCGCTGGCCGGTGCCGGTGATTCCGGGGCCCGCCAAGCCTGCGAATCCGAATTGGGTGGATGCTTACACGTTCTTCTTGCGGATCGGACCGCTGGCTAATGTGAATGAGAAGTACTACAAGAACGATGTCGCGTTCTGGAATGAGATGATGCAGCATCCCAACTACGACGAGTTCTGGCAGGCCCGTAATCTGCGGCCGCATCTGAAAAATATCAAGCCCGCCGTGATGACGGTGGGAGGATGGTTCGATGCGGAAGATTTGTTCGGCGCGCTAAATGTTTATAAGTCGATTGAAGCCCAGAGTCCCGGAGCGAATAATACCCTGGTGATGGGTCCATGGTTTCACGGCGGATGGTCGCGCGGGGATGGCGAGTCACTGGGGAACGTGCATTTCGGGTCGAAGACTTCGCCGTTTTATCAGGAGAATATCGAATTTCCGTTCTTCAATCATTATTTGAAGGGGAAAGGAGATGAGAAATTACCGGAGGCTTATGTATTTGAAACCGGTAAGAATGTCTGGCATAAACATGACGCGTGGCCTCCGAAGAACGCGCAGGCGGCTTCGATCTATTTGCATGCGGGAGGAAAACTATCGTTCGATGCGCCCGCTGAGGACGGATTCGATGAGTACGTAAGCGATCCCGACAAGCCGGTGCCGTATATCGCGGAACAGGCTTCTGGTATGACTCGGGAGCATATGACGGAGGATCAGCGGTTCGCGGCGTCACGGCCGGATGTGCTGGTTTATCAGAGCGAGGCTCTGGATCATGACGTCACGCTCGCCGGACCGTTGAAGCCCAGCCTGTTTGTTTCGACATCGGGGACGGATTCGGATTTCGTGGTAAAGCTGATTGACGTTTATCCGGACGATTATCCGGATAATAATCCTAATCCGGCGGGAATTCGCATGGGCGGATATCAGCAACTGGTGCGCGGAGAGTTGTTCCGCGGCCGGTTCCGGAATAGCTTTTCAGCTCCCGAGGCGTTCACGGCGGGGAAGACGGAAAAGATCGAATATGTAATGCCGGACATTTATCATACTTTCCGGCAGGGGCATCGGATCATGGTGCAGATCCAGAGCTCATGGTTTCCGCTGGCGGACCGGAATCCGCAGACCTTCGTGCCAAATATTTATAACGCGAAGGCTTCGGATTTCAAGAAAGCCACCGAGCGTGTGTATCACTCGAAGAGCGCGGGGTCGCGGATTATGGTGAACGTAGTGCCTAACGAAACGTCCGGATCCGTTCATCAGACAGGTGGGGGATCGCGTTAAAGGAATCGAGCGAGAGGCGGTCCGCGTTGAAGACGAACTCGCTGATGGAGCAGTTTCGGACACGCCAGTTCACTTCGAGAAAACTTTGGGCGGGCGCGCCTAACGCGGTTTGGACCAGGACGCCGATGGGTCCGCCGGACGTGAAGAGAGCTACTTTGCGATTCGACGGGCCTTGCTGAATTTTGCGGAGGCCGTTGAGGACGCGGTCGCGGAAAGCGGTCCAGGATTCGGCTTCGCCAGTTTCGCCGCCGACCCATTTGCGCATCGCTACTTCGAAGACTTTCTGAAAGGCTCGATTGTCGGAGAAGGAACTCGGCGGCGGATAAGTTTTCAGGACTCCGGCGACGTCGTATTCGTTGAAGTCGTCGCAGATGTTGGGGGATTGTTCTAATGCTAACGCCGCGGTTTGGCAGTGGCGCTTGAGCGATCCGCACCAGATTTCGTCGAATTTTACGCCTTTCCAGTAGGCGGCGAGCGCGCGGGCTTGCTGTTCGCCGAGCTCCGACAGGCGGTCGGGATCGGCTTCGAACGGGCGCGCCTGGGCGTGGCGCACTACGGTCAACGTACTCATGCGTGCTTGGCTAGTTCGATTTTAGCGACCGCTTCGGCGTGCACTTCGTCGGGACCATCGGCCAAACGCAGCGTGCGGGAATTAGCCCACATGGCGGCGAGCTCGAAATCCTGGCAGACGCCGGCGGCGCCGTGGGCTTGGATCGCGCGGTCGATGACGCGCAACGCCATGTTGGGCGCAATCACTTTGATCATGGCGATTTCAGCGCGGGCGGCTTTGTTCCCCACCGTGTCCATCATGTGGGCGGCCTTGAGGACCAGAAGGCGGGTCTGCTCGATTTCCATTCTGGATTGCGCGATGGTGGCGCGCATGGCTCCCATCTCGGAGATCTTTTGACCGAAGGCAACGCGGGAACTGACGCGGCGGCAGGTGGCTTCTAAAGCTCGTTCGGCTTGGCCGACCAGGCGCATGCAGTGATGGATTCGGCCGGGTCCCAGGCGGCCTTGCGCGATCTCGAAGCCGCGGCCTTCGCCGAGAAGAATATTCGTGGCGGGGACGCGCACGTTGGTGAAAGTCATCTCGGCGTGGCCGTGGGGGGCGTGGTCGTAGCCGAAGACGCTCAGCATCCGGTCGATTTTTACGCCGGGAGTGTCGAGGGGGACCAAAATCATCGACTGTTGCTTATGTTTGGGAGCATTCGGATCAGTTTTGCCCATGAAAATGGAGATCTTGCAGCGGGAATCGCCGGCTCCGGAGGACCACCACTTGCGGCCGTTGATGACGTAATCGTCGCCGTCGCGAGCGATGCTCGACTGGATATTAGTTGCGTCGGAGGAGGCCACGTCTTTTTCGGTCATGCTGAAACAGGATCGAATTTCGCCTGCCAGTAAGGGTTTCAGCCATCGCTCCTGATGTTCCTTGCTGCCGTAGCGCGCCAGCACTTCCATATTGCCCGTGTCGGGGGCGGAACAGTTGAAAACTTCGGGAGCCATCGGCGAGCGGCCCATGATTTCGCAGAGCGGAGCATATTCGAGGTTGGTGAGACCGGCGCCATGCTCGGATTCGGGGAGAAAAAGATTCCACAGACCGGCCTCGCGAGCCTTGGGTTTCAACTGTTCAATGACAGGGACAGGTCGCCAACGATCCTCGGCGATCTGAGCGTAGTAAGTGTTTTCGTTGGGATAAATATGCTCATCCATGAACGCGGAGACGCGCTGCTGCAGGGCGGCGACTTTCGGGGTGTGGTCGAAGTTCATTAACGGTCATCTTACTCGATCCCGCAATCCAGTTGTGTTTTGGGGAATCGCTCCCGGGAGTATTAGCGGAACGTGCGGAGGTCGGGGTGGTTCAAGTGGGGAGAGTTGTTGAAGCTGAAGAGACGGATTTCTTCCCCTCGGATGCGAAGGGAGGAGAAAGATCCATTGAAAAGGACCCCGGCTAGCCACATCGCCCTGGTGTCTTCCACGTCTAAAGTCTGAGCGGCGCAGATGCCGATTGGAGTGGCTGAAGTGAAAACGACCGCGGTGCCTTCTTCGCGAACCGTGCGTTTTAGAGCGCCTCGAATTCTTGACACGAAAGTTGGCCACGTTTCGCCGGAGTATTCGTAACGGCTCTCGACCCAGGCTCGGACCACTTGCTTGTCGCAGTCGTTCCAGCGGCGATGGATAGGGGCGTGGTGGACTCCGCGGCTCTCGAGGACGGCAACTTGCATTTCGTCGAAGTGGCGGCTGAATTCCACGTCGTCCTCAGCTAAGCGGGGGGCGTATTCAGCGTAGACTTGGGCCAGGTCGAACTCGTTCCAGCCAGGGTCCACGATGACTTCGGCTCCCGGAAGAGCGGCTGCGGCAGTGGCCTGCTGGCGCTTCAGTGAGCCGGAATAGACGGCATCGAAGTGAAGATTTTGTTGAGCGAAATGCTCGCCTAGAAGCTGGGCTTGCTTGCGGCCCAGATCGGAGAGCGAATCGTAATTCTCGCGCGTGCCAGCCTGCCCGTGGCGGACCAAATAGAGAACGCTCAAGCGATTCGCTCCATCATTTCGGCCGCGCGTTCAGTTAGGGCTTTTACGCGCTGGTCGAAATGGCGAAAGCGTTCGTCGGTCGTCTGGCCTTTGAAAAATCGATAATAAATCTGTTGCAGGATGGCGGCTAGTTTGAAAACGCCGAATACTTCGTGCCAAGGGAGTGCGGAGACGTCGCGCCCGGTCTTTTCGGTATAGTGCGCGACAAACTGATCGCGAGTCCACCAGCCGGGGCCGGTGGTTACGGCTTCAAGAGACGTACCGGGGATCAGCGCAGAACTCCAGTAGCACAGGGTGAGGCCGAGGTCGCACAGCGGGTCGCCGACCGTCGTCATTTCCCAATCAAGGACGGCTTCAATACGGTCCGGCGTGCGGGCATCCAGCATTACATTGTCTAGCTTGAAATCGTTATGGACCAGCGTGGGCGGACCGGAGAGCGGGATGGACGCGGCCAGCCAGGTCATGACGCGATCCATCTCTGGGCTCGGCTCAGTACGGGCGCGGTCCCAACGGTCGGACCAGCCTTTTACTTGGCGCGCCACGAAGCCTTCGGGCTTGCCCAAAGAGGTGAGGCCGTCCGCTTCGACGTCCACGGCGTGGAGCTGGATCAGGCAGTCGACGAAGGCTCGGCTGACGCGGGCCGGATAATTCTCGTGGACGGAAACTTCAGGGGGGATCTGGGTGCGCAGAATGATTCCCTGACGTCGTTCCATCAGGAAGAAGGGGGCTCCGATGACTTGCGGGTCCTCGCAAAGGAGATAGACTTCCGGCGCGGGCGGGAAGTGGGGATGGACGGCATGGAGGATGCGGTATTCGCGAACCATGTCGTGGGCTTTGGGGGCTACGGGGCCTAGAGGGGCTCGGCGAAGCACGTATTCTTTATTGGCGATGCGGAGTAAATACGTGAGGTTGGAGTGGCCGCCGGGGAATTGGGCTACCTCGATGCCGCTGTCGACGCCGTCGATTTTTCCGCGCAGGTGATCAGCTAAGGATTTGAGATTCAGCTCCTCTCCGGTGCGGACGGCAGCGGTGTCGATGGGCATCCTATCTAATGTAGCAAGGGTGACTATACTGGCCTATATGCGTACAACCTTGCTCGCTCTGGCGGCCTTGACCGCCGTTTATGGCTCGGATATAGAATCGCGCGTCACGAACGGCTACGCCGATTCGAACGGCGTGAAAATTCATTACGCGAGCTTGGGAAGCGGCCCCCTGATCGTGATGATCCACGGGTTTCCGGATTTTTGGTACACCTGGCGGGATCAGATGGAGGCGCTGTCGGATAAGTTTCAATGCGTCGCGATCGATCAGCGCGGGTACAACTTGAGCGATAAGCCCAAGGGAGTCGAGAATTACAGCGTGAAGTTCCTGGTGGGCGACGTGGCGGCGGTGATCAAGTCGCTGGGTAAGGACAAGGCGATTATCGTCGGGCACGATTGGGGCGGGATGGTGGCGTGGCAGTTCGCGCTGAATCTGCCGCAGATGACGGACAAGTTGATCATTCTGAATTTGCCGCATCCTCGCGGGTTGAGCCGGGAATTGGCGCATAATCCGGAGCAGCAGAAGAATAGCCAGTATGCGCGGAACTTCCAGCAGGCCGATGCGGCTTCGAAGGTGACGGCGGAGGGGCTGGCCTTCTGGGTAAAGGATCCGGCGGCTCGCGCGAAGTATGTGGAGGCGTTTAAGAGGTCAGACTTCGAGGCGATGCTGAATTACTACAAGGCCAATTATCCGCGGGAGCCGTATCAGGAAGACACATCGCCGGTGGTGAAGACGCAGATGTCCGTGCTGATGTTCCACGGATTGGGCGATACGGCGCTGTTGTCGGGTGCGTTGAATAATACTTGGGATTGGATGGGCAAGGACCTGACGCTGGTGACGATTCCGGGAGCCTCGCACTTCGTGCAGCAGGATGCGTCGGATCTAGTTTCGCGCACGATGAGGGCGTGGTTGCTGCGATGACCGCGGACGAAGTTCGAACCCACGTGGGTTACTCGTCGTGGGCGTCGCGGAGGCTGCTGGATTCGGTATTGGCGCTGACCGAGGAGCAGCGGTATCGCGATCTGAACGTGCCCAATCGCGACATCGCGGGAACGCTGCGGCACGTAATGTGGGCGGACATGATCTGGCTGTCGAGGATCACGGATACGGAGATGCCGCCGAAGTCGGAGGCTCCCGCGCATGAGTCGATGGGGGCGGAGTGGCCTGCATTGATGCAGCGCTGGGAGGAATGGGCGGCGCTGTTGACGGATGCGGATCTGGGGCGCGTCGTTTCATACAAGGCGATGAATGGGACTCCGTATTCGACGGTGCTGCATCAGATCGTGATGCACGTGGTGAATCATGGGACGCTGCATCGGGGGCAGGTGATGGCGATGCTGCGGCAGTTGGGGGCGGCTCCTCCGGCTACGGACTTGATTTTTTATTACCGGGAGTTGGAATAAGTGATGCGGACTTGGATTTTCGCGGTGCTGTGCTCTTGCGCGTTTGGGCAGGAGATTAAGATTGCGCTGGATGCTACCGATGCTCCGCGGCGGCTGATGCATGTGCGGCTGACGATTCCGGCGAAGCCAGGCCCGATGACGCTGCTGTATCCGGAATGGATTCCGGGGGAACATGGGCCGACGGGTCCGGTGATCGATATGGTGGGCCTGAAAATAACCGCAGGCGGCCAGACGATTCCGTGGACTCGCGACTCGGTGAATATGTATGCGTTCCATGTGACGGTGCCGGCGGGCGCGTCGTCGCTGGACGTCGCCTTCGATCAGATCTCGCCGCCGGAGACCTCGGGATTTTCTTCGGGAGCTTCGGCTACCACGGAGCTCGCGGTACTGAGCTGGAATCAATTCTTACTTTATCCGGAAGGTGCGTCCTCGGATTCGCTGAAGTTTCAGGCTTCGCTGAAGGTGCCGGATGCGTGGAGATACGGAACGGCTTTGCCGATTGCACATGAGAGTGGGAATTCGATCGAGTTTCAGCCGTCGTCTCTGACTACGCTGATCGATTCGCCGGTATCGACGGGCAAGCATTATCGAACGGTGGAACTGGGTCGCGACGGGTCGATTGTCCACTACCTGCATTTAGCCGGCGATTCGGATCGCGCCGTGGAGATTACGCCGGAGCAGATCGAGCACTACAAGAAACTGGTGACGGAGGCTGGGGCGCTGTTCGGGTCGCGGCACTACCGGAGCTATCACTTCTTATACACCCTGAGCGATCACGTGGCGAGCTTCGGCCTGGAGCATCACGAGTCGAGCGACGATCGCGTCCGGGAGCGCGGGCTAGTGGATGAGACCGAGGCGAAGGCGAATGCGGATCTTCTGCCGCATGAATTCGTGCATTCATGGAATGGGAAATACCGGCGTCCGGCGGGCCTGGCGACGCCGGATTATTCGGAGCCGATGAAGGGCGATCTGCTGTGGGTGTATGAGGGACTGACGCAGTATCTGGGCGAGATTCTAACGCCGCGGACGGGATTATTCACTCCGGAAGAATTTCGCGAGAAGCTGGCAATGACGGCGGCGGCTCTGGATCGAAAGGCGGGGCGGAAGTGGAGACCGCTGGAGGATACGGCGATCGCGGCGCAGTTGTTGTATGAGGCTCGCGAGGATTACTCGGAGTATCGGAGAGGCGTGGATTATTACGATGAAGGCACGCTGATCTGGTTGGATGCGGATGTAACGATCCGCCGTTTGAGTAATGGCGCGAAATCGTTGACGGATTTTTGCCGCCTATTCCATGGGGGGCCCGGCGGGGCTCCGGCGCTTAAGCCTTACACGTTCGAAGACGTGGTGGCAGCGTTGAATACGGTCCAGCCTTACGATTGGACCGGGTTTCTGCATGAGCGGGTTCGCGATGTTCAGCCGCGTGCGCCGATGGGCGGGATCGAAGGAGGCGGGTGGAAGTTGGTGTACAACTCGACTCCGTCGTCGATCTGGCGGGTGTTTGAAGATGAGCGAAAGAATTTCGATTTTAGTTACTCAATCGGAATGGTGGTGAAAGACGACGGAACCGTGGAGGACGTCGCGGTGGGAGGGCCGCGCAAGTCGCGGGAATCGCTCCTTCGGCGAAGGTGGTCGCGGTGGATAATCGGGCGTTCACGCCGACCATCTTACGTGAGGCGGTGCAGAAGACGGCCAAGGATTCGACGGCGATGGATTTGTTGATCAAGAGCGGGGAATACTATAGCGTGCATCGAGTCGAGTATCGTGGCGGCGAGAAATTTCCTCACCTGGAGAGAGATGAATCGAAGGCGGATGTCCTGTCGAAGATTATCGAGCCGCTGGTGAAGTAATAGGCTAAAGGCCCATTAAATGGAAGCCGGAATCGACGAAGAGGACATCGCCGGTTACGCCTCGGCCCAGATCGCTCGCCAGGAAGACGGCGGCATCGGCTACTTCGGCGGGGTCGGTGTTGCGGCGGAAGGGGGCTCGCTCGGCTACGTGAGTCAGGATCTTGGTGAAATCCTTGATGCCGCGGGCGGAGGCGGTTTTCACGGGACCGGCGGAGATCGCGTTGACGCGGATGCGGCTCGGGCCTAGCTCGCTGGCAAGATAGCGGACCGCGGCCTCCAGGCTCGCTTTGGCTACTCCCATCACGTTGTAATTCGTTAGGACGCGTGTGGAGCCCAGGTAGGTCAGGGTGATCATCGCGCCGCCCTCGGTCATCAGAGGAGCGGTGGCTTTAGCGACGGCTACCATCGAATATGAGCTGATTTCCTGAGCCAATAGATAGCCGGCGCGGGAAGTTTCGACGAAAGGTTTTTCCAGATCCTCGCGATTCGCGAAAGCGATACTGTGAACAACTGCATCAAGACGGCCGACGGATCTGAGATTTTCGAGGTCGGCGTCTTTGGTCACGTCGCATTCGATGGCAGCGGCGGGTCCGAGTTCGGCGGCCAGATCTTCCACGGGTTTCTTAAGGCGCTCGCCTTGATAGGTAACGATCAGGTTGGCGCCTTCGCGCCGGAAGGCTTGCGCGATCGCGTAGGCCAGGCTCCACTTATTGGCAATGCCTAAGATAAGCACGGTCTTTCCGGCTAGAAGATGTGACATGAACCGCTATTTTAGCGCGGCCAGCAGAGTGGCCGGAGTCGCGTTGTCGCCGAAGGTCTGGCTTACGTGCGCGAACCGGTCGATATTGCCGGGGCCGAAGATAAAAGATCCGCCGAGCTGGAAAGGATTCTTTCCCAGCTTGTGCTGGTTATGCCCGGCCTTGCGAGCTCGTGCGCGGGCGGCGGCGTTTTCGGAGCGGAGGATGTGGAGGACATTGGCGGTGCGGAGTCCGGCGGCTTGGTAGGCCTGGCGGTTTTCGTCGATCAGGAGAGGGAATTTGATGTCGGTGTCTTCGCGGAACATGCGGGCGTAATTGGCGTCAGCTAATCCAATAGCGGCCAGAGTAGCGCCTTGCGATTTGAAATCGGCCTCGTGTCCGCGCAACTGCGCGGCGTGCTCGCGGCAGAAGATTCAACCATAGTGGCGGAGGAAGACGACGATCGCAGGCTGATGTTCCCAGAGCGAGCCGAGGCGGATCCGGTTACCATCCGGGTCGGGAAGGACGATCGGGGCAAGACCTTCGCTTAGAGTCATCTGGTTATATGGTCGCTAATTGTACTATGAAGTACGTTTCGGCCTGGGCAAAAGCCCTGTGCCATGGGTGGCGCGATGCTGGCATCGCGCAGCGGACACGAATGTTGCCGCTCCCGTCTTGGATTGCGCGACGCGATATCAATCCGGTTTAGTGGCGTGGAGCCTCACCGGACTGTACACTCGACTTTCATATCCTCCTCGGGCAAGGTTACGTCGTAGAGTAGGATCTTGATCCTGGAAAGAAGGCGAGGTTGAACCACGTACGCGGCGCAAGCAGTGGCACACTTTCTCGCGCGGCGTACTGCTCCCATTCGCTGGCAGGTGCCAGTCTGAATAGTAGCCGCGAGCCACTTCGGGTTTTGTAACTCGCGAGCCATCGCACGTTGCTCCCTCGCCGGTCGCGCTGAACTTGCGGCACTTCCGGGTCTCCCCGCGTTTCAGATCGAGTTGCGATGTACTCGTATTTATTTGGTTCGCTCGCTTGCAGGTCGGACCACGAACTACGTCCACTGTAAATGGGATCGTGATCTGTTAGTTGCGATCCGTCGCCAACGCGCAGCACATTCTTTCTGTCCAGTCTTATGGATTCGAGTGTTATGCTCCGGTCGTCGTACAAGTTGATTAGCCCGGATACGCACCGCCCGTCGCGGAGCGCGACACTATACCTAGATTCCTTGTTCGTATAGCTGAGATTCTTCCAGCTCTCATCCGAGGCGGATGTCGCTCGTGCCGAACAAGCGAGTAGGAACAGGGCCACCGTTCGTGCAAACATGGTTCTATTATCAACGCGGCGAGCGTTCTCAAGAAAGAAGCGCCAGGCTGACTCCGAAAATGGCGGAAGATCCAAAAAGGCGACTCCTGATTCGTTACAAATGTCCGACTGAAGATCGGGGCACTGAGAGGCGAGCCGCGATCATAGCGGGCAACTTCCGCGCGGTCTAAGGCCGGTGGCCGTGCGAAACTCTTAGTTCCACCTTGGATCGCACTACTCCACTCATGTACGTTAAAGGCGTCGGGCCGGCGCGAGCAGCGATGCTTGAGGCTAAAGGACTCAATGTCGTCGAGGATCTGCTCGTCTATGCGCCCTTCCGCTATGAGGATCGGTCGAATGTGAAGACCATTCGCGAGCTGGCGCCAGGGGAAATGGCTACCGTGCTGGCGGAGGTCTACCAAACGAAGCTGTCTGGGTATCAGCGGCGCAACCTGGGGCTGTTCACAGCGACGTTCACAGACTCGTCGAAGTCCTTTCTGAATGCGAAATGGTTCCATGGCGGATATCTGGCCAACGTGTTCGAAATGGGCCAGAAGGTCGCGCTGTTCGGCAAGATCGAGTTCGATTCATACTCGGGAAACCTGGCGATGATGCATCCGGAGTATGAGATCTTGTCGAGCGAGGAAGAGGGCGACGCTTCGCTGCATACCGGCCGCGTCGTGCCGATTTATGAGGCCGCCGGGAAGGTGACAACGCGGATATTCCGCACGCTGGTCGATCGGATTTTGCAAACCGTGGAGCCGATGGAAGACGCGTTGCCTGCGAATATTCTGGATCGGCTGAAGCTGCCCGATTTGTGGTCCGCGATTCGCGCGCTGCATTTTCCTCCCGCGGATTCGGACTTGCGGCTGCTGAACGCGTTTCGATCTCCGGCGCAATTTCGATTAATCTTAGAGGAATTTTTCTGGCTGGAGTGCGGGCTTGAGCTGAAGCGGGCTAAGGCTCGGGTGCATCCGGGGATCGCCTTCGGGTTGACGGACCGGGTGCGGGAACAGATCAAGAAAATGCTGCCGTTCAAGCCGACCGGCGCGCAGAAGCGGGTGCTGGGCGAGATCGCGAAAGATATGTCGGAGCCGCATCCGATGTACCGGCTGTTGCAGGGCGATGTAGGAAGCGGGAAGACGCTGGTGGCGGCCGAATCGGCCATTATCGCGATTGAAAATGGGTATCAGACGGCCGTGCTGGCGCCGACGGAGATCCTGGCGACCCAGCATTTTTTCTATTTCAAGAAGCTGTTTCAGAAACTCGACTACACCACCATTCTGCTGACGGGATCGAATACCGCGCGGGAGAAAGTGCAGTTGAAGAAGATCGCCGCGGCGGGACTGGCTCAGGTGGTGGTGGGGACCCACGCGCTGCTGGAACCGGATGTCGAATTCCACAAATTAGGCCTCGCGATTGTCGACGAACAGCACCGGTTCGGAGTGGAACAGCGGCAAAAGCTGATGGAGAAGGGGTCGCACCCGGATGTACTGGTGATGACGGCGACTCCCATTCCGCGGACGCTGGCGCTTACCGTTTATGGCGATCTGGATGTAAGCGTAATCGACGAGCTTCCCCCGGGCCGCAAGCCCATCGTGACCAGGCATGTGACCGAGGAAAAGATAGAGCAGGTTTATAGCTTTCTAAAGCAGCAGATCGATGAGGGACGGCAGGCCTACGTGGTGTACCCCGTGATCGAAGAATCCGAGACGCAGGCGATGAAAGCGGCGCAGAAGATGCACGAACATTTATCGACCATCGTGTTTCCAAGTGTTTCTGTCGGCCTGCTGCACGGGAAGCTGCCGACGGATGCGAAAGAATCCGCCATGGAAAAATTTCAAAAAGGCGCGACCAAGATTCTCGTGGCGACTACCGTGATCGAGGTCGGTGTCGACGTGCCGAACGCTACCGTGATGGTCGTGGAGCAGGCCGAACGGTTCGGGCTGGCTCAGTTGCATCAGTTACGGGGACGTGTAGGCCGGGGCGGTGAACAGAGCTACTGCGTCCTGGTCACCGGGAAACTGAACGATGTGGGGCGCGAGCGGATCCGGACTCTGGTGGATTCGAGTGACGGCTTTTACATCGCCGAGATGGATATGAAGTTGCGCGGTCCGGGGGAATTTTTCGGGACCCGGCAATCCGGGATGCCCGCGCTGCGGATCGGCAACATTATTCGCGACTCCGAGATTCTGGAATTGGCCCGGAGCGAGGCGCAGACGTTTGTCGCGCATCCCCCGTCGGAGGATGAGTTAAAACGGGCGGTCGCCTTCATTCGCGATCATTGGCAGCGCCGCTACGGACTGGTGCAGGTGGGATGAAGACATGCGCGTGATTGGTGGAGAATTTCGGAGCCGGGTACTGAAGAGCCTTCCGGGAATGGACGTGCGTCCCACGCCGGACCGGCTGCGGGAATCCCTGTTCAATGTGCTAGCTCCCCGCTTGGAAGGATCAAGTTTCGCCGATGTCTACGCCGGAACGGGGGCAGTGGGGATCGAAGCCTTGAGCCGGGGAGCGGTGAGGACGACGTTCGTGGAAGAGACCCGGGCGGCCGTCGCGGTGATCCGGGAGAATCTGCGATCGCTGGGGATCGAGGCTCGTGCGACAGTGCGTCAGGGACGGGCATCGGTGGTGCTGGCGACCATCGAGGCGGACATCTGGTTTATCGATCCGCCCTACAGCCTGGAGAAGGAATACGAGCGGTCGTTGTCGATTTTAGGCGAAAAACAGCTGGCGGTGGTCGTCGCTCAGCATTCATCGCGTATCAAGTTGTGCGAATCGTACGGCCGGATCGAGCGATGGCGGGTGTTGAAACAAGGAGAAAATTCGCTCAGTTTTTACGCCCCGGTTCAGGAAGTTCGGGCCGTCGAATAACGGCCCTGAAACCCCTGACAATGCGACGCCGATTATCGGCGAGCTTCGAGGACAATGTTGAACGGAGTTTCCGCGGCTCGCCGTATGTGGCTGAATCCGCCCTCGGTAATCACTTTGCTGAGACGCGCTTCGCCGGCCTGCGCGCCCAAGCCGAGGCCCACTTCCTGCGCCTTCGATGCCGGCGTGCAAATGAACGCCGAGGCCGAATAGAACACGCGGCCGATAGGATTCAGGTTGTCTTCCAGCTTGTCGTTCGCGAAGGGCTCGACCACCATCCAAGCTCCGTCGTCAGCCAGGGTCGAGTGGACGTGCTTTGAAGCGCCCACCGGATCTCCCATGTCATGCAGGCAATCGAAGAACGCCACCATGGTGTAGTCTTTGCCCGGAAAATCCTTGGCCGAGGCGATTTCGAACTTCACCCGATCCGATACGCCCGCCGCTTCCGCCGACTTCCGTGCGCGCTCAATCGAGGGACCGTGATAGTCGAACCCGTGAAATTCGCTCTTCGGGAAGGCCTGCGCCATGAGAATCGTCGACGCTCCGTGCCCGCAGCCCACATCGGCGACCCGTCCCCCGGCTTCGAGCTTCGCCTGGATCCCGTGAAGCGCCGGAATCCACTCTGAGATCAGGTGGCGCATGTAGCCGGGCGGAAAAATCGTTCCGTGCCGCGGAACAGGCAAGCATCATGTTCGTGCCAGCCGACGCCTTTGCCGGTGCGAAACGCCTCCAGCAGCGCAGGCTCGTCGCGAATAACGGACAGCGCCACTTCCACCGCGCCCATGAAGTAGAAAGGGCTGTCTTCATTGCCCAGCGCGATGGCCTGTTCCGCATTCATCGAAAATTTGCCCGAGGCCGCGTCATAGTCCACGAAACCGGAGGCGGCTTGCGCGCAGAGCCATTCGTGAACGTAGCGCTCGTTGGTATTGGTATCTTTCGCCAGATCGGCAGCCGTCATCGGGCGGCCGTGCGACATGGCTTTATAAAGACCCAGTTTCTCTCCCAGCAGCATCGGACCGACGCTCATCATCGCGCCCAGATCACCCACTAGCTTCCCCATAAACGCATGCAGTCTGTCAGGACTTGGCGACATTCGGTTTTCTCCTCTTCACGAAATAGTAAATCGCAATCGCGGCCAGAAGCGCAATCGACACGTAGAGCAGGTTGTGGTGAATAGCCTCGGCGACCCGCTCCCAATTCTCGCCGAGATAATAGCCGAGCGTGAGAAACGTGCTCACCCATAATAGTCCACCGGGCCACGCATAGGAAGCAAAAGTACGGAACGGGAGCTTCGAGATTCCCGCGACGATGGCCGTGAAGTGCCGCAATCCGGCAATGTAATAGCCCGCGAACAGTGCCCAATGGCCGATGCGGTCGAACCACTGGTGGACCTTGTTCAGCCGCTCCTCATTAATGTGCAGGTATTTTCCGAATCGATGGACCACGCCGATTCCCAGCGTCCGTCCGATGGTGTAACTGAGACTGATACCGCACCAGCTTCCCGCGACCGCCGAAAGCTCCGCCTGGCAGAGCGTGCATCGTCCCCTTGGAAATGAGATATCCGCAGTAAACCAGCAGCGTTTCGTCCGGAATCGGAAGGCCGACCACGCCCAGCATCAGCAGCAGGAAAATCGCGCCATACCCATAGTGCGCGATCCACAGAAAGACCGTATCCATCGCTCCACATTAGCGCCCTTCGGCCTCACGCGGATACGCGGCAGTGGAGATTTGTCGAGCGAAGCTTACTTGATTCCGGTGGCCATCTTGTTGGGGACAGCGAAAAATTCCAGGAACCTGCGTTTTGCTTCCACCTGCGCCTGGCAGGCGGCGGTCGAGAAGGTCGGCCGCGAACTCGGTGAACTGCTTGCCCATGTCGGAAGCCGGCTCGATGATCGTTCCCGCCGTCACCGCGCGGTTCACGCGCTGATAGTCGTTCGAGAACGTCTTGGTGACCGGCATGCCCAGGATCTCCTCCACCTGTTCCTTGCTGAACAGGGCTTTCTTCTGGCACCGGTTCAGAATGATGGACACGCGGCTGTCCAGATCGAAATTGCGCAGGTAGTGCATCTTTTCACGGGCCAGATGCAGAGACGGGATTTCCGGCGTGCATACCAGCAGGATTCGTTTGCAATCCTGCATGATCTCGAGCGAGTAGCGTTCCAGGTTGCCCGACAAATCGAACACCAGCGCCTGGTAATTGCGGCGCATGAAATCCACCAGCGAGCGGACTTGCGCCGTCTCGATGCGCAGGCTCGGATTGACGCGCCCGGCGTGCAGGACGTCTAGCGTGTCCAACGAAGTGACCAGTTGGGGCCACAGATGTTCGTCGATGCGCAAGGAGTACTCCACCGCATCGACCACCGAATATTCATTCTGAAGCTTCAGCATGAACCGCATCATGCCGCTGTTCAGATCGAAATCCGAGAGCATCACGTGCGTGCCTGGCCGGCGAGCCATCGCCGCGCTGACGTTCAGTGCGATAGTCGACGTTCCCGCGCCCGCCTTGGAGGGCAGGAACGCGAAGATTTGCGTAGTCGACTCCATGGTCGGCGGCTTGCGCTCCACCATCGTCTTCACGGAAAGTAGGGCTTCGAGGATGGCTTGGCGATCGAAAGGCTCCGACAGAAAATCGCGGACGCCGCTACGCATAACCTCGCGCAGGAGCTTCGGATCTACCTGTTTACCTACCGCGACGATCTGGATCCCCTGCGCCTCAGCCTCCAGGAATTTCACCACTTCCTGCGCCTTCTCGATCAATTCAAAGCTCAGGAATACAACTTCAGGCGCGTGCGCGCGCAGGGTCCGCACCAGGTCGATCGCGTTCGGATAGCGATTCAGAGAGCGGCCGATGACCACCTCGCCGGTCGCTTCCAAGGCGTCTTGCAGATGCTTGGCGATGTCCTGATCCGGGCAAACAATAATACTCTTGAGCACCTTGATGGTTCTCCTCTTTTAGCCTAATGGTCTTATCGGCAGGGAACAATTGCGGTCCCGCCTGATTTTGCCGGAAGGATTACTCCTAGGAGTAAGGCCATCCTCCTTAGCGGTCCGTAAGGCCCCCAAGGTAGGCCGTTGATCAAGGCCCAAGGCACCCATCACGCGACCGCCGCCAATTCTTTGGCTTTCTCCGCCGAGGCGGCGTGATAACTTTTCGCAAATTGAGCATGCATCCGGGCGCAAGCCGAGTGGTTATGGATCTGAACGAACATCTGCCCGATGATTTTTCCTTTCAATCCCTTACAAACCTGAGCGAGCTGCCGGGCGGTCTCGCCGGTACAGGCCTCGCAAGTAAGGCCGGTGGCCAGACAGAGGCGAGGATAGGTGTCTTCTGAGGTGTTCATGGGGAATTGCCATTATCCCGTACCACCTAGGTAATACACAGTCCTTTGAGGAGGGTTTACCAAGACTCATTTGGGGGTATGACAGTCCCCCGGTACTACGGATTTGTCCCCGCCCCACCCCGATTCCTAAGGAGCCGCCATGCGCAGCATGCGGTCAATTCTCCACGTGTCCGGCTCCAACCAAATCATCAAACCTCGACCGAATGCTCCGCATAGCACCTCACCTGCTATTCTCTGAGCGTATGGATCAGGATCAACTCCGCGTTCTGCTCGAACAGGTCCGTGCCGGATCAACCGGCGTCGACGCGGCTATGGAACGGATGCGCCATTTGCCGTTCGAGGACCTCGGCTTCGCCAAGGTGGACCATCATCGCGCACTGCGCCACGGCATGCCGGAAGTTGTCCTGGGACAAGGCAAGACCCTCGATCAGATTTCCGCGATTGTCGCGACCCTCCTCGCCAACGCGGCCAATGTTCTGGTGACGCGCACGGTTCCCGCGGTGGCCGATCGATTGAAACAGGAGCATCCTGAAGCCGAGCATTTCCCGGCTTCGGGCGCAGTGCGGGTCTGGCGCGACCGCACGGTTCATGGAAAAGGCAAAATCGCAGTGGTCTGCGCCGGAACCAGCGATCTTCCGGTGGCCGAAGAGGCGCAAGTGACCGCTGAGGTGATGGGGAATGAAGTGGACGCGATCCACGACATCGGCGTAGCCGGAATTCATCGCCTGATGCATCATCGCGACCGCCTGTGCGCGGCGCGCGTGGTCATCGTATGCGCGGGGATGGAAGGCGCGCTGCCGAGCGTGGTCGGCGGTATGGTCGCGGTCCCGGTGATCGCCGTGCCCACCAGCGTCGGCTACGGAGCCAGCTTTCACGGCCTCGCGGCGTTGCTGGGGATGCTGAACAGTTGCGCCAGTAACGTGACCGTAGTCAATATCGACAACGGCTTCGGCGCGGCTTATTCGGCCAGCCTGATCAATCGCTTGTAACCACGCTTGTAACCACGCGGCTGCCGGTGCTCACTTTACCTTTGACGCAGGCGCCCTCCTCGATTAACAACCGATGTGCTTTGATGTCCCCCAGGACGTTGGCGCCCTTGCGGATGTCCAGCCGGTCGGTGGTTTCGACGTCGCCATGAATGGTACCGAGCACGATTACGTCATGCGCGTTGACGCGGGCACTCACCTTGCCGTTCGAATCGACGCGCAGGCAGTGCTTGAGAATTTCGACGCTGCCTTCCACTTCGCCGTCGATGGTCAGGTCCTCGCCGCTGACGATCTTGCCCTTGATCAGCACCGTTCGCCCGACGGTGGCGCCGCCGTTAAGTGATGCTCGAATCTCGGCATCGCTCCGGGGCGCGGAATATACGGGAGCCGGGGCAGGTTTAGGCTCGACGGGCTTGGGCGCGGCCGCGGCCGGTCTCACCTCCGCCAGCTTTGGCGTAGCCGCGGCGGCCACGGGTTTCGGTTCTACGGGCTTGGGTGCAGCCGCCAAGGGTTTCTCCTCTATCGGCTTCGCCGCAGCCGCTACGGGAACAGGTTTCGGCTCTGCGGGCTCGGGTGCGGGCGCGATCGGAGCTGGTTTCAAATCCAGCGGCTTTTGCACGGCCACCACTGAAACAGGTTTCGCCTCGGCCGGCTTCCCATTGGACTTCACAGCACCGGGTTTGTTTTTCACGGCTTTCACGTCGAATGCTTTTTCCTCTGGAGGACGCCTCATCGCGGGAGCGGTAAGCGACGCCCGGGATGCCGGAGCATTCACGCGAGCTCGCGTCACCTCCGGCACGGCAACCTCT
The DNA here is from genome assembly GCA_963705675.1 of Terriglobia bacterium. Lineage (GTDB taxonomy): Bacteria > Acidobacteriota > Terriglobia > Bryobacterales > Bryobacteraceae > Palsa-187. The sequence goes on from CAVPKR010000143.1 coordinate 19,404, forward strand.
TCCGGCTTTTCAGCGTCCGGATTGTCGCCCGCCGGAATTCCCCTGGCGCGAGCCAGCCTCTGCTCCCACGCCAGCCGATCCTTGGGCGGACGGAAACTCGCGAAGTTGCAGCGGCAAGGCGCGCACCGGTACCGGGTAGCGCCGAAACGCAGCAGCCACGTGGTCCAGGGCCCCAGCCGATAATCCTGCGGACTCCAACTGGTCAGGTCTTGCCGGTAGCACCGGGGACAGCGCGCATATCGCCATTCCGCGCTGGTCTCCCACTTGGTCTTGCATCGCCGGCAGCGGAGCTTATATACGCCGAAAAGCGCCTTGATCGCTCCAATCAGGCCGGGGCCTTTAGAAACGTCGGCGTCGCGAGCGCTGCAATTAGGACAAGAGAGTTGCATCTCTAGAGCTTCATTATTATATCCGACGAAATCGGCCCTTTGGGGGAAAAGTGTTAAGATTGCTCTCCACGGGAACATGAAAACACTTACGCTTCTGCTGTTGATCTGGCAGGCGCTGCCTGCTCAGGTCGCCGCGCCCGACCGGCATGAGTTCGTCATCGCCAATTTCAAGACGGAAAGCGGCGTAGTTCTGCCCGAAGCGCGCATCGTCTACGGGACCTACGGGCATCTCAACGCCGCCAAGGACAACCTGGTGCTGCTGCCATCCCACTACATGGCCAATCAGAGAGGATATGAATGGCTGATCGGACCGGACCGCGCGCTGGACCCGGCTAAATTGTTCCTGGTCGCGACCGAGTTATTCGGCAACGGCAGGTCGTCCTCCCCGAGCAACACGCCGGAGCCCTTTCATGGTCCCCGCTTCCCCGTAACCACCATTCGCGACAATGTGGAAGCCGTGCATCGCTTGCTGACCCAGGAGCTGAAAGTGACCCACGCGCGCGCGATGATCGGCTTCTCGATGGGCGCGCAGCAGGCCTTCCAATGGGCGGTGAGTTATCCCACGTTCGCCGACCGGATCGTGGCGACCTCGGGCACCGCGAAAACATATGGGCATGGAATCGTTCGACTGGAAGGACAAATCGCCGCGCTGACCGCCGACGAGGCGTTTAAGGGAGGCGATTACACCACTCCGCCAGCCAAAGGCCTAGAAGCGTTCGGAATGGTGTGGGCCGCCTGGCTCTATTCGCAGGAATGGTGGCGCAGCGAGTTATGGCGCACCGACAAAGTCACCACCTTCGACCAAGCCATGAACGCCTTCCGCACCCGGTTCCGGGCCGATGCGAACGACTATATCCTGCAAGCCCGGACTTGGCAGCGGCACAACGTCGGAAACACGCCTGGATTCGACGGGGATGTAGAAAAAGCCCTGCGGTCGATCAAGACCCCGTTCCTTTACATGCCCTCGGAAACGGATCTGTATTTTCCCATCACAGACGCGCGTTATGAGCAGGCGTTTATCCCCGGCGTGACCTTCATGCCGATCCCGTCGCTATGGGGACACCCTGCCGGCGCCGCTGCGAACCCCGCGGACGCAAAATTCCTGAACGAGAACATCGGCCGGTTCCTGAAATAAGAATCACGCCGCCCCGACTGCTCGCATCTTGCTCTCTTCGGCGTACAAGTAAAAGCCGAACAAAGGAGCCGTCTCATTTTGCTCCCAACAATCCATCGTCCAGCCCGCTCGAAGATATTTGATCTCCGGATGCCGCGCCAGATCCAGCAGCAGCGAATAAGTCCCGCAGTAGAATTTCTTTGGAAAAACCTGGAGCAGTTGCCAATTGTCTCCATTCGGGGAGCCCCAGATAGCCACTTCTAGGCTTTGGTGCCTGATGATACGAGTGATGCCCAGCGTCAGCAGCAAAGTCTTGCCACGATCGGCGTCCAGCGCGAGAACCGCGCCGGTACCGCTTTGACGCGCCACATTTTCCGGGAGAACGAAAATTGCCATACTGCCCTCCACCCGGCAATCGACCTGGTTGCGTGTTAAAGTTTCTTAAGGCGCTCTTGCGCCTCCTTCAGAGTCTCATATTTTTTGCAGAAACAGAAGCGGATCATTTGCGATCCATCGCGAGGATCTTCAAAGAAACTAGACCCCGGAACCGCCGCAACCCCAACGTCTTCTATCAGATGGCGTGTAAAAGCCATATCGTCGGGATATTTGAACGCAGAAATGTCACACAAAATATAGTAAGCCCCCCGGGGAGTGAAGCATCTGAACCCGGCTTCTTCGAGCACCGCCAGCATCGCGTCCCGCCGAGCCCCGTAATCAGTCGACAAATGGGTGTAATAATCGTCGGGGAGATTCAGAGCCACCGCACCCGCCTCCTGCAGCGGAGCCGCCGCCCCAACCGTAAGGAAATCATGGACTTTGCGGATCGAATCCGTCAAATCCGGAGCCGCCAGCACCCAGCCGACGCGCCATCCCGTCACCGCGTAGGTCTTGCTCATGCTGTTGACGAGCACGGTGCGATTCCGCATCCCCGGAATGGTCATCATCGGGATATGCTCGGTGCCGTCGTAGAGAATATGCTCGTAAATCTCGTCGGTGATCGCCAACGCGTCGAACTCTTGGCATAGCGAAGCGATATATTCGAGCTCCTGCCGGTTGAACACGCGGCCGGTGGGATTATTCGGAGTGCACAGCACGATTGCTTTGGTGCGCGGCGAGAAAGCTTTACGCAGCTCCTCGGGATCGAAGCGCCAATCCGGTGGACGCATCTTGACGAACTTGCGATCCGCTCCGCAGAGCAGCGTATCGGGGCCGTAATTCTCGTAATACGGCTCAAAAATGACCACTTCGTCGCCCGGATTCGTCACGGCCATCAGCGCGGCTATCATACCTTCGGTAGCGCCGCAGCAAACTGTAATTTCGCGCTCGGGATCGATGTCGAGGTTGTAAGTGCGCTTATACTTGCCGACGATCGCGTCGCGGAAGGGCTTGGCTCCCCAGGTGATGGCGTATTGATTGACGTCGGCGGTAATGGCGTCGCGCGCGGCCGCTTTCAGGATCTCAGGAGCTCCAAAATCCGGGAATCCCTGCGCGAGGTTCACGGCTTTATGTTGGGCCGCGAGGCGAGTCATCTCGCGAATCACGCTTTCGGTAAAGCGCATGGTCCGCTGACTCCGGAACCGCGGCCGGCGTTCGCCGATATCGGTCGGCGAGAGAGAAGTTTTTTCGGCGATAGAAGCCATGGATCTATGTTACTTCAGACCGCCTTCGAAGACGATGAGAGCTGACGTTACTTGACCGCGATAGTCAGGCCGGCCTGGCTGGCGATGCCGCCCACGGTCACTACAACCGGCAGCGCCGCTCCGGCTTTCAGAATCGCCGGCACCGTTACGTTGATCTGGATCAAACCCGGCACCGATCCGGGAGGCGCCTGCGCGCCGAGGACGGTGGCTCCCTGCCCTCCGATGGTTACCGTCGGCGTGAGAACCGGCGTCACCGCGGGCGAGGCCGGGATCAGGAGGTTCGCGACATTCGACGTTGTGGTTCCCGCTCCCGTGATGTAAAGCACCACGATGATCCAGGCACGGCCGGGTTCGCGGCGGAGTTGATCGTGTAATTTCCCGCGACAAAGTTGAGAATCGCGCCCTGACCCACGCCGGACGAGGCGAGCGAGTAAATTCCCGGGTCGGAGGCCGCCACAGCGACCGTCATCGCCTGCGATACCAGGCCGCCGTAGCTGACCACCACCTGCGCGGTGGGTCCGGTGACGGTGTAAGGAACGATGACGCCCGCGACCGTGGCGCTGGTATAGAGAATCGGCGCCAGCGTTCCATTGATGGTCACGGAAGTGGACGGCGCGACTGCGGGCAGCGAGGTAGGAATCGGGGGCGCGCTGGGATCGAAAATCGTCAAGGCCGCCGGGCCCAATCCGATGCCGAAGATCGCAATGACATCCCCGGGCGCGAGCGTGCCTTGAATGTATGTGGCCGAATTCACCACCGCCGTGATCTGTGGGTTCAATCCGTACACCTGGAAGCTGCCTTCATTCGACGTCCCGCCTCCCGGTGGCGGAGTAACCGCGGTCAATCGCAGTACGCCGGCGTTAGCCAGTTCCGCGGAGGGAATCGCAGCCAGCAAAGATGTTTCACTGACAACCGTGGGAACGATCACGCCTCCGCTGCCGTCGCTGGAGGGAGTGCCGCTCAAAACGCCCGCGGCGCTGAGCACGAGGCCGCCAGGAAGATTCGTCGAGGTCCATGTATAGGGTCCGCCGGTGCCCCCCGCGGCGGTGAGAGTGACCGGTGTGTAGGCGGCACCCATCACGCCGATGGGTAGAGGCGCGGCGGCGACTTCGATTCGCAGTGCGGCGGCGGCTCCCGGGTCGATCGTCAACTGAATCTGATCATACGCGACGATCGGCGGCATTGAGCTGTCGGTCACCTGAATGACCGGTAAAAATGTCCCGGCATTCGATGGCGTACCGGCAACCAGGCCCGCGGCGGATACGGTGACTCCCGTGGGAATGGTGCCTCCGATTAATGCGAATACGTAGGGTCCAGTTCCTCCGGTTGCCGCCAAGCTTTGCGAATAAGGGGTACCCGCAGCACCCGAAGGTAACGGCGAGCTGACGCCTAATCGCAGTCCGTTCGCGGCGGGGGCATAGACCGGAATCAGAAAAGTTTGATTCACCGTCGTAGTTCCGTCGGTGACGGTGATGGTCGACGCGGGAGTGAATCCGCTTATCGCGACCGTGGTGCTTGGAAAATAGCCGTTGCCGTCGATAGTCGCCGTGGTTTGCGCCGAGCCTTGGATCACCCCGGCAGGCCACGTCGCGATCACCGTCGGAACCGCGGCGTTCACAGTCAAGGTCACGATCAGATTCAAGGTTTTGTTGGTGGCGTTCGGCGCGCTGATCTTGATCGTACCGGTATAAACTTTGGGCGCGAGCCCGGTGGGATTCACGGTGACCGCAATCGTGTTAAACAAGCCGATCAGCGAGATTTGCCCGCTGGGCGCGACCGTCAGCCAGGTAGTTCCAGTGACCGCAAGCGTCGCGGAGAGCGGCGCGCCGCTGCTCGACAGGATGAAATTGCTGGTCAGGGAGGCAGCGGGGATGGGATTACCGGTGGAGTAAGTAAAATTCAACGTCGCGGGCGTCGCGGTGATAGCCGCGGGCGCTGCGGCGATCAACAGCGTGACGGTTTCCGCGGCCGTGTAGGTATTGACTCCGCTGACCGCTGTGAACGTGATGGTCCCGACGTAAGTCCCCGCCGCCAAACCCGTAGGATTGGTTTCCACTTTGATGGATGCCGGACTGGTCCCGGCGGATTGGGATACCAGGAGCCAGGCGGCATTGTACGTCGAGCCCGAAACCACGGCCGTGAAATTCAGCCCCTTCGGCGCGGTAGTAACCGTGATCGCCTGAGCGGCCGGAAGCGCCGCACTACCGATCTGATAATTGACGGTCAAGGACGATGGGGCCAGCGTCACTCCGTTAGCCGCTTGCGCGAAAAGAGCGGCGGCCGAACACACGGCGAGCGCGAGCATGGAAATAGCTTTGGTCACAGAATCTCCTGCGGAAAAGACGAGGCTTGAGAATAGCCTCACTCAACCTATCGGCAAATAGAGGCCGGCTAAGAGGCAGGAAAATCTGGTCTATCGCAGGTCTAGTGCGAACTGTTCGCGATCTGGGTCAGGATCGCTTCCGCCTCTGCCTCGGTGAACGCCTGCGTTTTGACGGAGTGATTCATGGAGCAGAACTTCGGCCCGCACATGGAGCAGAAGGCGGCGTCTTTGAAACCTTCCTCTGGCAGGGTCTCATCGTGATAGGCGCGAGCGGTTTCCGGGTCGAGCGACAACTCGAATTGCTTGTTCCAGTCGAAAGCGAAGCGGGCGCGGGACAATTCGTCGTCTCGATCGCGCGCGCCGGGACGATGACGGGCAATGTCAGCGGCATGCGCGGCGATCTTATACGCAATCAAGCCCTGTTTCACGTCCTCGCGATTCGGCAGGCCCAGGTGTTCCTTCGGCGTAACGTAGCAGAGCATCGACGCGCCATGCCAGCCGATCATCGCGGCGCCGATCGCGGAGGTAATGTGATCGTAGCCGGGGGCGAAGTCGGTCACTAACGGGCCCAGCGTGTAGAACGGAGCCTCGTGGCAGATCTCCATTTCCTTCTCGACCTGCATCTGGATCTGGTCCATCGGGATATGGCCCGGACCTTCGATCATCACTTGCACATCGTGCTCCCAGGCGATCTTAGTCAGCTCGCCCAGCGTCTGGAGCTCGGCGAACTGGGCGCGGTCGCTGGCATCGGCCAGCGAGCCGGGACGTAGACCGTCGCCGAGTGAAAAGGTAACGTCGTGCTTCTGGAAGATCTTACAAATGTCGGCAAAGTGTTCGTAGAGCAGATTCTGGCGATGGTTCTTCACCATCCACTCGGCCAAAATGGCTCCCCCGCGGCTGACGATGCCGGTGACGCGCCCGGTAGTCATCGGAATGTATTGGACCAGGACTCCGGCGTGGATGGTCATATAATCCACACCCTGCTCGGCTTGCTCCTCAATCACTTCGAGCATCACCTGAATGTTCAGATCCTCCACGCGGCGAACGCGCGAAAGAGCTTCGTAGATGGGCACGGTGCCGATGGGCACGGGAGAATGGTCGATGATGGCCTGGCGAATGCGCGGAATATCGCCGCCGGTCGAAAGATCCATTACGGTATCGGCGCCATAGCGGACCGAGTAGCGCAGCTTCTCAAGTTCCTCTTCGATATTCGACGTAGTCGACGAATTGCCGATGTTCGCGTTGACTTTACAAAGAGATGCGACTCCGATACACATAGGATCCAGGTTGTGGTGATGGATGTTCGCGGGGATGATCATGCGCCCCCGGGCCACCTCTTCGCGCACAGCGTCGGGCATAAGGCGTTCGCGCTTGGCGACGAACTCCATCTCCTCCGTGATCCGGCCCTGGCGGGCGTAATGCATCTGCGTGCGGATCGGATCACCGGAGCGCCGCGCTAAATATTCTTCTCTCACACTGCCTTGTCGCATACTGCCTTGATTATACTCGCTGTCCCAAGCGATGAACCCCATAGAAAGTTTTGATTGGACGGGCCCCGCCGTTGCGGCTTAAGCTCGAACATGGTTATCGACTCCGATGTTTCCGTGTTGCGGCGAGTCAGCCGCGTAGTGAGCTCGGAAATCTCACTCGATGAGATGCTGGGCGAGATCGTCGGGTTAGCGACCCAAGCCAGCGGCTGTGATGCATGCCTGGTCTATTTGCTTGATTCCGCGGCCAATGAATTCGTGCTCCGCGCGTCGCTGGTGCCCCACGCCGCGGACCTGGGCCAGTTGCGCGTAAGGATGGGCGAAGGCGTGACCGGCTGGGTGGCAGAGAATCAGTTGCCGGTAGCGTTGTCCGAACACGCCAGTGAAGATCCGCGGTTCAAGATTTTCGCCTCGTTGATCGAGGATACCTATGACGCGCTAATTTCCGTGCCGCTGCTGAATAAAGGGCGCGCGATCGGCGTGATCAACGTGCATCATCGCGAAAAGCACGCGCATACCGAGGAAGAAATTTCGATTCTCTCGTTCATCGGCGAACAGGTAGGCGGCGCCATCGCCAGAAGCGTGCTGGAAGAAGAGAATGCTCGCCTGGCGGAAGAGACCGCCGAGATGAAGCGGCAGCTCGAAACCCGCAAGACCGTGGAGCGAGCCAAAGGAATCCTTCAGCGCCGGCACAATCTGACCGAGGAAGACGCTTATCTTCGTCTGCGGAACGAGAGCCGCCGGCTGCGGCGTCCCATGAAAGAACTGGCCGAAGCGGTGATCCTGTCGGAAGAAATGGGCCGCCGGGAAACCCAGAGTTAATCTCACGGCCATGGCGTAGCCTGCCGCCGGTTCTTGTAGCCCGTCGATATTCGCGGCCAGCCAACGCGCCAACTGAAGGATCTGCTCGTCCGTCTCGATCAGGCTGCACACCGGCAATCCGGTAATATCTTCAGCTTGATCGGGCGTGACCCCGCCCGGGTCCAGGCTGAGCAGCAACCCGCAGCGATCCTCCAGGTCGATGGAGCGCAGCCACACCATTTTCTCCTGCACCGCTTCGAGCGCGGCCCGGCTGGAGCCGGACACCATAAAGATCGTATCCGAGGCCCGCAGAACTTCGATGGACTGCGCGGCTCTGGCGTCCGTCAAATCGGCGGCGATGACGTTATAGCTCTGGCGCGCGTATTCAAAGACCGAACCAAGCTGCCGGGGATGAACCTCGGGGGCGTCCAATACGTCCATGCCCCCACGTTCGGTGACCATGGCGCCCCAGGTGTGGCCGTCGAGGCGATGCGGAGTCTCTTGCGGGCGCCACAGCGGATAGCCGCCGCGGCAAAAATCGGCCAGCAACACGGTGATGCCCGGGCCCTCCGGCCCAAGACCCTCCGATCCACAGCCATCCAGTAAAGCGCGGCTCAATTGCTTGGCGACCGCACCCGCCTTGGAATCGCCGTGTGCTGGCACGAACGAAAGTATCGAACCGGTTTTCCGGTCCGCCGGAGAAGGAACTTCCGATTTTCGCAGGTTGTTTTCCACGCTCGATTTAAATGCAGTCGAGTCGCCAGATCACGGATATTGAGAATACAGGGATTCGTATTCGAAACAGCGTCAACCTGTCACATGCGGGAAACGCGAAGGACAGGTTGACCCTGGGAAACAGGTGCCGCGGAGTACTATCGGACCCTCGTCATCTCCTGCTTCATCGCATTCGCCTGCTGATATGCCTGACTCTGATACGGTCCCTTAATCCCCGCGGCCTTTTCTACGTACTGCTGACCCGCCTGCATCTTGGTGCGATCTTGGTCAGCTTACCGAACTGGTAATCGCAGATCCCGAGCGAGGTAATAGCGGTAGCCCAGCTTGAATGACGCCCTGAACCAGAGGCAGCGCCGCTTTCAGGTCATGTCGCAATCGATCCAAGCGCTCTTCGTGACCGCTTCGCCGAACCCGCGTAAAATACCCCGTTCGCCAGCGCTTCACTCTTGGTCTTCTCCCATTCGCCTTCCGCCATGCCTTCCAGGCTTCTTGTTGCCTTGACCAGGCCGGCCCCACCAGCCGATTCGCATAAGCCAGGATCGACGCAGCAACTCCGCTCGCATATCCTCTGCAATGCCGTCAGCGCGAACCATCTTATCCGGGCGCCCGCTGACGATCTTCGCGGTGCCGTCGAACTGCTTTGCCGACGATCCACCGGGAACTTTTGCGGCAGCGCGACCAGATAGGCCTGCGCAGCCACGTCGTCCAGATACTGGCTCTTCGGATTCTGGGCCAGCAAAGTGTCGATCAGCATCACGGTCTTGACGCGGATCTGCCGGCCTGCGCCGCTGTGGTGGCGAGCGCATACTCGGTATAAGTGGAAACTTCCTTCCCGTATTCGATCGCGCCGCCCAATCTTTGGCTTCAGCGGCATCGGCGGGCTTGGGAGCGGTGATCAGCGCCTGCGCGAGTTTCAGCGTCGCCGCCGCTTCGGTTTTCACCGCATCGGCATCCTTTTTGGCGACCGAGTCTTTCAGTTTTGCGTACGAATCTTCCAGCTCGCCTGGCGATGCGCATACGGTTCCCGCCAGCGAAGCCATTGCAATGGCAATTATCCAAGTCTTCAAAGGTACATCCTCCCGGAAAGATCGATTATACACCCCGGGGCGGGTTATAATCCCATCATGCCGAGAATCGATAAACACGCCCCCGGAGCGTTCTGCTACGTCGAGTTGTCCACCACCGACCAGAACGCCGCCAAAAGCTTTTATACCTCGTTATTCGGATGGTCGATCAACGAATTTCCTATGGGCCCCGGCGACATCTACACCATGTTTCAAGTGGAGGGCGCGGATGCGGCTGCAGCCTACACCATGCGGGCCGATGAGCGCGCCTCCGGCGTGCCGCCCCACTGGAATCTTTACATCGCCACGGCGAACGTGGACGCAAGTTCGACCAAAGCGGCCGAGCTCGGCGGGACCGTCTTGGCTCCCCCCTTCGACGTGATGGATCAAGGCAGAATGAGCGTGAGCCAAGACCCCACCGGCGCGGTGTTTTGCCTGTGGCAGGCAAGTAAAGGCATCGGGATCCAGATCGGCGGCGTAAGCGGCACATTCTGTTGGGCCGACCTGAGCACCTCAGATCCCGAGAAGGCTAAGAAATTCTACGAATCCCTGTTCGGCTGGAAGATTGGTCCGGGGGAAAAAGATCCCTCGGGCTATCTGCATATCCAAAACGGTCAGGACTTCATCGGCGGCATTCCCCCCGCCCAGTATCGGGACCCGCGGGTTCCCCCGCATTGGATGATTTACTTCCTCGTCGACGACGTGGATGCATCCGCCGCCAAGGCCAAGGAGATGGGCGCTGCGATGCATCTTGCCCCGATGAGCGTGGAGAACGTAGGCCGGATGGCGATCGTGGCGGACCCTCAGGGAGCTTCCTTCGCGATCTTCAAGCCCTCGCCGCGCGGCTCATAAGCGTTTCCTCGCGCTCGGTTCCGAAGAACTCTTCGGAGCCGCGGAAAAATGACTTCTTAGATGTTTCCTCAATACTGCGACGTGAGTCTGCCGGTTCCGGTCGACCATACATTCACCTACCTGCTGCCCGAAACCCTGCGGCATCGGGTTCGCGTGGGCTGCCGGATCCTGGTTCCTTTCGGGAAGCGGAAACTAACCGGCATCGTCGTCGCCACCCATGACCAGCCTCCCGAGTCGGGAGCGAAGGAAGCCTTACGCCTGCTGGACGAGGAGCCCGCGCTTGACCAGGATCTCTGAAGCTGGGCCGCTGGATCTCGACGTACTATTGCGCGCCGCTGGGCCAGACCCTGCGCGCGATGACTCCTTCGTCGGGCGAATCCGCCATGGAAAAGATTTATTCGCTGACCACCTCCGGCAGAGATGTCGCCCGGCAGCTTTATTTCGGCGAGAATGACGAAGACCCTTCGACGGCAAGATGCTACGGCTCCTTGACGCGCGGGCCTCCTCGGCGCCTTATCTTACGCGCAAGGTCGCCAGGGCCGCGGTAGCCGTCCTGCGCTCGCTCGAAAAGAAGGGACTTCGTCGAAGCTGAAGAGGTCGCGGCGGATCGCGATCCTCTGCGCGCGGAGCGCCGCCCGTCTGCGAGTGGAATTCGCCAAGGTCCGACGAGGAACGAAACTGCCCAAATCCGAACGCGAGCTGCTGTCATATCTGGAACTGCACCCTGGAACCCACAGCTTAGCGGAACTTGAAAAAACGGTTGCGAAATCCAGCATCGCGGCCCGCAGCCTGGCACGACGGGAATTGGCCGCGCTGACGCTGGAAGCGGTCGCGCCCGCGCCGACGCCTCTGCGCGGGCCGCACCCCTCAATCCGCATCAACAGGAAGCGTTCGCTCGGATCGGACGGCGATTGAGGCGAAACAATTTCGGACGTTTCTGTTGCAAGGCGTAACCGGTTCCGGCAAGACCGAAATTTATCTGTGCGCGATCGAAGCCACGCTTGCGGCCTGGCACGCAGCGCGCTGATGCTGGTCCCGGAGATCGCCTTGACGCCCGCCGTCGCCGGCCAGTTTCACCAGCGATTCGGAGAGCGGGTGGCGATTCTCCACTCCGCGTTCCACGATTCCGAGCGCGCCCAGGAATGGCGTCGCATCCGGTCGGGCGAAGCCGGAGTGGTTGTGGCGACACGCTCCGGCGTCTTCGCGCCCGTGCGGAACATCGGGCTGATCGTAGTGGATGAGGAGCACGACCAGAGCTACAAACAGCAGGAAACGCCGCGCTATCACGGACGCGACGTGGCGATCGTAAGGGCTCGCGACGCGGGCGCCGTCGTGGTCCTCGGGTCGGCCACACCGAGCCTCGAAAGCCGGTACAACGCGGGCAGCGGAAAATACCGCATATCCACCTGCCGGAGCGCATCGAAGGCCGTCCCATGCCCGAAGTCGAAGCTGATCGACATGCGCCAGGAATTCGTCGAGACCCGCAAGCAAGCCGATGTTCTCTCGCGCGCTGATCGACGCCGTGAAAGAGCGCATCGAAAACGGCGAACAATCCATGCTGCTGCTGAATCGCCGTGGATTCTCGAGCTTCGTGGCCTGCCGGGCCTGCGGAGCGCGAATGGAATGCGAGCACTGTTCGGTCACCCTCACTTATCACCGGCGCGACCGGCGTATGCTTTGCCATTACTGCAACTACTCAGCCCGCGTGCCGGATCGTTGCCCGAAATGCGACAGCGACCACATCCAGTTTCTAGGCGTCGGATCGGAGCGGGTGGAGGAGGAATTGCACGGTGCGTTTCCTCGCGCCCGCATCGCCCGCCTCGACCGCGACACGGTGGGACGGAAGCGCGACATGGAGACGATTCTAGCGGGCTTTCGCGACGGCGATTACGACATCCTGGTGGGCACGCAGATGATCGCCAAGGGCCACGATATTCCTAACGTCACGCTGGTCGGAATCGTCAGCGCGGATATCGGGTTGGGCCTGCCGGATTTTCGCGCGGCGGAGCGCACCTTTCAATTGCTGACCCAAGCCGCCGGAAGAGCGGGCCGCGGGAACATGCCCGGCATCGTGTTAATTCAGACCATTAATCCCGATCACTACGCCATTCAATGCGCCGCTGCACAGGATTACGAGACATTCTATGCTAAAGAGATCGAATTCAGGCGTCTGATGTCCTATCCACCTTATGGAGCGCTGGCGAATATGCTGGTGCGCGCATCGAGCGAGGAAGAAGCCCGGGACCGCAGCCACGCCCTGGCGCGATCGCTCGAACCGGCCGGCGAAGGCGTCCGCGTCATGGGACCCGCGGCGGCGGCGATGGTGCGGCTGAAGAATGAATATCGCTACCAGATGCTGTTGAAAGCCGCCACTCGCAAGAAATTGAACGAAGTGCTGGGTAAAGCACGCGCCTTCGCGTCGGCCGAGAAGTGGAATCCGGTGTCGCTATCCATCGACGTAGATCCGGTGACGCTCCTTTAAATGACGGAGCCCCTCATCATCGAAGAGAATCTTCGAACCGCCATGCGGTTCTTCGGAGAAGCCTCGGGCTCGGGCGAGATTCGCTCTCTCGACGGCGCGGTCGCCATGTTTTCCGGACTCGATTACGGGGTGTTCAATATCGCGCTGCTGACGCGGCCGGCCTCTGAACGGTGAGCTGGAGACACGTCTGGCGGACCTGCGCGTTTCTTCCGGGAACGAACCTTGCGATGGTCCTTCTGGCTCTGCGAAGACCTGCTCGATAGCGCGGCGCGCAAGTTGGAGCGGCAGAATTTTCGACTTCGGACTGCGGCCGATCTCGCATCCGCCCGGGAATGCTGGCGCCGGAGCTGCTGCCCCCGGCGCGCCCGCTGCCGCACATCGAGTGCCGCCCGTGGCCGACGCCGCCGCCCGCGCGGCATTTGCCGAGATCACCTCCGTCTCGTTCGATATTCCCTTCACGGTGGCCCACACCGTGTATTCGCGGGAAGAGGCCTGGAAGGGCGATTACCAGGGGTTCGTCGGGATATTGGACGGCCGGGCGGTGGCGATTGTCGCGATCGTGCCGAGCAACCGGAGCGCTCGGCGTGTATTCCTTGGCCACCACGCCGTCGCTGCGGCGCCAGGGTTATGGCGAAGCCTTGCTGCGCGCCGCGGTCGGCGGAGATGTCAGCGGCGCACCGGCGTATCGCCGGCTGGTGTTGCAATCGACCGAAGCTGGCTACGCACTGTACCGACGCATGGGCTTCCGCGATGCCACTAAATTCACGGTGTATTTGACGCGATAACCGGATAGAATCGTAATAAGATGTGGTTGATTCTGGCCTGCCTCCTGATACAAAGCGTCGACAATCAGGCGGAGGGAATCAAAGCGCTGGAAGGAAACCGCTACGACGAAGCCGTGGGATTCTTCCTCAAAGCGGTAGTCGAGGATCCCAAAGATTACGGCGCTCACTTTCACCTGGCCTCTCGCGTATAGCCTGCTGGGAAAAGACCAGGAAGCCATCCCCGAATACAAGACCGTGCTCGAGCTGAAACCGGGCTTGTATGAAGCGGAGCTCAATCTCGGAATCAGTTTGCTGCGAACCAAGGAGCCCGAGCAGGCTCTACCGTTCCTTAAGTCAGCGAGCGAGCAGAAGCCCAAGGAATTTCGCCCTGCCTTATACGTCGCGCAAGCGCAGTTCGATAGCGGACAGTACCCGGAAGCGGAATCGGGATTCGCCGCCGCCCTGGCCCTGAAAGCCGAATCGGCGGCGGCCGAATACGGGTTGGGCGACGCGATCGAGCATCAGGATCGTTTACACGACGCCGAGGCGCATTTTCGCAAAGCCGCGGCTCTCGATCCGTCGTACAAGGGCAGCCTGCTCCAGCTTGCCGAACGGTACGAAAAAGAACATCAATCGGCCGAGGCGATCGCGATTTATCGCGAATTCCCGGACAATCCCGGAGCCCAGGAACGCATGGGCGCGCTGCTTTCGGAATCCGGCGACGCGAACGAGGCAATTCCCGCGCTTGAGATCGCAGTGTCGAAATCGCCGACGTCTGCGAATCGCGTGGCGCTGGCGCAGGCCTATGTGAAGACCAAGCAGCTCGACAAAGCCGGTCCACTGGTCGCCGCCGCGCTGGCCGTTGAGCCGAACGATTACGAATTGCGGATGTTTTACGCGCGAATGCTCCGCGATCAGCGCAAGTTCGATCTGGCCGCTCCGCAGTTTCTGGCAGCATCGAAGTTGAGGCCGGAAGCCGCCCAGCCCTGGAATGAGCTGGCCGGGGTACTGATCCTCAATGAGCAGTATGCCCAGGGAATCGCAGCCCTCGACCGGGTGCGCGCGCTGGGCGCGGAAACTCCCGCGACCTTTTACTATCGCGGGCTGTCCTACGATCATCTGCATCAACTGAAAGAAGCGGTGGCGAATTACAATAAATTTTTGGAGCTGAGCCGCGACAAATTCCCGGATGAGGAATTCAAGGCCCGCCAACGGGCGCGAATCATTCAGCATGAATTGGACAGGCGATAAGTATGTTGTGGCTGGTTCTGACACTCGTCTTGAGCGCCGACTTAGCTTCGATTAAGTCGGAAACGAACCTGGAGCGCCGCAGCGATCTGGCGCTCGATTATGCCAACACCCAGATCGACGAAGCTCGTGAGGCGTATAACGCGGGCGATCCCGCGAAATTGCGAGCCGCGCTCGAGAATGCACGCGCGTCGGTGGAGCTGTCCTTTCAAGCCCTGGAAGAAACCGGCAAGAATGCGCGTAACAATAAGTATTACAAGCGCGCCGAACTGCGGACTCGCGGACTGCTGCGGCGCTTGGACGGCTTGGCGGACCTCGTAAGCGTCGAAGAGCGGGCGGCGGTGGAAAAAGTGCGCGAAAAGGTGGCCGAGGTTCACGATAATCTGCTCAAGGGAATCATGAGCAAAAAGAAGTAGAGGGGTCTATGCGATTTCTTGCGATTCTAGGCTTATTCGCGCTGCCGCTGGCCGCCCAAGCGACGCGCGATTTTCTCACCAGCGATGAAGCCGACCAGGTCCGTGTCGTCCAGGAGCCGAATGAGCGCATGAAGCTGTACCTGCACTTCGCCCGGCAGCGCCTGGATCAGGTGAATCAGCTTCTCTCCAAGGAAAAGGCCGGCCGAAGCGCCCTGATTCACGACCTGCTGGACGATTATTCGAAGATCATCGAAGCCATCGATACCGTCGCCGACGACGCCCTTCGCCGCAAGCTGCCGATCACCATCGGCAACACCGCGGTGACCGCGGGCGAGTTTCAGATGCTGGAGCGGCTTCAGAAGATCGAAGAGTCCCAGCCGAAAGACTTGGCGCGCTTCGAATTCGTATTGAAACAAGCCGTCGACACCACCAAAGACAGCTACGACTTGTCGCAGGCGGACCTGAAGGAACGCACGGCCGAAATCAATACCAAGGACAACAAGGATAAAGCCGAGCGCGATGAGTTGATGACGCCCGAAGAGAAAAGAAGGAAGCCAACGCCGAAGAAGTGAAGAAAGCGGAGTCGCCGAAGAAGAAGGCTCCGACGTTAAGGAAGCCCACCGATCCGCCGGTCGACAAAAAACAGCCCCAGTAGCTACTTTTTCTCGGGCGGAGCTTTCTCCGCGGAAGCCGGAGTGGTAATCGGAACCACGGGCTTCATGTTCACGGGCTGAAAATTCACGCGGCTGTCGAAATCCAGAAACGTGAACAGCAGGAAGATCCCCAGGAACAGGAATCCCGCCACCGCGATGACGGCATTGATCGGCTTTTCGTGATTCAAGTGCATGAAGATCAACGCGACCAGGCTCGCCTTGATGGTGGCGATAAACAGCGCGATTGCGATGTTGCCCGCGCCGAAATCGATGTACGAGGCCCCCACCGTAATAATCGTCAGGATCAACAACGCGACCAGCGTGACCAGGTAAGTCCGGGCTTCATTGCCGCCGTGGCCGTTTTCGTGAACGTGTTCAGTATGCGTGCTCATTTGATCAGGTAATATAGCGGGAACAAGTAAATCCAGATCAGATCGACCAAGTGCCAATACAGCCCGATCAAGTCGACCGGCGTGTAGAAGGCGTGCGAAAATTCACCGCGATTCGCGCGCACCGCAATCCAGGCCAGCAAAATGATACCGACCAAAATATGGATTCCGTGCAATCCGGTCATCATGAAGTAAAAGCTGAAGAACGTGGCATAGCCGTGGCTGATCGCGCCATTCGGCTCGTGAACCGTATCGGTTGGCTGCGTTCTGTACCAGTGGCCCGGCAATAAGCCTTCCTCGAACTTGTGCGAATACTCGAAATACTTGACTCCCAGGAAGACGCAGGCGCACAGGATGGTCAGCGTCAGGAAGAAAACAATCTTTTTTCGATCACCGCGCTTGGCCGACAGGACCGCCATCACCATGGTCCAACTGGATACCAGCAGGACAATCGTGTTGAGAGCGCCCAGCGGACGCTGCAAGTGTTCGTGCGCTTCGACAAATTCCTGCGGGTAGCGCGATTGCATCATCCCGAAGCCGACAAACAGGCCGCCGAACAATAAAATTTCCGTCGCCAGGAACAACCACATGCCGATCTTGGTGGTATCGGCCTGCTGCTCCATCGTGGCGAAATGGTGCTGCTGATGCGGGTCATGCGCGTGGCTGTGCGGATCGTGACTATGTGGATCAACAACGGTCGTTGTACTCATGCGATTCTCATTTGTGCCCAACCGGCTCCGGACGATAATCGTACGGCGCTCTCTGCAATACTGGCTGATCTTCAAAATTATGCTCGATCGGCGGCGAGGAAGTCTGCCATTCGAGGGTAGTGCCTCCCCAGGGATTATCCGGCGCGTCCATCGGCTTGAATAGCGAGGCCAGCAGGTACGCCGCGGTGATGAAGAAGCCGAGCGCAATAATCCAGGAGCCGACCGTCGACACCAAGTGATAAGGCGCGTACTGAGGCAAGTAATTGTAATAACGGCGCGGCATCCCCAGGCTGCCCATGATGAACTGGGTGAAGAACGTCACGTTGAACCCGATGAACACCAGCACACAAGCGATGCGGCCCCAGAACTCGTTATACATTCGTCCGGTCATTTTCGGCCACCAATAATGGATTCCGCCGACAAACGCGATCACCGTCCCGCCCATCATCACGTAGTGGAAATGCGCCACCACGAAGTAGGTGTCGGTCAGGTGCACGTCCACCGAAAGCGTCCCCAGGAAAATTCCCGTCAGCCCGCCGATCGCAAACAGCAGCAGGAAGCTGATCGCGTAAAGCATCGGCGTCTCGAGCGAAATATTTCCCTTATACATCGTGCCGAGCCAATTGAACATCTTGACGCCCGACGGTATCGCGACCAGGAATGTCAGCGCCGAGAAGATCACCGTGGCCAGTTGAGATTGCCCGGCGACGAACATGTGGTGCCCCCACACGATGAAGCTCAGCAGCGCCAGCGACACGCTCGAATACGCAACCGCTCTGTACCCGAACATCGTCTTGCGCGAGAACGTCGGGATCAGTTCGCTGATGATCGCCATGCCGGGCAGAATAGCAATACGCCGAGCGAAGCAACAGT
>CAVPKR010000144.1:0-14946 GCA_963705675.1 Terriglobia bacterium
TGTCGCGGCGCACGCCACCACGATAAAAAACGCGATCACGTCGGTCACGATGCAGCCGATGATCACATCCCAGCGGCTCAGCGAATAGTGCCGCCGGTCCACGCCCTTCTCGACGATCGAAGCCTGAAGGTAGAACTGCATCCACGGAGTGATGGTGGTTCCGATCAGGCCGACGATCATCACCAGGTACTGCGGATCGCTGCTCCACTGCGGAATAATCGTGTCGTGCAGCGCCAGCTTCCAATCGGGCTTGGCCAGGAACGCCGAAATCGGATAGGCGAAATAGATCAGGGAGAACACGATCAGCAAGCGCTCCACCGGCTTATAGCGCCCGCGCACAATCACGAACCACACCAGCAAACCGCCCAGCGGAACCGAGATATATTTCACGACGCCAAGCACGCCGAATCCCATAGCCAGGCCCGCAAACTCGCCCGCGATGTTGCCGAAATCCGCCAGGCCCAGAATCGACATGGTGATGAAGGTCGCGCGCAGGCCGAACTCCTCGCGGATCAGATCGGAGAGGCCCTTGCCGGTAACCGCACCCATCCGCGCCGCCATTTCCTGCACCACGATCAGCGCGATGGTGGTGGGCACCAGCGTCCACAGCAGCATGTAGCCGAACTTCGCGCCGGCCAGCGAATAAGTGTAGATGCCGCCGGGATCGTTATCGACGTTCGCGGTTACGAAGCCGGGCCCGAGCACCGCGAAAAACGCCAGCAGCCGGAACCGGATCAGCGAAAGATTCGCCGTGCGGCGCAGCAGAGGACGGGGAAGATAGTGTTCGCCTCGCAATTAACGAAGGTACTACAGAAGACGTACCCAGCGTTGCGCTTTCATCTCGAAACGCGGCAGCGAACCGCGCGGGACCGTCGAGACCGGAATGCGCAGCGCGAGCGCGTCACGCAAGGCAGATTCCAGGCGATGGGCCAGATGATCGTCATCGCCTGAAGGCTCCACTTGAATGCTCATCTCGGTAAGCGCGCGAGTGGTCCGGATCTCGACGCGATACTCGGCTACGCCATCGCAGGCGCGCAGAATTTCTTCGATCGCGCTGGGATAGAGATTGACGCCGCGCACCACCACCATGTCGTCAGTACGCGCGAGGATTCCGCCCTCGAGGGCAAGGTCGCGGCTGCCGCATTCGCACTCGGTGTATTCCGATCGCTCCACGATGTCGCCGGTGCGATAACGAATCAGCGGCGAACCGGCGCGGCCCAAGTTCGTCAGAACTAATTCGCCAGACACGCTCGCGCGGCCTGTCAAGGGATCGATGATTTCGGCGAGATAAGAATCCTCGATGACGTGCAGCACACGCTCGCGCTTCGGGCAAGCGTAGCTCACCGGACCTACCTCGGTCATGCCGTGATGGTCGATCACTTGGGAGCCGGGCCACAGCCTTTCGATATGGGCCTGGGTGGCTTTGATGCTGCCGCCGGGCTCGCCCGCGACGATGATCCGCCGCACGGCCGATGGTGCAAGATCTATGCCGTCTTCGGCGGCCGATTCGCCCAGGCGGATGGCATAGGTGGGCGTGCAGCACAACACCGTGGCCCGATCATCCAGAATCGCGTGAAGGCGAGCGCTGCTGCGCATGCCGCCGCCCGGGATCGCCAGGCAGCCGAGTTTGGTCGCGGCATCGAAGGCCACCCAGAAGCCCAGAAACGGGCCGAAGGAGAACGCGAAGAAAATACGGTCGCCTTTCGAAACGCCAGGCGGCATGGAATACCCGCGTCCAGTTGCCCACCATCCAGTCCCAGGATTCGGGCGTGTCCAGCCAGCGCAGCGGAGTCCCGGTAGTGCCGTTGGTCTGGCTGAAGCGGGTGTACTTCTCGATGGGGTAAGTCAGGTTCGAGCCGAAGGGGGGATGGAGACGCTGATCCTCAATCAATTCCTGTTTGAGCGTGAAGGGGACGTTTTCGAAAAACCATTCCAGGCTGGGAATGTTCGGGCCGGCGCCGCGCAGTTTGGCGGAATAAAACGGATTGCGGCCGCTGATTTCCGAAAGAAGCGCGCGGAGTTTAGAGAGATGATCCGGCGCGGTCATGCTTCAGTCGGCGGCGGCCATGGATTCGATCAGCGGCTTGCCGTGCGGCAGCGGTTCCGGGATGTTGCCCGCGAACTCGCTCATGGCTTCGTACATGGGTTCGAAATCCTTCAGCCAGTTGCCGATCAGGCAATCCGTCACGTCGCCTTTCAAATGCGGATATTTTTTCAAGAAAGCGCGGAAGCTGAAGCTCTGGTCGTAAAAGGCGTAGACCAGGCGGCGCATGGATTCGATGCGTTTGCAGAATTCGGCGCCATATTCGGTAAAGCGCGCGGCGGAAAAATCGCCGTCGGTGAGCGCGGCGTCGGCGGCATCGGCGGCCAGCTCCCCGCTGCGCAGCGCGAGCATGACGCCCGAGGAAAATACGGGATCGAGAAACGCGAAGGCGTCGCCTGCGAGGATGAGTCCGGCGGCTGCGCAGTAACGCGAGCGATAGGAAAATTCGCCGGTGATGCGATACGGGCCGAACTGCTCGCCTACCGCGAGATGCTGCTGGATCCAGACATTTTTGGCAACTTCCTGATGAAAGATTTCCTTCAAATCCTTGGTGTCTTTCATCAGGTAATTCTTCTCCGCGACCACGCCCACGCTGACTACGTCGTTGGCGAGCGGAATGTACCAGAACCAGCCTTTTTCGGGAACGTAGGCGACGGTGGTGGCGCCTTCGTCGATGCCGGGGTCGCGATGCGCGCCTTTGTAATAGGTCCAGACCGCGATTTTGTTCAGGTAGGCGTCGCGAATCTTCCAGCCGTTGCGGGAGATGAAAAACGCGTCGCGTCCGCTGGCGTCGATGGTGATGGGTGCGTGAAACTGATGTGTCGCGCCGTCTTTATCCAATGCGATGACACCCGCGACCGCGCCCTTTTCGAGAATGGCGTCGCGCACCGTGATCTGCTCGATCACTTCCGCGCCCTTTTCGCGCGCGTTGTCGAGCAGCATCTGGTCCAGCTCACTACGCAACACCTGCCAGGTTTGCGCGGCTTCATGATCGAGGTGCGTGTTGAAGTAGAAGGGCTGCGAGGAGCGTCCGTCCTCGCTGACGAATTGAACGCTGAACTTCTTGACGAAGTGCGATTTCTTGATCTTATCGAGCATGCCCAGGCGTTCGAGCGTGAAGAAGCCGAAGGGCAGGAGGGATTCGCCGATGTGGTAGCGCGGGAATTTTTCCCGCTCCAGCAAGACCACCTTGCGGCCTTTTTGGGCCAGGATGGTGGCCGCGGTGGAGCCGGCGGGTCCGCCCCCAATAACGATCGCGTCGTAGTTCTTATGCATACCGGGCTGATTGATGTTGGGGAAGGAAGAAGTCGTGGAGCAGCTTGTCGACCTGGAGCAGACCGTCGCGGCTTAACGTCAGGCTGCCGCCGTTCGGTGTGACGAAACCGCGCTCCCGAAGGTTCGCAAAGGGGGCGGCAAAACGCGCTTCGACATCCACGCCGAACTTCGACTGGAAATAGTCGCGATGAACGCGGCCGAGCTTCATCTGGAGAATCAGCTCCCGGATCATGCGCTCTTCCGAGGTCGGCGTCAGCGCCCGGAAGATGGGAAGTTTGCCGGCTTCGAGCGATGCTATATAAGGATCGAAATCGTGCAGATTCTGGAAATGCGTGCCCCCGACGTGGGAGAAGGAGGCCACGCCGAGGCCTAGCATGTCGGCGCCGGTCCATAACAGGTCGCGATACAGAAACTTGGTGCGAGACGGGTCCTTGACGACGGCGTAAGCGCTGGCGACGCTGTATCCCGCGCGCTCCATTTCATCGAAAGCGTAATCCACCCAGGCGCGTTTGGTGTTCCAATCGGCTACCGGGGCCACATCCTGGCCGTGGATTCTCATTTCCTTGACTAATGTCGTATTATATGGCACTTCCATTTGATAAATCGTTATGCTATCCGGAGAAAGTGCGATGGTTTTACGGACACAGTCCTTCCAATTATCAGTCGATTCGCCCACCATTCCGGCGATTAGATCGACATTAATTTGAGGAAATCCGATGGAGCGGGCGAAATTATAAGCGCGGTCCACTTCCTTCGAGCGGTGCGCGCGGCCGTTGACTTCGAGGATCTTATCGTCGAAATTCTCAATGCCGAGGCTGAGGCGGGTGACGCCGAGATCCTTAATTACCTGGAGTTTTCCTTCGGTAAGGGTTCCCGGCTCGCATTCGAAGGTGACTTCCTCGGCTTGGTCCCAGGGGAGGATTTGCTTCATCCGCTCGACCACGCGGGTGAGCTGCTTCGAAGAGATAAAAGAAGGAGTGCCGCCCCCGAAATAAATGAATTTAGGCTTCCGGCCGTCGATAAATGGTTTGTCTGAGTAAAGAGAAAGCTCGCGAATTGCGGCGTCCATATACGCTTCAATTTCGTCGGCGTGCTTGTCGGTGTATACCTTGAAGTAGCAAAAATGGCAGCGCTTGCGGCAGAAGGGAATGTGCAGATAGATGCCCAGCGGGGTTCCCGGAGCGGGCGGACGGTCGAGCGCGCGATAGGCGTCATCCACGTGGTCCGGAGTCCAGAACGAATAGGGCGGGTAATTCGAGACGAAGTAGTTCCCGGGCGTAGTCTCTTCCGCGCGGCTGGGATTGTTTGCGGTTTCGGTGGTCATGACGCGGACAAACTCCATTGTACACCCCGCTTGCCGGCAAGGGGCTTGACGCGGACCCCCAAACGCACTAACCTGATTCTCGAAAAAGTTTCGTTAGCTGGAAACAATTGCACAGTGGTGCTATCTAACTTTGCATATTACGGCGTGACAGGAAATACTCTTGCGACGGTATACCAATCCGACAGGTGCCGGATGTAATCTTGGACCTTTAGACCGCCACGGGAAGTGAGTGGCGAAGACCGGGGGGTTTGCCATTGGCGCAGATCTTTCACCGCAGTGCCAACAGCATCGCGAAGGTGAGCATTGTTGGGGCTCTCTTAACGGTTGGCGGCATCGTGTGGGCGGCGTACCGGCTGAACGCCGGATCCTTCACCACTCAGGTGGACGTTTCCGTCGACCAGACGGTTCCGTTCAGTCACAAACACCACGTAGGGGACGACGGGATCGACTGCCGGTACTGCCACACGTCGGTGGAGACGTCGGCGTTCGCGGGGATTCCGCCTACCGACACGTGCATGAGCTGCCATTCGCAGATCTGGACCAACGCGGACATGCTGGAGCCGGTTCGCGCCAGCTTTCGCACCGGTAAATCTCTCGAATGGGTTCGGGTCCACGATTTGCCGGATTTTGTGTACTTCAATCACAGCATTCATGTGAACAAGGGGATTGGCTGCTCGACTTGCCACGGGCGCATGGATCAGATGCCGCTGACGCGGAAAGTGAACACGTTGTACATGCAGTGGTGCGTCGCGTGCCACCGCAATCCGGAGCAAAATGTGCGGCCGAGGTCGGAGGTGTTCAATATGGCCTATGAGACTCCTGCGCCGGATCAGGATGAGATCGGGCCGAAGCTGGTAGCGGAATACAAAATTCAAAGTTTAACGGACTGTGTGACGTGCCACCGATGACTACAACCAAACCCAATACTGGCGAAGCATGGAAGAGCTGGCGGACACGCCGGAGTTTCGCGCCTTTGTCGAAGACGAGTTTCCCAATCGGACGCCGGACTGGAACAATCCGCAGTCGCGAAGAAAATTCCTGACGCTGATGGGGGCTTCGGCGGCGCTGGCTGGCGCGTCGGCGTGCACGGTGCAGCCGAAGGAGATGATCGTCCCGTATGTGAGCCAGCCGGAGGATTACGTTCCCGGCAATCCGCTGTTCTATGCGACGTCGATGTGCAGCGACGGAGTGGCGACGGGGCTGCTGGTCGAGAGCCATCTGGGACGTCCGACGAAGATCGAAGGCAATCCTCAGCATCCGGCGAGCCTGGGCGCGACGGACACGTTCATGCAGGCGAGCGTGCTGACGTTATACGATCCCGACCGGTCGCAGACGGTGATGCGCAACGGAACCATCAGCACGATGGGGCGCGTTCATGACGGCGCTTACGGATGCGCGCGATGTGGCGGGACTGAATAAAGGCTCGGGGTTCCGGATCCTGACGGGGACGGTGACGTCGCCGACGTTGTTTGCGCAGATGCAGGAATTTCTGACGGCGTATCCCGAAGCGAAGTGGCATCAATATGAGCCGTGCGGGAGGCACTCGGCGCGGGCGGGGTCGGCGGCGGCATTCGGGGGCGCGTTCAATACGGCTTATCGCTTCGATCGGGCGAACGTGATCGTTTCGCTGGATGCGGATTTTCTATGCTCGGGCATGCCGGGCGGGCTGCGCTATGCGCGGGACTACGCGGCTCGGCGTCGAAGCGCGGCGGAAGATCCGAACGTGAAGCCGCCGCGGCTGTATGTTGCCGAAGGGACGCCGTCGATTACCGGGGGGATGGCGGAGCATCGCTTCCGCATGCGGACTTCGGAGGTGGAGGCGTTCGCGGCGGC
Source organism: Terriglobia bacterium (assembly GCA_963705675.1). Taxonomy (GTDB): domain Bacteria; phylum Acidobacteriota; class Terriglobia; order Bryobacterales; family Bryobacteraceae; genus Palsa-187. Next base: position 6,477 of record CAVPKR010000144.1, read on the forward strand.
GCTGCAAGCTGGATCGGGTGACGCGCGGGTGAACGCGGTCTTAAAGATCTGAACGCGAATCGCGGGGCGAGCATCGTCATCGCGGGGGAGCATCAGCCGCCGCGGGTGCATGCGCTGGCGCACGCGCTGAATGCGGCGCTGGGGAATGACGGCAAGACCGTGATTTATACCGATCCGGTGGAGGCAAGTCCGGTCGACCAGATCGCTTCGATCGCGCGAGATTGTGAAGGATATGAACAGCCGGCGGGGTTCAGACGCTGCTGATGTGGGCGGCAATCCGGTGTACGATGCGCCGGCCGACCTGCGGTTTCTGGATGCGTTGAAAAAGTTAAGATCGCGCGCGCATCTGGGCTTGTATCGCAACGAAACCGCCGAGTGGTGCCACTGGCATGTGCCGGAGACGCATTATCTCGAATCGTGGAGCGACGCGCGGGCTTATGACGGGACGGCGTCAGATCGTGCAGCCGCTGATCGCGCCGCTTTATGACGGAAAATCGGCGCACAGATTTATGAACGTGCTGATGAAACGTCCCGACCGGAGCGCGCATTATACGGTTCGCGACTATTGGTCAACGCCAGCATAAAGGCGCGGATTTCGAGGACTTTTGGCAGATTTCGCTGCACGACGGCGTGATCGCGGGGACGGCGTTTCCGGAGAAGACTCCACCGGCGGCGAAGATCCCGCGCGCGGCTGGCGGCTGGAAGCGGGCATGGAAATCGTATTCCGTCCCGATCCGGCGGTGGGCGATGGAGCGATTTCGAATAACGCGTGGCTTCAGGAAATGCCGAAGCCCCAAAACAAAATGACCTGGGACAACGCGGTGTGGATTTCGCCGAAGAGTGCGGAGCACTATGGCGTCACGACCGGCGACGTGGTCGAGATACAGGTGAATGGCGGCAAGGTTCGAGGTCCGGTTTGGATGCTGCCGGGTCATGCCGACGAATCGATGACGGTGCAGTTGGGCTACGGCCGAACGCGGGCGGGGCGGGTTGCGGACGGGGTTGGATTCAACGCTTACTTGCTGCGGACAGCCACCGCGCCCGGGCATGCTCTGGGCGGGAGCATCACACGTAAATCGCACGGCTACAAGTTCGCCACCACGCAGCATACCCAGACCATGGAGGAGCGGGATCCGTTTCGCGTCGCCACGCTGGATGAATATCACGGGAACCCGGAGTTTGCGCGTCCACCGGAAAACAAGGTGCCCGACGATCATTCGATGTTTCCGCTGTGGGACTACAACAAACATAAATGGGGAATGTCGATCGATCTGACGGCGTGCGTGGGCTGCCAGGCTTGCACGGTGGCGTGCCAGGCGGAAAATAATATCGCGATCGTCGGGAAAGAGGAAGTGGCGAAGGGCCGGCACATGAACTGGCTGCGCGTCGACCGGTATTATCAAGGCCCGCTCGACGATCCGCAGATGTATTTCCAGCCGGTGCCGTGCATGCACTGCGAGAACGCGCTGTGCGAGCTGGTGTGCCCGGTGGCTGCGACGGTGCATAGCGGCGAGGGGTTGAACGAGATGGTTTACAACCGCTGCGTGGGGACGCGGTACTGCTCGAACAATTGTCCTTACAAGGTGCGGCGATTCAACTTCTTTCTGTACTCGGATTGGGACACGCAGAGCTTGTATGGAGTTCGCAATCCGGATGTGACGGTGCGCAGCCGCGGGGTGATGGAAAAATGCAGCTACTGCGTGCAGCGGATCAACCGGGTGAAGATCGACGCTGAAAAGGCGGATCGTCCGGTGAAGGACGGCGAGATTATCACGGCGTGCCAGCAGGCTTGCCCGACGCAGGCGATCGTGTTCGGGGATCTGAACGATCCGAACAGCCGGGTCGCCAAACTGAAGCAGCAGCATCGCGATTACAGGCTGCTGGAAGAATTGAATACGCGTCCGCGCACGACATATCTGGCGCGGCTGCGCAATCCGAATCCGGATCTGGAGAAGGGGTAGCAAAAAGTGAAACCCGAAGAGAGAATCGACAGCAGTAGCCACCTCGACCCCGGACCAGATAAGGTCGTCGGACCGGGGCACGATTTCGGCACGGTCACCGATAAGATCGGCGGCGTAGTTTACCAGCCGTTCCTGAAGACGCCGAAGCAGATGTTCATCGGCTTCGCGATGCGTTCCTGCTGGTGAACCTGCTGATGGTGGCGGTGACGTGGCTGTTCTACCGGGGCGTCGGCGTGTGGGGAATCGTGATCCCGATCGCTTGGGGATTCGCAATCGTCAACTTCGTCTGGTGGATCGGAATCGGGCATGCGGGGACGCTGATTTCAGCGATTCTGCTGCTGCTGAAACAGGACTGGCGCACATCGATCAACCGGTTTTCAGAAGCCATGACGCTATTCGCGGTGGCTTGCGCGGGCATGTTCCCGATTCTGCACCTGGGGCGTCCGTGGCTCGCGTACTGGCTGCTGCCGTATCCGAACACGATGTGGCTGTGGCCGCAGCCGAGAAGTCCGTTGATCTGGGACGTGTTCGCGGTTTCGACGTATGCGACGGTATCGTTCATTTTCTGGTTCACGGGACTGATTCCGGATTTCGCGCACCATGCGGGATAAAGCGCGCGAACACGTGGCCGGGGAGAATTTTCGGATTACTGGCGATGGGCTGGCGCGGATCGGCCAAGCATTGGGCGCGGTATCAGAAAGCTTACTTGCTGCTGGCCGGGCTGTCGACGCCGCTGGTGGTGTCGGTCCACTCGGTGGTCAGCTTCGATTTCGCGGTGGCGATTCTGCCGGGGTGGCACACCACGATTTTCCCTCCTTACTTCGTGGCGGGCGCGATTTATTCGGGATTCGCGATGGTGTTGACGCTGGCGATTCCGGTGCGCCGGTGGTATCACCTGGAAGACCTGATCACGATGCGCCATATCGAGTGCATGTCGAAGGTGATGCTGGGGACGGGACTGATCGTCGCCTATGGATACGCGATGGAAGCGTTCATGGCTTGGTATAGCGGCGGGATTTATGAGCGGTACGCGTTCTACAACCGCATGTGGGCGGGCGGCTACTGGTGGACCTATTGGCTGCTGATTCTGTGCAATATTCTGATCCCGCAACTGCTGTGGTCGCGGCGGGTGCGCATGCGGGTGGGGATGGTATTCGTGATCGCGCTGGTGGTCAATGTCGGGATGTGGCTGGAACGGTTTGTGATCGTGGTGACCAGCTTGACTCGCGACTATATGCCGTCGGCGTGGGGCATGTATTATCCGACGATTTGGGATTGGAGCACGTTTGCGGGCACGATCGGCGTATTCCTGTGCCTGATGTTCCTGTTTATTCGCGGATTGCCCGCGATTTCGATTTTCGAAATGAGAGAAGTGGTGCACGACGAGCAGCATCACCTAGGTGGACCGGAGCCCGATACATGGTCACGGAGACTAAAGCGTCCGCACAACTCGAACGGGTCTACGGTCTGATGGCGGAGTTCGACCAGCCGGAGCCGCTGCTGGCGGCCGCGCATCGGGCGCGCGAAGCCGGGTACCGGCACATGGACGCGTATTCGCCGATGCCGGTCGAAGGATTGGCGGAAGCGATCGGGTTTCGCAGCCCTATGGTGCAGCGCATCGTGTTCGTCGCCGGATTGTGCGGGGCACCGGCGGCTTCATGCTGTGCTGGTGGATAACGGTGGTGGCGTATCCGCATATCGTCGCGGGAAGGCCGCTGAACAGTTGGCCGGCGTATGTCCCGATCACCTTCGAGTCATGGTGCTGGTGGCATGTATCTGACGGCGGTGGTGGGAATGCTGATGTTGAACGGGCTTCCGCAGCCCTATCATCCGGTGTTTAACGTAAAAGAGTTTGAGCGGGCTTCGAGGGACCGGTTTTTCCTGTGCATTGAGGCCACCGATCCAAAATTCGATTTCAATGAGACCAGGCATTTTCTAACTACGCTCGGCGCGGAAAAGGTGATGGAAGTTGAGCCGTAAATATCAGTGGCGCGACATGGTGCTTGCGGCCCGGCCGGCGCATGTCTTTTGCTCATGCTGGTGCTCATGCTGGCCGGCTGCCGTCAGGACATGCATGACCAGCCTCGCTACAAGCCGCTGGCGGCGACTGACTTTTTCGGCGACGGACGATCGGCGAGGCCGGAGGTGGAAGGCACGGTGGCACGCGGGAAGCTGCACATCGATCAAGCTCACTACACGGGAAAGGTGAACAGCGAGGACGTAGACTACTTCCCGTTCCCAATCGGCAAATCGGATTTGGAGCGCGGCCAGGAGCGATACAACATATATTGCTCGCCGTGTCACAGCCGGATTGGGGACGGGAACGGCATGGTGGTGCGCGGGGATTCCGGCAAGCGGCGTCGTATCACACGGACCGGCTGATCAACATGCCGGTGGGTCACTTTTTCGACGTGATCACTAATGGCTACGGGGCGATGCCGAGTTACGCTTCGCGGGTGGAGACGGACGACCGCTGGCGGATTGCGGCTTATATCCGGGTCCTGCAACTCAGCCAGAATTCGAAGCTGGACGATGTGCCGGCGGATAAGCGGGGGGATCTGGATAAGAATCCGCCGTCGCCGCAACCGATGGATCCGATTCCGGCGACCACGCCGCCCGCGGGTCCATTGCCTGCGAATAAGGAGAGGGCCAAATGACGCCGGCTGATCCAGTCAGCACACAGATGGGCCAATGGCAGCACCGCGCTCTGCTGGCGGGGATCGCCGGAGTCCTGCTGGCGATCGTCGGGCTGATCCTCGATCGCGAACAGTTCCTGCGGTCGTATTTGTTCGGGTTCGTCTTTGGATCGGCGATGGGGCTGGGATGCCTGGGAATTCTGCTGATGCATCACACGGTGGGCGGCAAGTGGGGGATGCTATCCGGCGGATGTGCGAGGCGGGCGCGAGCACGCTGCCTTACATGGCGATTCTGCTGATCCCGATTCTGATCAGCCTGCCTACCTTATATATATGGGCGCGGCCGGAAGCGGCGAACGATGCGACGTGATTCATGCCAAGGCCGCTTACCTGAATGTTCCCGGAGTGATCCTCCGCTGCGGTTTTCTATTTCGCTGGTGTGGACGTTTTACGCGTACCGGCTGAGCGGGTGGTCGGCGGAGCAGGATGCGACGGGCGACCCGAGGTTGATCGAGAAGATGCGCGGCGTTGAGCGCGCCTGGTCTGGTGGTGTTCACTTTCGTGACCACGTTCGCGTTCGTCGACTGGATCATGTCGCTGGAGCCGCACTGGTTCTCGACCATGTACGGCGATGATGTTTCTGATCGGGCAGGTGCTCGAATCGTTTGCTTTCGTGATCGCGTTGGTGATCGTGTGGTCGCGGCGCAGTCCGAATCAAGGATTACATCACCAAGCAGCACCTGCACGATCTGGGGAACATGATGTTCGCGTTCATGGTGCTGTGGGCATATTTGTCGTTTTCGCAATTCCTGATCATCTGGGCCGGAAATCTGCCGGATGAGATTCCCTGGTATCTGCGGCGGATTCAGAGGAGGATGGGGGTGGGTGGCACTGACCGCTGGTGATATTCCATTTCGCGACCCCGTTCGTCCTGCTACTAATGCGCGGCGTGAAGCGGCACGCGGATCGACTGCTGAAAGTATGCGTGCTGCTGCTGGTAGTCCGGTGATGGATGTGTACTGGATCTCGAGCCGGCGTTTGAGAACCAGCAGTTGAAGATTCACTGGATGGATTTCATCACGCCGCTGGCGGTAGGCGGATTGTGGCTGGCGGGGTTCTTCTGGCAGTTGAAGTCGAGCCCGCTGCTGCCGTCGAGGGATCCTGCGGGTGCTGGGCGCGCCGCAGAGAAACGGTGGCTTTCTAATGGTGGAAAACACGAAACCGAGCCTGGTGGGGAAAACACAATCCGGGTCATGAAACCGAGAAAGATGCAAGAGGCGGTCATGCACGATCGTGATGACGCTGGCGGCGCTGGCGGTGGGCGCGGCGCTGGTCGCGTTGCTTGCTGGTGTATGGAATTTTTCGATACCTGGCGGACCATCCGTTGACTACTTCTGCCGGTGCAATCCGATGGCGGAGACGGATCGCCAGCAGTTCCCGCCCGAGCCGCGCCTGGAAACACATCCGGCGATGGAGATGCAGGAGCTGCATACCCAGGAAGACCGGATCCTGAATACTTACGGTTGGACCAACAAGCCGTTGGGAATCGTGCGGATTCCTATCGATCAGGCGATGCAGATGCAATTGCAGCGGGGGTTTCCGACTCAATCCGCAAAACAGGCGGCCAAGAAATGAAGTTGTTCTTTACATTCGCACTGTTGGTGACGGTCGCGCTGGCGCAGCCGGAAGCTCCGTCTGCTCCGCCAGGCGCCGGCTTACAAGCCGCAGGCGCTTCGCAACGTGGGTATCGAGCAGAAAATGGGCGCGCAGGTTCCGCTCGACATTCCGCTGGTGGATGAATCGGGCCGCAATGTGGAACTGCGGCAATTCCTGGGGAAGCCGGTGATCCTGGCGCTGGTTTATTATCAATGCCCGTCGCTGTGCAACATGGTTCTGAACGGAGTGGTGCGGAGCGCGCGCAGCCTCCAGATGACCGCGGGCAAGGAGTTCGATGTGGTGGCGGTCAGCTTCGATCCGCACGAGACGCCGGAGATGGCGGAGGCGAAAAAAGCGACCTATGTAAAGGAGTACGATCGCGCCAACTCGGGAAATGGCTGGCATTTTCTGACCGGACCCGAAGCTTCCAGCCGCGCGCTGGCCGAATCCGTCGGATTCCGTTACGCCTACGATGCGGCGACCAATCAGTACGCGCACGCGAGCGCGATCATGCTGCTGACGCCGGAAGGGAAGGTCGCGCGGTATTTTTACGGGATCGATTATCCATCTCGCGACTTGCGGCTGGGCCTGGTGGAGGCGTCCGAGGGGCGCATCGGTTCGCCGATCGATGCGGTGCTGCTGTATTGCTATCATTACGACCCCGCGAACGGAAAATACGGGCTGGTGATCATGAACGCGCTGCGCATCGGGGGGCTGGTGACGCTCGGATGCCTGGTGACGTTCATGCTGCTGATGTTCCGGCGCGACTATAGGACCCGGGCCACCCAAGTATGAACGGCTATTCCATTTTTCCAACGCGAGCCTCCACCACGGCTGGTCCAGTGGATGCGTTGTATGGCTACCTGCTGATCATCGGGATCGGGATGACGCTGCTGATTTTCGCGGTGATTTTTATTTTCGCGATCAAGTACCGCCGGCGCGGGCCGGACGATCCGGCGCCAAAAAGTATTCACGGATCGATCCCGCTCGAAGTCACGTGGAGTGTGATTCCCTTCCTGTTCATGCTGGTGATGTTCGCATGGGGGACGAAACTGTATTTCGAAAATTACACGCCGCCGCGCGATACTCTCGACCTGTATGTCACCGGCAAGCAGTGGATGTGGAAGATCCAGTATCCGGATGGGCAGCGCGAGATCGACGAGATGCACGTTCCGACCGGGCGTCCTATCAAGCTGACGCTGGCGAGCGAGGACGTGATCCACAGCTTTTACATTCCCGCGTTTCGACTGAAGCACGACGTGGTTCCGGGGAGTTACCAGACCTACTGGTTCCAGGCGACGACGCCGGGCGGTATCAATTTCTGCGCCGAGTACTGCGGCACGAACCATTCGCGGATGATCGGATGGGTCACGGTGATGGATCCGATCTCATATCAGAACTGGCTGGCGGCGAACGCCACGGAAGTCTCGATGGCGGGGCAGGGCGAAAAACTTTTCGAACAATATGGATGCGCCACCTGCCATCTTTCCGATCAGCCGGGTCCTTCGCTGCGCAATGTTTACGGGCATCCCGTGCAATTGGAGGATGGCCGGACGGTGGTGGCGGACGAGGCCTACATCCGCGAATCGATTCTGAATCCCAGCGCGAAAGTGGTGAAGGGATTCCACAAGGACCTGATGCCGGTGTTCCAGGGCCAGATCGACGAGGAGGGGCTGTTCAATTGATCGTCTACATCAAGAGCCTGTCTCCACAAAAATGTGCCGGGCAGGACGAACATGGACCAGAAGAAGCAATGAGGAATCCCGCATGAGTACGATGACGACAGCGGCACCGCCCCCGCACGCCGGAGAGCGGACGAACTATCTGAACGTGGACTACGGCTGGAAATCCTGGCTGTTCACGACGGATCACAAGCGCATCGCGTTGCTTTATCTGTTTTCGATCACGGCGATGTTCTTCGTCGGCGGAGCCTTCGCGGTGGGCATGCGGCTGAATCTGCTGGAACCCGACGGGATGTTCCAGCATGACACCTATAACAAGCTGTTCACGATGCACGGGATCATCATGGTGTTCTTTTTCCTGGTCCCGTCGATTCCCGCGACGCTGGGCAATTTTCTGATTCCTCCCATGATCGGGGCGCGCGACCTGGCGTTTCCGCGCATTAACCTGCTTAGCTGGTACATCTACATTTTCGGCGCGATCTTCGCTCTGACCGCTATCGTGCGCGGCGGAGTGGATACGGGCTGGATTTCTATG
>CAVPKR010000145.1:0-9023 GCA_963705675.1 Terriglobia bacterium
CAGGATGGACCGGAGAATGTGGAAGGACGTGGAAGGAGAGAGTGAGTAATATAAAAAATTTCCCTATCATTGAAGAATAAGATTCGCCCGCCACAAGAAGAAGGAGTGGCGATGAAGATGGACCGGGTGTGCCTCATCGCTCTGATTGTCGAAGATCAGGCGATAGCGCTGTCCGGCATGGACGCGAATCGGATCGGTCTTGGGAAATTCTTTTCCGTTGACCGTCCAATGATCCACCCAGCGGCTGCCCGCGAATTTCTTCTTGAATACCAGCGGCAAACGTTCGGCCTCAGGCGCGGATAGTGGAGTCGGATCGCCGAAAATCGTATAGTCCCACGGAGTTGCCGCGGGCGCGGTCCATTGCGGCGGACCCGTGCGGCTCGCGTATTCGATTACGATTCCCAATCCTGCCGTCCGTACTTGACGATCCACCTCACCGAAAATCCAAACCCCCGGCTGGTTCATAGTGACTATCGCGTCGATGCGCTCAGCCGGTCCCAGTTCCAGCGCTTCCACTTCATGGGGCGATGGCACGCGATTGCCATCCAAAGCCACCACGTTGAATTTGTGTCCGGCGAGCGCGACCCGATGATGCAGCGTCGCACTGGCATTAAGGATCCGAAACATCACCCGATCCCCTTCTTTCACGCGAATAGGCTCGCCTGCGCCTAAGGCGTGGCTATTGATCGAATAGCGTTTGTAAGCGACTTCCAGGCCGCCTTCGTCGTCGCCCATCGTGCTCATATAAGGGTCCCAGCCGTGGAAGGCGAGAAAAATCTCGTGGTCAAACGGCGCGGGATCACTGTTCGGCTCGATGTAAAGAAATCCGAACTGCCCGGTGTAAGTGCCGCGCTTCAGATCGCGGCCTGCCGTCGCGTGCGTGTGATACCAGCGCGTGCCGGATGGCTTAGGAACGAAGGCGTACCGAGCCGACCCGTGCGGCGCGATCATCGGCGTCCCTTCTTCCATTGACCCGTCGACTTCAGCAGGGATGAACAGGCCGTGCCAGTGGACCAGCTCCGGGTTTTGGGTGTCGTTGTGAACGTCGATGGTCACCGGCTTGCCTTCGGGAACGCGAAGAACCGGGCCAGGGACGCTGCCGTTATAGCCGATGGTCTTGAAGACGTGTCCCGGAGCGATTTCGTGGCTCACGGATGCGATCCGCAGCTCGATGCCGGCCTTTTGCGCGAATGCGGGCGCCGCCAGCAAGGCCAGAAAATCTCTGCGATTCATCTGGCCTTATCGTAGGCTATTTTTTATCCTGCTTTTTCGCCGAGAGCATCAGCTTGATCAATTGCTCGGTGACCTGCGGCTCCAGCCCTTCCGTGTGGCCTTTCTGTTCGCGAACCACATCGGCGACGATCATGCCGTTCTTACAGTGCGGATATTCGAACACCTCCGCGGTGCCGGGACGCGGCAGCCGTCCCCATCCGTCCGAACCCGGATCCTGACGGGTGGAATCGTACACATAGCCGGCTTTGCCGTCGACCACATCCGCTTTTCGGACTCGCGCGCCGCATCCGAGTTTCTGCGCCCATTCCGAAGTTTCCGGCAATCCTTTGTCGTCCATCTCGTTGCGCCCGGTTTCGTAGATGAAGGAAAACTGGTTCGCCGGAGGCTCGCGTAAAGCGGCTGCGGCCCCTGCAAGATTGACGCCTCCGCGAGCACCCGTCGCAGCGGCTGGAGCGGGACCGCGCGCCGTCAAATTGCTGAAATTGCCGCGTCCCGGATTCGCGCCCAAGCGTCCGCCGGATAAACTTAGCCAGCCGTCTACTCTTTGTTTAAAGAAATCCGTACGGATGATCCGGTTTGACGTCATGCCGCCCTGAGAATGCCCCACCAGCCAGAAGGCTTTGATATTTTCCTTGCCGATCTGGTCGTAAATCAGATTCACGATGTTCTGGAGATAAGCGTCGTCCACCGGAGCCCAGGCTTTGGGAGGCGGTGCGGAAGCATTCGGAGTCGCAATCACCAGGCGATATTTATCCTTATAATCCATGAGCGGAAAATAGTGGCGCATCCAGTTGCCGTAAGAACCGAATCCGTGCAGCGACAGAATGAACGTGACTTTTTCACCCTTCTTTAAATCGCACGGATAGTCGAGAAAGAATTCGCGCCCGCTCTTAGGCTCAATCGCCGTCCCGCTCTGAATCACCATCGGTCCGGGACAGTTGGCATCCGGGCAATGATTAGGAGCGGGCGTCTGGCACGCCACACCGTCCAGCACCAGCGGCGCTTTCTTCGCGTACGCGGACATCGCCAACGTCATCGCCAGCATGATTCGGATCGTTTTCATCGGAAAAATCCCTCGCCAGACATTACATCACGGATTGGATCGCAATGACGTCCTCGAGCGAGAGACGCCCGGTGTAAATCGCCATCCCCAATGCGGAATTGACTCCCATCGCTGTAAGTTCGCGAATTTCTTCCAGAGTGGTGATGCCCCCGGCCGCGGTCACCTCATGTCGAGTCGCCGCGCGTAAACGCCGGAACCAATCGAGATCGGTGCCTTGCATCATGCCTTCTTTATCCACATACGTGCACAGGAAACCGCCGCAGAAAGGCTCCAGACGTTCGATGATCGATTCCGCCGCGACGCCGGTCGATTCGCTCCAGCCTTTCACCACCACCTTCCCGTCTTTCGAATCGAGCGCGACAATCACACGCTCCGATCCAATGACTTGGGCGATCTTCGGCAGCTCAGAAGTAAACGCGGCGGTTCCCACGATCACCCGATGCGCGCCGGCGTCCACCAGGCTTCGGGCTCGTTCGGCGGACCGAACTCCGCCGCCCACCCGGCATTTAGCACGCGACGCCAGAAGCTCGACCAGAGCAGCATTTTCACCTCGACCCATCGCCGCGTCCAGATCGATCACCTGAATCTCGCGGAACCGGGAAAACTTGCGCAGCATTTCGAGAGGCTCGTCCCCTTCGAGCGCCTTCTCGCGACCCTGAATCAATTGCACGACCTTTCCGCCCATCAGATCGATGCAGGGAATAATCATCGTCGTACCGCCGTTCCGTGGTTCGCAAGAAACTCCTTCAAGTCGCCGACGGTATACGTCCCGTAGTGGAAAATCGACGCAGCCAGCGCGGCATCGGCGTGCTCGAATACCGCGAGAAAGTCGTCGGGTTTTCCCGCGCCGCCCGATGCGATCACCGGGATATGCGTGGCTTCCCGCACGGCTCGCGTCAAGGCGCAATCGAAGCCCGTCTGGACGCCGTCCGTGTCCATCGAGGTAAGCAGGATTTCCCCCGCCCCCAGCTCCTCTCCTCTTTTCGCCCATTCGATCGCATCCAGGTTTTCATCATCGCGACCTCCGCGGGTATGCACACGGCCACGTCGCGCGTCGATCGCCAGCACCACGGCCTGCGCGCCGAATTCGCGCGAAAGCTCCGCGATCAGCTCCGGCAGGCGAACCGCCGCGGTATTGATACTGACTTTATCGGCGCCCGCGTGCAGGATACGGCGCGCATCTTCCACCGACCGAATCCCTCCGCCGACCGTCAACGGAATGAAGACTTGGCGAGCCGTACGCGCGACGACATCGATCATCGTGTCGCGGTTGTCGCTGGACGCGGTGATATCCAGGAACACCAGTTCATCGGCGCCCTGATCGTTGTACCGAGCCGCCAGCTCCACCGGATCGCCCGCATCCCGCAGGTTCACGAAGTTAACCCCTTTGACCACGCGGCCTTCGGTGACATCCAGGCACGGGATGATTCGTTTACGAGCATAGTTCCACGAAATTCTTCACGATCCTGAGCCCCGTCGGGCCGGATTTCTCAGGATGGAACTGGACCCCATAAATATTGCGCAGCTCGATCGCGGCAGTAAACATCCACACCGTAATCGCAAACCGCCGATGCCGCCGGCGTCACAGGAGCGAAATAACTGTTGGCGAAATACAGGAACGGGTGCTCGCCGGTTCCATCAAGCAACCTGGATGCCCGCAACATTGTCAGACTATTCCATCCCATGTGAGGAACCCGCGCACTATTCGAAAATCTTCTTACGTGTCCGTCGAGGAGTCCGAACCCGCGAGCGTCAGGCGCTTCTTCACTCGACTCGAACAGCGCCTGTAACCCGAGGCAAATTCCAAGATAAGGAACCCCCGCCTTAATTCGATCGATCAACACTTCGCGCAACGGCTGAATCGCGCGCATCATTTGGCCGAAGTGGCCGACGCCAGGCAGGATGATCTTCCTCGCACTTTCCAGCGAAGAAGCCTCGCGCGCCAATTCGTATTCAGCCCCGATCGCACCCAGCGTGTTCTCGACGGACCGGAGATTGCCTGCGCCGTAATCGATAGATCGAAATCACAGCAGCCCCTTGGTCGACGGCAACTGATCCTTCAGCCGCCTATCCTTCGAACACGCGTAGCGCATCGCACGCGCGAAGCACTTGAAGATCGCCTCGATCTTATGATGATTCGAGCGGCCATACAGAACCTTGGCATGCAAATTCGCGCCCGCGTGATTCACAAACCCGCCGAAGAAATCTTCCACCAGCTCGGTCTGCAAATCGCCCACCAGCCGGACCTTCACCAGGTCCTTATAGACCAGCGCGGGCCGCCCTCCCAAGTCGAGCGCCACCACCGCCAGAGTCTCGTCCATCGGCAGCACGAAGTATCCCGCGCGATTGATGCCCCGCCGGTCGCCCAGCGCCTTCGAAAAGAGCTGGCCGAGCACGATGCCGGCATCTTCCACCGTGTGATGCTGGTCCACGTCAAGATCGCCTTCCGCAATCAGTTTGAGATCGAAGCCGCCGTGTTTCGCGAACAGCTCCAGCATATGGTCGAGAAATCGTATTCCTGTGGAAATGTTGTAAGCCCCGCGGCCCTCGATCTTCAGGCTTCCGCTGATCCGAGTCTCCTTCGTATTGCGCTCGATCGCCGATTTCCTCATAAGACCGATTCAATCTGGTTGATATTTTCAAGGATCGCAATAGCGCGTTCCTCTTCGAAAAGCCGAATCAAATCCGCGCGGCGGGAATGAGCATCAGCGGCGATTCCGATGAAAGGCACGCCCGCCGCACTCGCGGATCGCGCGTCGTCGACCGTATCGCCGACGAAAACAAGTTTGCGCTCCGGATTCTTCCGCTGGATCGCAAGCAGTCCATCCGGAGCAGGTTTCGCCGCCACGACATCGTCCGCGCAGACGATCGGGTCGAATACGCAGAGTCGCCGCAAACCGTTTCAGCGACAGGTCGCTTCGTCGCGCGTCCGGCCCGTGAAGATCGCGATACCATACCGCTCCATCAGGCGCTCCAGCAATCCCGGCTCTGGAAACCACTGCTCGCGCTGAATCAGGCCGTCGCCATTCGTGCCTAATAAAGATCTCATTGAACTACCGGACCACGCGATCATACTCGATCTCCGCTCCCAGATCCGCCGCAATTGCCTGTGAGAGCGCCCAATCGTTATTCCAGCCGCCCCGATTCTTATATTCCTGAATCAGATCGCGCGCGATGCGCTGCCCAGTGAAATGTTCCACGGTCTGAACAATGGCCTCGCGATAGGACTCGGAAACCTCTGTCAGCACGCCGTCCATATCGAACACGATCAACTGGTCCACAGGCTCTCCAGTTCTGCCAGGAAACGCTCGAGCCTGCGCTTGGCGTTCCGAGGGTGACACGAACGCACCCGGGAATCTCATAACTGCGATCGCGAACCAACACGCCGCGTTCCCGCAATGCGTCGCGAATCGGAATCGCGCGGTCTCCCGCCGAAACAGGACGAAATTCGCTTCACTAGGAAAGTACTTAATCCCCATACGTGTCGAGTCCGGCGCACACCAGATCGCGCGCCGCCAGCACTTCAGCGACGAACTCTTCCACATGTCGCGATCCCGAACCGCTGCGCGAGCAGCCAGAGCGGCGAGCGTATTCACGCTGTAGGGGGACTGCGCTTTGCGGATCCAATGAATATTTTCCGCTGAAGAGAACAAACAGCCGCAGCGCATGGCCGCCATTCCGTAGACTTTCGAAAACGTCCGGCTCACAAAGAGATTCGGAAAATCATGAATCCAGCGGAGCACGGTGACTCCGGAAAATTCGAAATACGCTTCGTCGATCAGCACCGCCGCGTGCGGCGCAGCTTCGAGAATCTTACGCAGACATGTCAAGTCGATCGCCGGTGCCAGTCGGGTTATTAGGATTCGCGATCAGACCGCGCGCGTGTCCGGCCGTCAGGCGTCCAGCAGATCTTCGAGCGGGAAACGCAAATCCTCCGCACGGTAATCCACTTCACGAACGCGCGCCCCGGCAAGCTCGGCATAGAAACCGATACATCGCATAGGAAGGCTTCAGCAGCACCACATCGTCGCCAGCGTCGACGAAGGTGTTCACCAGCAGTTGAATGGCTTCATCGGTGCCATTGGTGAGCGTGAATTCGTTCGTCGGACACCTGAAAAACGCCGCGAGCTCCCGGAGTGCTTCGCCGTATTCCGGATAGATCGAAAGTTGATTCGCGGTCAGCCGCTCGCGCAGAAAATCGATCACGTGCGGCGAACAACCGACGGTATTCTCATTAAAGTCGAGCCGCAGTTTGCCGGCGCGTCCTCCGGTGGGCGGCGAATACGGGGCCATCTTGCGCACGGCCTGCGCGAGGTTCAACGTGGCCAGATCAGACATCGCGTCGCACCTCCACCGAGCGCGCATGCGCCTTCGAGACCTTCCGCTCGCGCCAGCGTCGTGATCGCCGGGATCAAGTTCTCCAGCGCCTTCAGGCGTGAGTTCCTGAACCGAAATGACTTTCACGAAATCCGCCGCCGACAAGCCCACCGCGCAAGCGCGCCGCGCCCGGAGGTAGGCAGCACATGATTGGGACCTGAAGCATAATCGCCCGCGGCTTCCGGGACTCGACGGACCCAGGAAGACGCTGCCCGCGTGTGCGAATCGACGGCAGCAGGCTCCGATCGTGCAGGCTCAGATGCTCCGGCGCCAGCGCGTTCGAAAACTCGACCGCGCGTTCGAGCGCATCGACGATCACGATAGCGCCATTCGATTCGATCGACGCGCCGCGCGACAGCCGCAGTGGGGAGCGTAGCAAGCTGTCGCTCGATTTCCGCGGGCGACGGACTCAGCCAGAGCTGCGCGAAGTGGTCAACAGAATCGACGACGCGTCCACATCATGCTCGGCTTGGGCGAGCATATCGGCCGCGATCCAGCGCGCATTGCCTTCCGCGGCGATAATCACGATCTCGGTCGGTCCGGCGACGAAGTCGATTCCGGTTTCGCCGGCGATCAACTTCTTCGCCGCGGCGACGTAAATATTTCCCGGTCCGACGATGCGATCGACCTCGGCACCGTTTCGGTTCCATAGGCCAACGCCGCGATCGCCTGCGCTCCGCCCATCTGAAACAAGTGCGTTACGCCCAGCCAGCGCGCGATGCCCAGAATTTCCGGCGCTGGGACTGGGACACGCGACGCAGGTTATCTGCACGCCGGCCACCTGCGCGGGGATGACGGTCATCAGCAGAGTGGAGGGCAGCGGATAGCGGCCCGGCGGGAATATAGGCGCCCATCGAATCGAGCGGCCGCACGATCTGGCCCAGCTGCCGGCCGCCGGCATAATCGACGCAGTTTCGCGGCTGCGGAAGCTGCAGTCAGCGCATACTCGCGGATATTCTCCGCCGCCGATTCGACGGCTTCCTCGAACTCCGGCTGGAGCGATCCTCTGACGGGAATGCCGGACGCTGACGCTCTCGAAGCCATCGAACTTGCGGGCGTATTCGAGCAGCGCCGCATCGCCGCGCTTGCGTACATCGGCCAGGATCGGCGCCACGATACGCTCGGCTTCCTCCAGCCGCAGCGTTTTGCGCGGTCAGCAGCGGCCGGGCGTCTTCGTAATCCAGAATCCGAATCATCACATCACGATTTTATTCAAGCGGATATTCGACGATTCCCTGCGCTCCGGCTTCCTTCAAGCGCGGGATGATGGTGCGCACGGTGGATTCGTCGAGGATGGTATTCACCGCCAGCCAATCTTCATCGCTCAGGTGTGAAATGGTCGGATTCTTCAGTGCCGGCAGAACCGCGAGCACCCTCTCCAGATTTTTCCTTTCCCACATTCAGCATCAGCCCCACTTTGCCCATAGCGTTGATCGCGCCCTCGAGCAACATCTTGATGTCTTCGAGCTTGCGATGTTTCCACGTGTCCCCCCACGCATCCACATTGGCGATTAACTGTGTGTTCGATTCGAGCACCGTCTCGACGATGCGCAGTTTGTTGGCGCGCAGCGAGGAGCCGGTTTCGGTCACTTCTACGATGGCATCCGCCAGCACCGGAGGCTTTACTTCAGTCGCGCCCCAACTGAATTCCACTTTGGCCTTTACGCCGTTCGCCGTCAGATATCGCTCGGTGGCCTATACCAATTCGGTGGCGATGACTTTGCCTTCCAGATCCTTCACCGATTGAAATGCTGAAGATTCGGGCACCGCCAGCACCCAGCGAACTTTTCCGAAGCTCTGCTTGGCGTAGATGAGATCGGCCACGGTCTGGACTTTGGCCTTATTCTCCTCCACCCAATCGCGGCCGGTGAGGCCCGCATCGAGCACGCCGTCTTCCACATAACGCGCCATTTCCTGCGCGCGGATCAGCATGCACTCGATTTCCGGATCGTCGATGCCGGGAAGTAGGACCGGCTGTTGATGGTGATCTGAAAACCGGCGCGGCGGAACAGATCGACTGTCGCGTTCTCGAGACTGCCTTTGGGAATGCCGAGTTTGAGCTTCATGTTCAGTTCCCGTAGACGGCGGCGGGATCGTAAGTGCGCGTGCTTCGTCTTATCCATTCGCCGCCATCCAGCCGCCGGAAAAAGCAGCTTTCATAGCCTTCGTGGCACACCCCCGGACCCGAGCGCTCCACTTTCATCAGCACGGCGTCGCGATCGCAATCGGTGGAGATTTCCTTGACCACCAAACGATGGCCGGAGGTTTCGCCCTTGAGCCACAGCTTGTTGCGCGAGCGGCTGTAGAACATGGCGTAGCCGGTTTCCACCGTTTTGTCGAAACGCCTCTT
>CAVPKR010000146.1:0-16104 GCA_963705675.1 Terriglobia bacterium
TGGGTGGGACCGGAAAATCGCCGTTAGCCGCTCATCTGGCGGCGCGACTACGCGAAATGGGGCATAACCCGGCGATTCTGACCCGAGGTTACGGCCGCGAATCTTCTCAACCCGTCATCGTTCCCCGCGGCGGCAGCGCGATTCGCCAGCAAACCGGTGATGAAGCCCAGATGACATTCGAGCCCGGCGACGCCCACGTCGGCGTCGGTGCGGACCGTCTCGCGGGCAGGGGCGAATGGAACGGG
Source organism: Terriglobia bacterium (assembly GCA_963705675.1). Taxonomy (GTDB): domain Bacteria; phylum Acidobacteriota; class Terriglobia; order Bryobacterales; family Bryobacteraceae; genus Palsa-187. The sequence goes on from CAVPKR010000146.1 coordinate 246, forward strand.
AGCTCAGGCCGGATATATTCCTGCTTGACGACGGATTTCAACATCGCCAGCTCGCGCGTAAGAACGACATCGTGCTCATTGACGCTTTGGATCCGCTGGCGGGCGGCATCTGCCATTGGGCCGTCTCCGCGAGCCGCTGACCGCCTTGTCACGCGCTACTGAAATCGTCATCACCCGCACGGAATCCGGCCAAAGTTATTCCGGACTCGAACGGCTGTTGGCGCGGTACAATGCCCAAGCGCCCATCTTTCGCTCGCGTGTGGTTCCGCGAAAATGGGTGGATTTCGAATCAGGGTGGTTTCGATGGCCGGATTTAAACGCGTTGCGGCGTTTTGCGGTCTGGGCTCGCCGCGCTCGTTCTGGCGAACCCTGACCGGATTGCACCTCGACGTGGTATTTCAGCATCCGTTTCGCGACCATCATCCGTATTCGCCGGCCGACGTAAAGTGGCTTCGCGAGCGTGCCATATCCACGGGCGCCGAGGCGCTGGTCACCACCGGCAAGGACGCGATCAATCTTTGTGACGGCGCCGCGGCGATGGTCTCGCCACTGCGGCTCTGCTGGCTCGATATCGGAATTGAGATCGAGAGGGAAGAGGAACTGCTTCGACGCCTGGTATGAAAACTGCGATTTTCGGCGGCACTTTCGATCCGATCCACAGCGCCCACCTGGTAGTTGCGCGCGAAGCTGCCGAGACCTTCGAGCTCGATCGCGTTCTCTTCATTCCAGCGGCCAATCCGCCCCTGAAGGAAGCCGGTGCCGGTTTCGAAGACCGATACCGCATGGTGGAGCTAGCCTGCCAGGCCGACCCGCGTTTCCTACCCTCGCGCCTCGAAGCGGGAGCGGAAAAAAGCTATTCCATTTATACGATTGAGCGTGTAATCGCGTCGACGCCGGGACAAGTGCTCTTTATCATCGGCTCCGACGCCTTCGCCGAGATCGGCGGCTGGCATCGATGGCAAGATGTGATCGCGGCCGTCGATTTTATCGTGGTTGCGCGCCCCGGCCACTACTACAAGTCCCCGCCGGGTGCTCGCGTCCATAGGTTGGAAACCGTGGCGTTGCCGGTGTCGTCGTCTGAAATCCGCCATGCGTTGGCTCGGGGCGAAACGCCGCCCGATTTGCCCCCGCCGGTAGTAAAATATATCCGCGAGCGCGGCCTCTACGGGGCGCCGCTGCCTGACAGTCTTTTACAATCACGCCTGTTATAATCGACAAATACATGAAAAGAACCGCCATCCGTACCGCTTTTCTGGCAGCGTCTTTCTTAGCGGCGATGAGTAGCGCGAAGGCTGTGCCGGATTTTTCAGGCGAATGGAAGATGAACGTCGCTAAGAGCGATTTTCAAGCGCCCATTCCCGCACCCGAAATTTTAACCAGAACCATCAAGCATCACGATCCGTCTCTTGAATATAAGACTTATCAAAAGGGCGTGGCGGGCGAAGTTACCACCGAGATAAAGTACACCACCGACGGGAAACCGACCGTGAATAAGGTTCAGGATAGTGACGCGAAAGGCGCGGCCCGATGGGAGGGCAATAACCTGATCATCGAAAGTACCCGCGACTTTCAGGGCATGCAAATCGGGTCGAAGGAAACCTGGACGCTTTCCGACGGCGGCAAGACGCTGACCATCACCAATCATGTGACCGTGCCCGGACAAGGCGAGTTCGACCTGAAATTAGTCTTGGACAAACAGTAAGCTTAGGAATTAAAGGAGATATTCATAATGAGGACCCTGCTGAAAGCCGTGTTCGCGATCACCGCCTTCGCCACCTTGGCATTGGCGGCAGACAAACCCAATTTTTCCGGAGACTGGTCGCTCGATGCTGACAAGAGCAACTTCGGCCCCATGCCCGCGCCGGCTTCGATGACCCGCAAGGTGGATCACACCGACCCCGCGATGAATGTGACCGAGATCACCACCGGCGGTCCGCAGGGTGATCAGACCATTAAAATGATCTACTCGACCGACGGTAAGGAAACCACCAACGAAATGATGGGGACCCCTGTAAAAGCCACGGCGAACTGGGATGGCGGTGCGTTGACGATCAAGATGGCTGCAAACTTTGGCGGCACAGACATTACCATTACCGACAAGTGGACGTTGTCGGACGACGGCAAGACGCTCACCGACCTCCGCCATCTGGCGCTTCCCCAAGGTGAGTTCGATATCACTTACGTGATGGCGAAGAAGTAAGCATGCGCGCCGCCGCCATCCTGTTGCTGGCCCTGGGCGTTCTCAATGCGCAGGACAAGGTCGCTCCGGGCACTTACAAAGGGACCTGGGCCGGCGCCTCGGCGGGCGGCGATTTTCACATGACGCTCAAGGCAGACGGCAAGAACGGCCTCGCCGCGGATATCGGGTTCACCATGGACGGCCAGGAAGTCCCCTGTAAAATCACCTCCGTCAAAGTGGACGGCCCGTCCATCACCATCCTTTATTCGTTCGACCTTCAGGGCAACCAGATGCAATCCATGACACATGGGACCCTCAAGGGCAAGTCGCTTGAAGGGACCTACAAGACCACCGCCGGCGATACACCCGTCGACGAAGGAACTTGGAAAACCACCGCCCAGTAGGCTATTTTGCCTCCAGCCGCCACTTGGTCCGCGTGTACGCGATGTGGAACCCTTGACGTTCCGCGTTGCGCTGGCTGGAACTTCCCGGCTCCGCGCACATCATCGCTAAGTCGCAGCTTCGGCTGACCGCCATGGTCATGCGGGCTCCTAGGAGAGCTCGCTGAGCGCCTTGGTTGCGCCCCTCCGGGATAGTGGAAGCTCCTGCGAACAGCGCGACGCCTTCGTGACAACGGAGCACCCCGGTCGCGATCGGTTGCCCGTCCAGAATCGCAAAGAAGGCCAGCGATCCGTCGGCGTGGGCGAAGACGCGGCCCAAGTCGAGCAGGAAGTCCGTCAGCTCCGGCATATTCCACCCTTTCGCCGAAATCTCGGACCACAAAGTTTCTTCGCCTGCCTGGATGAGGCGCGTTTCCAGACGAGGATTGCCGGGGCCGAGCGCGACAGCGACGGGTAGAGGCTGATACATCACGCTGGTGAATTCGATCGGCTGATAGCCGCGGCGGCTCAGCATTTGTGTCACCGGAATGCCGGCCAGCGGACTCACTTCATGGCGGACCGTCGCCCCGCGATCCGTGAAGAATGTTTCCAGTCGATCGAGATCGGCCTCGGTGGTCTCGGCGTACAAACCCAGGCCAAAGGTCTGCGTGATCGGCGAGCCGGGACCGTCGAACATGGCATAGGCCCCGGCGATTTCGATCCACTGTGCGCCAGCTTCAGGCGATACTCGATTTCGAGCTTCGACGAAGCGGGCTCCGCCCATGGCTTCCTGGCGTTCCAGTCGTCGGGCTAAGGCGAGGTCTGAGAAGATCATGGCTGGTTTAAAGAATGTTCCAGTAAGTCGCGCAATTGATCCGGCCGATAGCCGGCGCCTTCGATCAAGGCTTCCAGTTTGCCATCGCGGCCCAGGACCGCGGTCGCCGAAGTGTGCGTCAGCGAGCCTTCTTCGGGCCAGTAGACCAGCCCGAACAAGCCGCCCACAGTCCGGATCTGGTCCGGCGTCCCGGTGAGGAACCGCCATCCCTCGCCATTGCTTCCGTAACGCCGGGCGTATTCGCTGAGCACCGCCGGTGTATCGAACTGCGGGTCGATAGTGATGGAGAGCAGCGTCAGGTCGCGCCCACCCAGGCGTTTCGATACGTAGGCGAAATTGGCCGAAAGGCGCGGGCAGACGTCCGGTAAGGGACAGCGGGTATAAATGAAATCGATGGCGACGACGCGTCCGCGAAAATCCGACAGGTGGACCGGGCGCCCCGCCTGATCGGTCAAGGTAAAGTCAGGGACCTGTGCGCCCAGGGCCACTCGATTAACCGATTCGGCCACGTTTAGCAATTCGCCGTCGGGTCCTTTCAACGCGCTTGTCCGCGGTTTCAGGTTGCGGGCAATGGATTCGTGTTTGCCGATGCGAAGGTCGAAGCTCACCCGAGTACCGGGAGTGAGTTTCGACAAGTCTTCATGCCGCGCTACGTGGAATGGCATCGTCATCCCCGGCATGTAATTTTTGATGGGCCGGTGGGAAACCAGGATCGTGCGCTGGATCTGGTCTGTCTGAATGACCAGGCCTTCAACTTTGTAGTGACGCGCGCAGGCAGTCACCCCCAAAAGGATGCCGAAGAATATCCATCGTCTGGCACTCCCCTTTTTCTTCGGCGACATCATCGTTTAAAACTTTACCGTGGGAAGAAATTCCGGAGCCTTGCGAGCCTTCGTGGCTTGCTCGAACGCATAGGCATATTTGATCAGTTTCACTTCCGTGCGCGGCGAGCCGAAGAAGGAAAGTCCGACCGGCAAGCCAAATACGAAGCCTGCCGGAACTGTAACGTGCGGATAGCCGGCGATGGCGGCGGGCATGGACGAGCCGCCGTTGAAATGATCGCCATCCACATAATCGGTGGGCCAAGCCGGGCCGTCGGTGGGCGCGACCAGGGCATCGAGCGCGAGCTTCTGCATCACCAGGTCAATGCCTTCTTGCTTGGCCAGGCGATTCAGGCGCACGATCAGATCGCGATAGGGCTTGCTGGTCAAAGGACCTTTCGCCTCGGCTTTGATCATTTGCTCCTGCCCGAACCAGTGCAACTCGCGGTCGTGATTTCGCTCGTTGAACTCGATCACGTCTCTCAAGCTCTTCACCGAAGCCCCGCGAGCTTCAAGATAGGCATTCAGATCCGCCTTGAATTCATACAGCATCGCCTCGTTTTCAGGCTCGCTGAGCTTCGAATAGGTGGGGATGTTCGCGGGATCGACGATCTCCGCGCCCGCGTGCTTCAACGTCACGATGGCAGCTTCGATCAGGCGGTCGACCCGATCGTTGAAACCGAAAATCTGGCGGCAGACGCCGATCCGCGCGCCGCTCAAGCCATTGGCATCAAGTGCCTGGCCATAGCTCGCGCCCGTCATCGCCCCCAGCATCAGCGCCGCGTCCGCCACCGTGCGCGCCATGGGACCGGCCGTATCCTGGCGATGCGAGATCGGCACGATGCCGGCCCCGGGATCAAGCCGACGGTCGGTTTGATTCCCACCAGTCCGTTGATCGAGGACGGGGACACAATCGAGCCATCCGTCTCGGTGCCGACCCCGGCCGCGCAAAGATTCGCCGAGACAGCGGCTCCCGTTCCTGAACTGGATCCCGAAGGGTTGCGGTCGAGCGCGTAGGGATTATGGGTCTGCCCGCCGCGCCCGCTCCATCCGCTGACAGAATGGGTGGAACGGAAGTTAGCCCATTCGCTGAGATTGGTCTTACCCAGAATCACGGCCCCGGCCGCGCGCAGGCGCGTGACCAGCGCGGCGTCTTTCGCAGCGGAACCGGCTAACGCCAGCGATCCCGCGGAGGTCATCATCTTGTCTCCGGTATCGATATTGTCCTTAATCAGCACCGGAATCCCGTGGAGCGCGCCCCGCGAGCCTTTCTCCTTGCGCTCACGGTCGAGCGAAGCCGCAATGGCAGCGGCGTCCGGGTTGAGCTCGATCACAGCGTTGATGCTGGGCCCGGATTTATCAATGTTCGCGATACGGCCGTTGTATTTTTCGACCAGTTGAACTGAAGTCCACCGGCCGGTGGTGAGGCCTTCCTGAAGCTGAACGATCGAGACTTCTTCGAGAGTTTCTTGCGCGGGCGCTTGAGTTTGCATAGCTAAGGCTGCGGCGGTCAAATGAATAAATTCACGGCGAGACGGCATAAAACTTAGCATAGAAGTTTCTGAGGACGTGTGACGGCCCTGCGAGTGCATCGTTCAGTTTGTCTCACAATGTCCAAAGTCAAATTTCGTGTGTTCGATTGCGGTTGAGAGACTGACCGCTTGGGTCGTTCTGACCCAGGCGTGTGGCTTCGCGCAGGTTCCTACGAATCCTAAGGCATTTTTTTCGCTCCAGGCTCCCGATCAGATTTCGGCTTCCGTGGTGGATGCGGCGGGAAATGTTTACATCACTGGGTATGCCTTCAGCGGCGAAATACCGGTCACGGCGGGGGCGTTTCAGACCATTGCGGGATTGTGTTCCCCGCCTTGCCAACACGCCTTCGTCGCGAAGTTCAGCGCGGATGGCACGCGTCTTTTGTACTCCACCTATCTGCGCGGCAGTGGCCGGGACCTTGCGCAGACCATCGCGGTGGATTCTTCGGGCAGCGTGTATGTGGCTGGCACGACGACATCCCTTGATTTTCCTGTCACGGCCGGAGCCTACCAGACGGCGCCCGGCGCCGGGTTTATCACGCGGCTAAGCGCGGATGGGACCAAGGTGCTCGCATCCACCTATCTGGCGGGCGCGCAGCCGTGGAAGCTGGCGCTCGACACGTCCGGCAATGTGTTCATCGCTGGAGCCACCGTGGGAAATACGTATACGACCACACCGGGCGCCTTCGCGACTGTGCTTGCCAAGTTCGACGACCAGGCCGATGCGTTCGTCATGAAGATGGATTCGGCGCTCGAAGCTCCGATTTATGCCGCGCGCTTTGGCGGAGATTCCGAAGACATTGCGTATTCGGTCATAGTCGACGCGAGCGGCAATGCCTATGTCGCGGGAACTACCGAGTCCACTGCGGAGGCGGTTAATCGATTTCCGATTACCGTGTACGCATACAGTAATTTGAGTCCCGCGCCTGAGGCTTTCGTTACCAAGCTAAGCCCCGATGGGTCGCGCGTGATGTTCTCCTCAGTATTCGGCGAAGCCGATACGGGGGCCCTGGACATGGCGCTGGACGCTGGCGGGGCGGTCTACGTCGCCGGGTTTTCCCTGGGATTGCCTCCGTACATCAGCTCATTTCTCACACAAGGAAATGGCTTCGCTGCCAAGCTTTCCGGCGATCGGGGCGAATTGATCTACGCGACCCAGCTGCCTATGCTCCGGAGCGCCGTAGGCGTCGAACTTCCTCTATACCGGATTGAGATCGTCGATACGGATCATTTAGCGGTGCGCGGCTGGGACAATGCTGGCGCTCCCACTACGCCGGGAGTCCCGCTTCCGTGCGCGGGCAGCACTCCCCGCGGATATCTGGTCGAGTTGAACAGCGCCGGGACCGGATTTCTATACGCCACTTATCTTAACAATGATGTCGCTCTGAGTTCTTCGACAATCTGGTCGGCAAGTCAAGACCCGGCCCGCCTGCTGGATCCCGTGCCGCTCACCCAGCCGGGCTCTGCTGGAATTAACTGTGTCGCGAACTCGGCGACATTCTCAAGCGACCCGATTGCGCCCGGCGAAATTGTGACTTTGTTCGGAGTCGGCATTGGTCCGGCCGAGCCGGCGTTGACACAGCTTGACAGCTCCGGCGACGTCAGCGTGATTCTCGGCGGTGTCAGCGTATATTTCAACGGGATAGCCGCGCCGCTTCTGTACGTTTCCAGCTCGCAGATCAATGCGGTGGTTCCTTTTGAAATTGCAGGATGGAGCAGCTCGAGTGTGCGGATCATCAAAGACGGATCGATTCTGCCGCCGGATGTGAACGTCGCTGTGGCCGCTGCGGACCCGGCAATCTACAATGTCGGAAACACACCGGCGATCGTTAACCCGGATGGAACGCTGAACAGCGTGTCCCACCCGGCGGCCGCCGGATCGGCAGTCACGATCTATATGACCGGAGCTGGGCTGATGACGCCCCTGCCGGCCACGGGTTCCATCGGTCAGGGACCACGAAAGTTGCGCTTCCAGTAACCGCGTCTGTGCGTTCGCTGGAGGGCGGATTTAACGAACAATCATTTTCGCTGAATGTCCTGTATGCGGGGGACGCGCCGAGTCTGGTGCAAGGGGCTGTTCAGATCAATCTTCAGGTGTCGGCCTTGGGTGCCGGGGCGACGAACTACCTGACCCTCTTCTTCGGGGGCGCCGGCGGGCCTAGCGTTACAACGGAAATATGGATACGGTGATTCTTACCGCGGAAAGAGGGTATGGGATCGGCTGAATCTGAAGGCGGGTACAGAGGTCGACATTGAGGTGCTCGGCGAGACCATGGTGATGAAACGCGTGGTGAGCGAGTTCCCGGATTGGCGCACCATGCGCCGGACGGCATAAGATTCAGGATATCCGTTTGGGCGCTAAGATTAGGGCATGCTCAAGACAAAGGTATCCGCGACCGGACGGGTGACGATACCGAAAGCGACCCGCGATCAGCTCAACCTTAAGCCGGGCACGCAGGTGTCGGTCTCATTCAGGGGCGAGACGTTAGTGATTCAGCGGCTGCCGGATCGTCGACCGCGCGCGGGAACTAAATCCGGCGGTGATTACGAGGGCTGAGACGGTGACACCGGCGCGGGCGCAACTGCTCGAAGCGGCTGTGCTGGTGTATGCGTTCACGGCCGCAGCGTTTCACTCCGATCATCCGTCGATTGCCGATGAGCCGGCGGCGCTGATCCGGTTGGCGATTCCGGTGACGGCGGCTTGGGCAGGGCTGAGGCTGCGCGACGCGTTTTCGGATCCCGCCAATCGGGCGCCGCAGGCTGCGGCGATGGATGTGATGGCCGCGCTCGGGCTGGCATTCTGGCAGAGGGAGTGCTCCGGATGTGGAAGCCGACGCTGATGCTGCCGCGCTGGGCGCCGACGCAGGGCGGATTTCTCGGGGTGGTGCTGCTGGCGGTAGTCAGGTCGATATTCGCGCCGGGCGTGATGCCCGGCGAGACTGACCGGTATGCGCGCTGGATCATGAATGCATATCTTGCGGCCGCGGCGCTGTTCGCCTCAGTGGGGTTGTGGCTCGTTTGGGCAGGAGCATTGAGGATCCGAATCGCGGCATGCTTCCTGATTGTGGGCGCGGCGTATCTGGTGTACGTTTATCGCTGCGCGGATCTGCGGGCGGTCACGTATTGGTATTACGGGTCACTGCTGCCGGCGGTGCTGATCTTGCTGGAGGGAGCTCCCGTGTATCCGTACTGGGTGCCGCTGTTCATCGTGCTGGTCGCCGAGCTGAATGCCCGTCGAACCTCGCGCGTCATCGGTTCGAAATAAAGCCCGTCGCAATATTCTGTATTCTGAATTCTGATGCAATCCTTCGACATGATCGTCATTGGCTCCGGCAGGCGGGGCAGAGGGCCGCGATTCAAGCCGCGAAATCGGGGAAGCATGTCGCCCTGGTCGAAAAGGCGCAAGTGATCGGCGGAGTGTGCATCAACACCGGCACCATTCCCAGCAAGACCATGCGCGAAGCCGTAATGCATCTGTCCGGATACAACTATCAGAATATTTACGGCGTCAGTTATAAGGTCAAAGATAAAATCTCGATGGCCGACCTGGCGTTCCGCGTGCAACACGTCATCAAGACGGAAATCGACGTCACCGTGGCGCAGCTTTCCCGCAACAACATCGAAGTGTTCACGGGCGTCGCCAGTTTTGTCGATGCGAAAACCGTTCGCGTCACCAGTCCGCAAGGCTCCATCGATTGCCAGGGAGCCATGCTGGTCATCGCGACGGGCACCAAGCCCGCCGTGTCCGAAAAGGTTCCCATTAACGGCCGCAACATTCTGAATAGCGATCAGGTGATGCTGATGCCGGATATTCCTCGGACGCTGATCGTGGTGGGCGGCGGAGTCATCGGCGTCGAGTATGCCTGCATGTTTGCGACGCTGGGCGTGCGCGTGATCCTGGTGGAAAAGCGGCCGCGCCTCCTGGAGTTTGCCGATGCGGAGATCGTCGAAGCGCTTTCCTATCACCTCCGTGACCATCGTGTCACGCTGCGGCTGAACGAAGAAGTTTCGAGCGTCGAAGAAACCGCCGAGGGCGGCGTGGTCGCGAATCTTGAAAGTAAGAAGAAGCTATCCGGTGATGGACTGCTCTATGCAGTAGGGCGTCAAGGCAATGTGGATGAATTGAATCTGGCGGCGGCCGGAATCGAGGCGGATTCACGCGGCCGGATTCCGGTAGACGCCGAATATCGGACCAAGGTGCCAAATATTTTCGCGGTGGGCGATGTGATCGGGTTTCCCAGTCTCGCTTCGGTTTCGATGGAGCAAGGACGCATCGCGGCCGCGCGGGCTTTCAATAAGCCGGTGAATTCGAATCCCGCGACCTATCCTTATGGGATTTACACCATCCCTGAGATCTCATTCATCGGGAAAAATGAGGAGCAGCTTACCGACGAGGATGTCCCCTATGAAGTTGGCGTTGCGTACTACCGGGAGATCGCCCGCGGGCAGATTCGCGGCGATACCACCGGACGGCTGAAGATTATCTTTCATCGCGAAACCAAGGAACTGCTGGGCGTTCACATCATCGGCGAGGGCGCCAGCGAGCTGCTGCACATCGGCCAGGCCGTGCTGATCCTAAAGGGAACCATCGAGTATTTCGTCGACACGGTGTTCAATTATCCAACCCTCGCCGAGTGTTATAAGGCTGCGGCTTTTAACGGGCTGAACAAGCTCGCTCGCCCCTGACAGGCTATGCCTGTCTTACTCGCCGCGAGGGATGATAAGAGCTTGAGCGGCTGGTCCTGGCGCGGTTCGATTCAAGAACTTGATTAGGAGGGAAACTCATGGCGCGCAACATCGGAGTAGTGATTACCGAACATATTACGCTCGGGCTGGTGGATGAGAATCACGCCGTGCACGCAGTGGCTCGGTATCCCGACGGTCCCGATGCGGCCGACCAGATTCGCGGAATGCCGGTCGAAGAGCTGGTGCGCGTCCAGGCCGATGAAGTAAAGGCTTTGGCCGAGGGCGAGACTGTGGAGGCGATCGGACTCGCGTACCCGGGTATCGTGCGGTGCGGCGTCATCGAGGATTCGCCGAATCTTCATCAATTGAAGGGGTTCCCGATGGAGGCGGCGATGCGCACGGCCCTGGCCGAGCGAGGGGTCCACGCGAAAATCGCGGTTTCAAACGACGCCGATGTCGTTGCCTCGGGGATCGCCGCCATGCACGGGAAGCTGGATCAATTGGTGCGGGTCTGGACGCTCGGAAATGGGATCGGATTCGGGCGTTATCCGGCCGCGGATGGGATTTGGGAAGGCGGCCATATCGTGGTGTCGCTCGACCCAAATGAGCGGTATTGCGCCTGCGGAGGGATTGGCCATCTTGAGAGCATCATGGGACATCGTGCCATGCGGCTGCGCTTTCTCGATATGGAACCCGAGGAGGTTTTCGCGGCCGCCAGATCCGGCGAAAATCCTCGCTGCGCCGAATTCGCGATCCTTTGGCATAGGGCGCTCGCGGCGGCTTGTGCGTCCAGTATCCACATGAGCGGGGCGGGGAAGTTTTACATCACCGGCCCCAACTCGAAGTTCGTCAACCTGGTGTTTCTAAATCGCTGTGTGCAGGAAATGGTGAAGATGAGCCCCTTGCAGGGGTACGTTTTTGAAGTAATTCCGCGCAGCGATGAGATTGGATTGATTGGCGCGGTCGTGAACGCCCGGCGCGGACAGATCCCGGCCTAAAACTACCCGGTCGAACGATCTATGTTTCTTCGCCCCGAAAATCCGGTATAATCGGAACGTCTGCAACATTACTATGCCTAACAGGAGACCCCGGTGAAGCGTGCTGGCTCCGACGATTCCTTGCGCTGTTCCTTCTGCGCCAAAAGTCAGGATGTTGTTGGTAAGCTGATCTCCTCCCCCTCCGATTACCCGCGTGCGTATATTTGTGACGAGTGCATCGCCGTTTGCAACTCGATTCTTGAGGATGATCGCCATGAACAGCAGTATGGAACGCCGCATAAGCTTCCCAAACCGCTGGAATTAAAGGAGTATCTGGATCAGTACGTGATCGGGCAGGATTCTACCAAGAAGAAGCTGGCGGTAGCGGTTTACAACCACTACAAGCGCATTCAGATGAATAAGACAGCGCACCGGCGAGGTGGAGCTGTCGAAATCCAATATCCTGCTGATCGGCCCGACCGGAACCGGTAAGACTTTGCTGGCTCAGACTTTAGCCCGGATTCTGGATGTGCCGTTTGCCATCGTTGACGCCACCACGCTCACCGAAGCGGGGTACGTCGGCGAGGACGTCGAGAACATCATCCTGCGGCTGCTGCAAAATTCCGACTGGGATGTCCAGCGGTGCCAGCAGGGGATCATTTATATAGACGAGATCGACAAGATCGGGCGCAAGGACGAGAATCCGTCGATTACACGTGACGTTTCGGGTGAGGGCGTGCAGCAGGCGTTGCTGAAGATCCTGGAAGGAACCATCGCGAACGTGCCCCCCCAGGGTGGGCGGAAGCATCCGCATCAGGAATTCACGCCCGTGGATACCACTAACATCCTATTTATCTGCGGCGGGGCGTTTATCGGTCTGGAAAAGACGATCATGCGCCGGGTAGGGACACGGACCATCGGGTTCTCGAATCCGGAAGAGGCGGCAAAGGCCTCAGCCCGCCGGCCCGGCAGCCCCAGGCCGCCGACGATCACGATGCTGGAACAGGTCCAGCCCGTCGATCTGATCAAAGGCGGATTTATTCCCGAGTTTATCGGGCGTTTGCCGGTGGTGGCGGTGTTAGAGGATTTGAGTAAGGAGGCGCTGGTGCAGATTCTGACCAAGCCCAAGAATGCGATCATTCGTCAGTACCAGAAGCTCTTCGAGTTTGAAAATGTTAGACTGAAGTTTAGCGACGACGCCCTGGAGGCGATCGCGCAACTCGCCATGGAACGCAAGGTGGGCGCCCGCGGCCTGCGCATGATCCTTGAAGATCTGATGCTGGATCTGATGTACTACCTGCCGTCTTATAAGAAGGTCCGCGAGTTCCTGGTCACCAAGGAAATGGTGATGACGCAGAAGATCAATATGGCTTTGCTCGAGAAAGCTGGATAAGACAAGGCCGGCGCGTTTTCCGATCTTTTTAACCCGGCCTCCGACCGCTGGATCTCACCACTTTTTTCAATGCTTACTTCCAAAGAGAAATCCGACACACGCCGACTCCCGATGATGCCCATCCGGGAAGTGGTCCTGTTCCCGCATATGATGACGCCGTTCCTGGTCGGGCGCGAGCCGAGCGTGCGGGCGATCGAAGAGGCGTTGGCCGGCGACAAGAAGATTTTCGTCGCGACCCAGCACGATGCCAGCGTCGACGATCCGCGTCCGGATGAGATTTACTCGGTCGGCACCGTGGCGAACATCGTGCAAAGCCTGAAACAGGCGGACGGCAATCTCAAAGTTCTGGTCGAAGGCGTGGAGCGCGGGAAGATTCTTTCCGTCAATGAAGAAGAGGGCTTTTTCAAGACCACCGTCAAGACGTTCAGCTTCAAGATAGAGACTGGCCCGCAACTGGATGCGCTGACTTCGCGCGTCACCACTTTGTTCGAGCAATATGTGAAGCTGAGCCAGAACGTCAACTACGACACCATGGTCGCGGCGATTCGCGGTGACGATCCGGGCAAACTGGCGGATACCGTCGCGGCGAACATGCAGCTCGCTACCGAGGAAAAGCAGGAGCTGCTCGAGATTTTCGATCCCATCGACCGGCTGACGCGCGTCGCCGAGATGCTGGACATCGAGATCGAGAAGTTGAACGTCGACCGCACCATTCAAGGCCGCGTAAAGCGGCAGATGGAAAAAGCGCAGAAGGAATACTATCTCAACGAGAAGATCAAGGCCATCCAGAAGGAACTGGGCCGCGGTGAGAAGAGCGAGTTCGACGAGCTGAAAAAGAAGATCGAGACCGCGGGCATGACCAAGGACGCGCACGAAAAGGCTCTGGCGGAGCTGAAGCGTCTGGAAAATATGCCGCCGATGTCGGCCGAATCGACGGTATCGCGCAATTACCTGGATTGGCTGCTGGCGGTGCCGTGGAAGAAGAAATCGAAAGAAATTCGCGAGCTGGCGTTTGCGCAAAAAGTCCTCGAAAGCGATCATTACGGCCTCGAGAAAATCAAAGAGCGCATCCTGGAATTTCTGGCCGTGCGCCGGCTGGTGAAAGATCCCAAGGGATCCATTCTGTGCTTCGTCGGGCCTCCAGGTGTGGGCAAAACGTCTCTCGGAATGTCGATCGCGAAGGCTACCGGCCGCAAGTTCGTGAGGTTATCGCTGGGCGGGGTTCGCGATGAGGCGGAAGTTCGCGGGCATCGGCGGACTTACATCGGCGCGCTGCCGGGGCAGATCATCCAGATGATGAAAAAGTCCGGCGTGCGAAACCCGGTCTTCATGCTGGACGAAGTAGACAAGATGTCGACGGATTTCCGGGGCGACCCGTCGGCGGCGCTCCTTGAAGTACTGGATCCCGAACAGAATTTCATGTTCGTGGATCATTATCTGGACGTCGAGTACGATTTGAGCCAGGTGTTTTTCATCGCCACCGCCAACGTGCTGCACACCATTCCTCCGGCATTGCAGGATCGCATGGAAGTGATCCGCTTATCCGGCTATACCGAGCTGGAGAAGATGGAGATCGCCAAGCGGTTCCTGGTTCCCAAGCAGAAAAAGGACGCAGGCCTCAGTGAACAACAGATCGAGTTTGCCGACGACGGCATTCATGAGCTGATGCAGCATTACACGCGCGAAGCCGGGGTCCGCAACCTGGAGCGCGAGATCGGTAATGTGTGCCGGAAGATCGCGCGCACCGTCGTGAACGCGCAAACCGCAAAGAAAAAGGATCAGCCGGAAAAGGCATTCATCAACACCTCGAAAGTGAACGACCTGCTGGGACCGCAAAAGTTCCGCGAGCAGCAGGCTGAAAAGAATAACGAAGTGGGTGCGACCGTTGGGCTCGCTTGGACCGAGGTGGGCGGATCGATTCTCACCACTGAGGCTGCTATCATGGAAGGCCGCGGCAAGCTGACCACCACCGGGAAGCTCGGCGACGTGATGCAGGAATCGGCGCAGGCCGCGATGAGTTATATCCGAAGCCGTAGTCACGTGATGGGGTTGCCGCGGGATTTTTACCGGCACATCGACATTCATCTTCATGTTCCAGAGGGTGCGATTCCGAAAGACGGGCCGTCTGCCGGAATCACGATCGCGACCAGCATTTGCAGTGCCCTGACCAGTATTCCGGTGCGCGCCGATCTGGCCATGACGGGAGAAATCACGGTTCGCGGGCGGGTTCTGCCGATTGGCGGACTCAAAGAGAAACTGCTCGCCGCGCATCGACAGGGAATCCGCGAGGTGGTGCTTCCGGCGGATAATGAGAAGGACCTGCCGGACATCCCGGAGAACGTCCGAAACGATATGAAGCTGCATTTCGTCCATTCGATGGACGAGGTTCTGAAATTGGCACTGGAGAGGGAAATTGAAATGGCGCCGATTTCCGGTATGTTGAACGCCGCGGAGATCGTGGCGCGATCCAGAGAAGATAAAGTAACGCACTAACGCCAGGCAGCCGGCTTTCCTATATAATGGCGGCACAGTTTATAATAAGTGCAGCCAGGCCGGAGCAGTTTCCGCCGGAGAGCGATGCTGAGGTTGCCTTTCTGGGCCGCAGCAATGTAGGCAAATCCAGCCTGCTGAATGTGCTGGTAGGTGCCGACGGGCTGGCGCGCATTAGTTCCCGGCCAGGTTGTACGCAGTTGGTCAATTTCTATCAGGTCGACGGCGGCTTCCGTTTCGTCGATCTGCCAGGATATGGGTTCGCCAAAGTTCCCCGGGAAAAAACGACACACTGGAAGGCGCTCATCGAAGCATACCTGCTCGATCGCGAAGCGCTACGGCTGTGCGTGATCATCCTGGACGCGCGGCGAGGTTGGATGGATAAGGATATCGAGCTTAGGGACTGGCTCGATGCGCACGACCGGAAGTACCTGGTCGCGGCGACGAAGATGGACAAGCTGAGGTCTCCGAAGGAAAGGCATCAATGCCTGAGGGCCCTCCGGGATGGATATTCCGGAGAGATCCTCGACGCTGAGAAGATGGTTCAATGCAAAAATATAACAAAA